>NZ_NEUE01000099.1 GCF_002910905.1 Streptomyces sp. SM11 | reverse complement strand
CGGTGGTGTGACGGGTGAGGGCGGGAAACCGGGTACGGGTGTTCTGGGGTCGAATGGGTGACCTTGATGATGGTTGCTCGTTGTGCCGGGTGACAGGTTGCACGGCTTTGGGGCGGGGGTGTGGTGGTGGATGGTGTGCGCGCGTTGGCGGCCCGTTCGTGGTGCCCGGACCTTCGGGGGTGGCGGTCCGGGACCGTCTCAAACACCTCACCCCGCAGGATGAGCGGGTGCTGCGGGCGGTCGGTGAACATCAGGGCGTGCTCGCTTCACGTGACCTGAAGGTTCGCTGCGCGCAGGGTCTGGAACCTGGTGCTGATTCCTGGGCTGCGCGTAAGCGGGGGCTGACGAAGGTGTCGTCGTCGCGGATCGCCGGGGCGATCACCAAGGCCAGTCATGATCAGTGGGCGCTCGCCCGTCGCTGCCAGGCCGCACACATCCGGTCGCTGGAGACCGGGATCAGAACACTGCGGCACCGGCTCTCCCTCCCGCTCGGGACGAAGGGCACCAAACGTGCCGCAGGTGGATACCGGTCCAAAGGCGAGTGGTTCAACAAGTCCCGCCGCTTGGCGGCCCTGGAGGCTCGGTGCACGGCCGCTGTGAAGGACTGGCGTGCCGGTCGGGTACGGGTCGTGCGGGGCGGCAAACGTCTCCTCAACACCCGCCACCACTTCGACGCGGCCGGGCTCACCGAGGAGCGGTGGCGGGAGCGGTGGGAGGCGGAGCGCTGGTTCCTGGCTGCGGACGGTGAGTCGGGGAAGCGGTTCGGGAACGAGACGATCCGCGTCACCCCCGACGGCCAGGTGTCCATCAAGCTGCCCGCCCCCCTCGCGCACCTGGCCAACACCCCACACGGCCGCTACACCCTCGCCGGCACCGTGGCGTTCGCGCACCGGGGTGTGGAGTGGGCCGACCGTATCGAAGGCAATCGGGCTGTCGCCTACCGTATCCACCTCGACACCGCCCGGGGCCGCTGGTATCTGACCGCGTCCTGGCAACGCCCCCTCGTACAGGCCATCCCGTGGGAAGCCGCCAGGGCGGGGGGTGTGATCGGTGTCGACACCAACGCCGACCACTTCGCCGCCTACCGCCTCGACCAGCACGGCAACCCCGTAGGCGAACCACACCGCTTCACCTACGACCTCTCCGGCACCACCCACCACCGCGACGCACAGATCCGCCACGCCCTGACCCGCCTCCTGCACTGGGCCCAACAGTGCGGTGTGGCCGCGATCGGTATCGAGGACCTCGACTTCAGCGCCGAGAAGACCCGGGAGAAGCACGGCCGCCGAAAACGCTTCCGGCAGCTGGTCTCCGGCATCCCGACCGGAAAGCTCAAGGCCCGGCAGGTCTCCATGGCCGCCGAACAGGGTCTGGCGATCGTCGCGGTCGATCCGGCCGGCCTACACCTCGGTGTGGGGCGGTCAGCACTGGCAGAAGCCGCTGGCCACACCCCGACGGAACCACACCCCGACGGAAGATGTCCCGTCACGATGCCGCCGGTATCGCGATCGGGAGACGCGCCCTCGGACACCCGATCCGGCGTCGGACGGCACCGCCCCCACACGACCGGAGAGATCGTGTCGGGCATCGGACCGCCCAGGCCGCACCAGGTGCACGAGGGCGTGAGGGAGCCCGCCCACCCGCAACGGACCACGCCCTCAGAGACGTGCAGCCGAGCGGGACGCGAAAGCGGCAACCCGCGCACCCAAAACCGTTCGGGATGCGCCCAGAACACATGAATGGGTCCAACACCCACTCATGCACACTGGCTAGGAACGGTACGTGTTAGCGTCCCCGGACAACTCAGGGGCGCTGGTACGCGTCCTTGAAGAGGTACGGGGCCGGCGGAGGACGGGGAGAGCCGTAGTGACCACCGCGGAGCCGAAGCCCGGCCGCGAGGCGGATGAGAGCACCAGGGGCGGGGGCGACGCCCTGCGCGCTCGCGTGCCGTCCCCCCGTGCCCCGGAGTCCCCCGAATCCTCCGAATCGGCTGATTCCTTCGGCCCTCCCGGGCCTCCCGAGCCCGACGCAGGACCCGCCGCAGGACCCACCGCCCCCGCGCCGGGACCCACCGCCCCCGAGCCGTCGTCGCCGCACACCCGGGCCCGCCGACTACTGCGGCACCCCGTCACCATCGCGACGGCGGCCGCCGCGGTCCTCCACATCCTCTGGTTCTTCTTCTTCGCCAACACCGGCGGTGACATCGCCGCGCAGGACGCCTGGGCCGAGTTCGTGGGCCGGCACCCCGGCACCGCGTACAACCTGGCCTGGTACGGGGGCATGCACCCCGTCTCGTACAGCGTGGTCTCGCCCTACCTGATGTCGCTGCTCGGCGTCCGTACGACGATGATGATCGCCGGTACGGTCTCCTCCGCGCTGACCGCGCTGATCCTCGTGCGGGTCCCGGCCGTCCGTAACCCGCTGGCCTGCTCGCTCGCCGGGGTCTTCGCGTTCCTGTGCAACGCGCTGTCGGGCCGGGTGACGTTCGGGCTCGGCATGATGTTCGCCGTCGGCGCGGTCGCCGCCGTGTTCTGCTGGCCCTACCGGTGGCGGTACAAGCGGTGGGCCAAGGCCGGCGTCGCCGCCCCGCTCGCCGCGCTCGCGACCGCGTCCAGCCCGGTCGCCGGACTCTTCCTGGGTGTCGTCGCGGCGGCGCTGTTCCTCCACAGACGACGCCCCGGCGCGTACGCGATCGGGCTGGCCCCGGTCGCCGTGGTCGGGCTGTCCGCCTGGCTGTTTCCGTTCTCCGGTACGCAGCCGATGTCGCTCGGGACGCTGTCGCTGCCGTTCGTCTTCGCGGCCCTCGTCTTCGTCCTCGTACCGCGTGACTGGAGCACGGTCCGCACCGCTGCCGCCGTCTACGGGCTGGGCACGCTGCTCACGTATGTCATCGACTCGCAGATCGGGTCGAACATCACCCGCATGGCGATGCTGTTCGCCGGGGTGGCGCTCCTCGCGGCCCTGCCTTACGCGGCGCCGCGCAGCCGCCGCTGGTACGCCCTGGTGCTGGCCTTCGCCGGGCTCAACATCTGGATCGGCTTCAAGAGCGTCGACGACATCGTGCGCACCGCGCCCGCCGCGTCCTGGAACCGTGAACTGGCCCCGCTCCTCAACCAGCTCCAGCAGGTGGAGGCAGAGCGCGGCCGGGTCGAGGTCGTGCCCGCGAGCAGCCACCGTGAGGCCTCCGCGCTCGCCCCGTACGTCAACCTGGCCCGTGGCTGGAACCGCCAGGCGGACATGGAGCGCAACCCGCTCTTCTACGACGACACGCTGGACCCGGTGAACTACCGGGAGTGGCTGGACCGCTGGGCCGTGCACTACGTGGTGCTGCCCGAGGACCGGCCGGACTCCACCGGGGCCGTCCAGGAGGCGGAGTTGGTCGAGCAGGGGCAGCCGTACCTGCGCGAGATCTGGGGCGACGAGAACTGGAAGCTCTTCCGGGTCCTGGACCCGGTGCCCCTCGCCGACCCGCCGGCGGAGGTGGAGCGGGCGGGCGCGGGGGATCTGACGATCACCGTGAAGTCGGCGGGCCGGGTGCTGATACGGGTGCCCTACTCGCGGTGGCTCGCCCTCGTCGACGAGGACGGCAAGAGCGTGGAGCGCCCGCAGGAGACCGAGGAGTCGAAGGAGCGGTCGGAGGCGGACGAGACAGCGCCGAAGACCTATCTCAACACCCACGGCTGCCTGAACAAGGTCGAGAAGGGTCCGTACGGCGACGAGTGGACCGAACTGCTCGCGCCGCGACCGGGCGTGTACCGGCTGGCGGCCCCGTACCAGCTCCGGCCGGGCACGCCCTGCCCCGAAGAGCTGAGCTGAGCTGAGCCGAGCAGGACGTGGGCTGATCCGGGGCGGCCGCCCTCCTGCGGGGCGGCACGTGGGTGTCCCTTCGGTGTGCCGTCGGCGTCCTGTGTACGGAACATCGTGTACGGGCTCTCCCTCCGCGGGCGGCGCCCTGGCAAGGTGTCCTGCCATGACGGCCATGAGGTGCCTGAAGTTCCCCCAAGGCCGGGTAGTTAGGGCCTGCCGATTATCAACTCGCTGTCTTGATCTTTGGTGTTGGGGTGATGCCGAGGTGTGCGGCGAGGTCTGCGAGGTCGTCCAGGGTGGCGAGGCGGTGCTCGGCCGGGGCGATGACGTGCCCGATCTCGTCGAGGAGTTGGTGGGTTTTGCGGATGCGCCGGTTGATGGTCTGGGGTGCGACCGCGAAGAGGCGGGCGATGACGACCTGCGGGAGCCCGAGCCGCTCGTAGAGGAGGGTGGCCAGGAGCCGGTCGACGAGGGTGAGGCCGGGGCGTCGGCCGGTGTAGAGGCCGACGGCCGGAGTCTTCTGCCGGTCACCGCCGCGCCGCTGGTGGAGATCTTCTTCTCTCTGGGCCATGCGGGCTGCCGCCAGCTCGCCGACGAGCTGGTCCCACTGGTGCTGGTCCATGCCGGTCAGAGCCGGGTGGACCAGCCAGGCGCGGCCGGGGCCGGGCTGGAGCTGGGGCAGGATCGGAGGGATTCCGTCCCGACTGTGCTCCTCGGGGCGGAGGGTGTAGTTCCAGTCGCCGTGCCAGTCGTGGCGGTTCAGCGGCAGGGCGGTCATCTGCCCGTCACTGACCCTCACTCCTGTCTCATAGGCGGTGGTGTCGAGTTCGGCCCGGACCGTGAGGCCGGTGCGGGTAGTGGTCGCCGCGATGCTGTCGAC
>NZ_NEUE01000098.1:86586-86773 GCF_002910905.1 Streptomyces sp. SM11 | reverse complement strand
AGGCCGCGGGCGGTGTGACCGACGCCGCCGGTGGCGGTCTGCCCACGGACTCCCTCGCCCAGGGCGGCCTGCCCACCGACGCGCTCGGCGGCGGTCTGCCCACCGACTCCCTCACCCAGGGCGGTCTGCCGCTGGGTGGTCTGCCGATCGGCGGCTGATCCGCCGCCGTACCAGGACCGCGCCGAGG
>NZ_NEUE01000098.1:0-86563 GCF_002910905.1 Streptomyces sp. SM11 | reverse complement strand
CGCGGTCGCGTCGCCGCGGCGACGACCCGGTCAGGACAGGCGCTTGACCGCCGCCGCCACCCGCTCGTCGGTCGCGGTGAACGCCACCCGGACGAAGCTCGCGCCCGCCGGGCCGTAGAAGTCGCCGGGCGCCACCAGGATGCCCAGCTCCGCGAGGTACGCCACGGTCTCCCAGCACGGCTCGTCGCGTGTCGCCCACAGGTAGAGGCTCGCCTCGCTGTGCTCGATCCGGAAGCCGTGCGCCTCCAGGGCCGCACGCAGGGCGAGGCGCCGGTCCGCGTAGCGGGCGCGCTGCTCGGACACGTGCACGTCGTCGCCGAGGGCGGCGACGGCGGCGGCCTGGACGGGGGCGGGCATCATCATTCCGCCGTGCTTGCGGATCAGCAGCAGCTCGCCGAGGACGGTCGCGTCACCCGCGATGAAGGCGGCCCGGTAGCCGGCCAGGTTGGAGCGCTTGGAGAGCGAGTGGACGGCAACGATGCCGTCGTAGTGACCGCCGCAGACGTCCGGGTGGAGCACCGAGACCGGCTCGGCGTCCCAGCCAAGCTCCAGGTAGCACTCGTCACTGAAGACCAGAATCCCGTGCTCGCGCGCCCAGGCGACGATCCGGGTCAGCTCGTCCTTGGGCAGCACCCTCCCGGTCGGGTTGGACGGCGAGTTGAGCCAGAGCAGCTTCAGCCCCGCCGGGTCCAGCTCGGTCGGGTCGTCGTAGCCGACGGGCTCCGCGCCGCAGAGCCGGGCGCCGACCTCGTACGTCGGGTACGCGAGCCGGGGGTAGGCGACCTTGTCGCCCGCCCCGAGCCCGAGCTGCGTCGGCAGCCAGGCCACCAGCTCCTTGGAACCGACGACGGGCAGCACGTTGGCGTGGGTCACGCCGACCGCGCCGAGGCGGCGCTCCACCCAGCCCGTGAGCGCGTCCCGCAGGGCCTCGGTGCCCCACACCGTCGGATAGCCGGGGCTGTCCGCGGCGGCGACCAGCGCCCGCCGGATCACCTCCGGAACCGGGTCGACCGGGGTGCCGACGGACAGGTCGACGACGCCGTCCGGGTGGGCCCGGGCCGTCGTCTTGTAGGGCGTGAGCCTGTCCCAGGGGAAGACCGGCAGACGGGAGGAGAGTGCGGACACGGCGCTCTGCTTTCTCGGATGTTCTCGTACGGGCGGCGGCGGAACGGGCGCACGGAGAGACCCCGGCGGTACGGGGAAACACCTCGGTCCCGCACGGTGACAAGCCGTACGGGACCGGTGCTGCGCGTGGTGCCGCCGTACTACTGGTTCTGCGGCGGCAGTGCGGCGATGAACGCGTGGTCGCGCTCGATGAGACCGAGCTTGGAAGCACCGCCCGGCGAGCCGAGATCGTCGAAGAACTCGACGTTCGCCTTGTAGTAGTCCTTCCACTCCTCCGGAGTGTCGTCCTCGTAGAAGATGGCCTCGACCGGGCAGACCGGCTCACAGGCTCCGCAGTCGACGCATTCGTCCGGGTGGATGTACAAGGACCGCTGGCCCTCGTAGATGCAGTCGACGGGGCACTCTTCGATGCAGGCCTTGTCCTTCACGTCGACACAAGGCTGCGCGATGACGTAGGTCACGCTGTCGTTCCTCCTCGGTAGGGCGTTGGCTCTCGCGCGGGAGCGCGGCGTCGTCGATGCCCGCCCCTAGTATCTCCGTTCTCGGGCACGATCCGAACAGGAGGGGCGAACAGAGCTGTGGAATTCACCATCAGCGGACGGCTGGAAGTCCGCATCACACCCGCTGACGTGGGCAAACGCGTCTCCGTGCGGCGCCGGACGGACGGCGGGGGCGCGGGCGCGGAGTTCACCGACGCGCTCGGTGTGCTCACATCATGGAACAACGGTGTGCTCTCGATCACACGAAAGAGCGGGGAAACCGTCCACATCGTGGAATCGTCCCTGGTCGCGGGCAAGGTCGTGCCCGCCGCCCCGGCCCGCCGGCGGGGACCCGCCGCCTCCTTCGAGGAGCTGGCCGCCGTCACCGCGCGCGCCTGGCAGCCCGTGGAGAGCGAGACGCTGGGCGACTGGCGGCTGCGCGCCGCCGGGGGCTTCACCCGGCGCGCCAACTCCGCGCTGCCGCTCGGCGATCCGGGCCTGCCGCTCGACGAGGCCCTCGGGCGGGTCCGCGGCTGGTACGAGGAGCGGGGCCTGCCCGCGTACGTCCAGACGGCGACCGGGGCCGAGGGCACGCAGGAGATCCTGTGCGCGGAGCTGGAGCGGCACGGCTGGCGGCGCGAGGTCTCGGCGGAGGTGCGGATCGCCGCTCTGGCACCGGTCGGTGACCGGGACGCGGAGGTGTCGGCGGTCCGCCTGTCCCGTGCGCCGGACGCGGCCTGGCTCGCCCGCTACCAGCGCTTCTCCACCCCCGGCCCCCATGTGCTGCGGGTGCTGGGCAGCGGCCCTTCGGTCTGGTTCGCCACGGTGCCGGGGGACACCGACGCGCCGACCGCGATCGGGCGGTGTGTCGTGGACGGGCGGTGGGCCGGCTTCATGGCCGTCGAGGTCGCTCCGGAGCAGCGGAGGCGCGGGCTGGCCACCACCGTGATGACCGCACTGGCGCGCCGGGCCCTGGAGGAGGGCGCCTCGGCGGCCTGGCTCCAGGTCGAGGAGGACAATGAAGGGGCCCGGGGGTTGTACGACGGCATGGGCTTCGCGGCCCATCACCGCTACCACCACTACCGCTCGGCGTGAGGGACCACGCGGTGGGACACAGGGACGTGGGACACAGGGACGTGGGGCACGGGGACGTGGGACACAGGGACGTGAGGCACGGGGACAGGGACATGGGTCGCATATGAGCGCGCTGGATTCCGGGACGGCCGAGCGGCGACGGCAGTTCGCCGAGGAAGCCCGGTCCGAACGGCCGGACCTCGCCCTCCTCTGCCTGCTACTGGGTGCGGAGGCCGGACCGGTGGGCCCGGCCGAAGTCCGCCCGGTGGTCCCGGGGGAGGCCGACCCCGACCCGTACGGCATCGACGCCGCGCAGATCGAGCTGGACCGGCTGGCGGGGCTGCTGCCGCACGGCTCCCGCTCCTCCGCCGCCTGGGCGTCGGCGCTGGCCGAACTGCTGGGGGACCGCTGCGGGTTCGGCGGCTCTTCGGTCGACTACCAGCGACTGGACTCCTCGCTCCTCCAGCAGGTGCTGCGCCGCCGCCGGGGCCTGCCGATCCTGCTGTCGGTCGTCTGGATCGAGGTCGCCAGGAGGGCGGGCGCCCCGGTGTACGGCGTGGCGCTGCCCGGCCACTTCGTGGTCGGCTTCGGCGATCGGGAGCATCCGGTGCTGGCCGATCCGTTCGCCGGGGGCGCGCCGCTGACCGGCCAGGACGCGGAGCTGCTGGTCGCGGGGGTGACCGGGGCGGCGCTGAAACCGTCGATGATGACGCCCGCGCGCCCGCTAGAGGTCGTGCTGCGGATCCTGAACAACGTCCGGGCGTGGGCGGCGGCCCGGCCCGAGCGCACGGATGTGGCCCTGTGGGCGGTGGAGCTCTCACTGCTGCTGCCCTCGCATCCGGCCAGGCTCCGCTTCGAGCGCGCCCAGCTCCTCGTCCAGCGTGGTGAGTTCCAGCGCGGGGCGGTGGAGATGGAGGAATATGCGGAGATCCTCGACGAAATCGAGCCGACGACGGCCGAGAACATCCGGCGCAAGGCCCACGCCGCACGCGCCATGCTGAACTGAACCGGCCCTCCGGCGGGAGATCCGCGGAACCCGTCCTGCGCCTGCCCTCCGTACGCCCCTGCGGTGGTGGGGCGGATGGGGCCATGGGCGATGTGCGCTCCCGTTTTACATCCGAACGCCCCCATCCGCGCCCAACGGGCGCGTTATTCGGCCCGTTCGTCAGCGTACGCGAATGCCCATGCGCTCAACTGGAAACCCGTCACCGGATGCGTACAGCCCGTCGCGTTCCGCTTCGGGCGGGCCGGAAGAGAAAGCTGAGGGCAGATCGATGACAACCGTGCTGTTGGTCCACACCGTGCCGTTGTGGCGCGCATCGCTGGCCTCGCTCCTGAGCACGGGGCGGGGAATGGAGGTCCGCACCGCCGAACACGGTGCGATACGCGCCGCACTGAGCGGGCCGGGCCCCGACGTGATCCTCACCGACCTCGACTGTCCGGGCACGCTGGACGTCCTGGACGAGGTGAGGACGATGACCACACCGGACGGCGGGCCGTGTCCGCTCGCCGTGCTCACCCGGAGCGACCGGCCGCGCGGACTGCGGCGGGCGTACGAGGCGGGAGCGCTCGGCTACATCGACAAGTACCGCCCGGTGGACGACCTGTCCGAGGTGATGCACAAACTGGCGGACGGCGGACGGCATATCGACGAGTCGCTGGCCTTCAGCCTCTTGCAGGTGGCCGACATGCCGTTATCGCCGCGGGAATTGAGTGTGCTCTCGATGGCCGAAGGGGGTGACACCGTGGCCGGGATAGCCGCTCGACTCCACCTCACGCCGGGGACGGTACGCAACTACCTGGCCGCCGCCATACGGAAGTCCGGGGCGCGCAATCGGCTGGACGCGATCAGACGGGCGAAGGAGGCGGGGTGGATCTGATGCCGCGTTCCTTGCCGCGCTCCGCCTCCGATGCCTCCGCCCCCTCCGCCCCCTCCGGCCCCACCGGCCCCACCGGCTCTTCCGTTTCTTCCGGTTCCCAGAGGCCGGCCAGGTCCCGGTAGAGGGCACAGGAGCGCAGGAGTTCGTCGGGGGTGCCGCACTGGGTGCGCGGGCCGTCCATCACCAGGGTCCGCCCGGCGCGGCGGGCCGAGCCGAGCCGGTGGGCGACGACGACCAGCGCTCCCGGCAGGGCGGCGAACGCCAGCTCGGCGCGGGTCTCCGCGGCCGGGTCGAGCCGGCTGGTGGCCTCGTCGAGGATCAGCAGTGGCGGGGCGGCGAGGTAGGCCCGGCCCAGGGCGACGAGTTGTCGTTCGCCCTGGGAGAGCCGGTCCGGTTCGAGCGCCGCGTCCAGGGAGCCGAGCCGGGAGAGCAGGGCGTCCAGGCCGAGCGCTTCCACCATGGCGGCGATCTCCCGGTCGCGGGCGTCGGGGCGGAGGTAGCGGAGGTTGTCGCGCAGTGAGCCGCTGAACACGTAGGCGTGCTGAGGCAGCAGGACGCGTACGGAAGTGGCGTCGGCCGGGCGGACCGGACGCCCGCGCCACCGCACCGCTCCCCCGGTGGGCCGCTCGGTCCCGGCGAGGACGGCGGCCAGGGTCGACTTGCCGCTGCCGCTCGGGCCGACGACCGCGAGGTGCTCGCCCGCCCCGATCGTCAGGGAGAGCCGGTCCAGGACGGGGTGGGCGCCGGGCCCGTACGCGAAGGTGACCTCGTGGAGTTCGGCGACCGGGGTTCCGCGCGGTGGCGGGGCGGCGTCCCGGACGGACGGCGGCAGGTCCTCGACGGGCGGGGGCGGCGCGTCCGTGAACCGGTCCAGGACCACGACGAGCCGGCCCCCGGCGGTGCCCAGCATGGTCATCAGCGCCTGGACGGCGGGGGCGAGCGCCTGGGTGAGATAGGTCAGCGCGCCGACCAGCGCGCCCGGCGTGAGCCCGTTCCGCAGCAGCCAGGGCGCTGCCAGGAGCAGCAGGAGCGGTGGGAACCGGCCGCAGACGGCAAGCGCCAGCACCCGTACGGCCGACCAGCGGGCCAGCGAACGGGAGGCGGCGAGCTGCGCCCCGGCGAGGGTCCGGGACTCGGCCACCGTCCGCCCGGCGGCTCCGGCGGCGGCGATGTCGCGTACGGAGGCGGCGAGCCGGCCCGCGTGGGCGGCGTACGCCTCGTCGGCGGCGAGGTAGTCGCGCTGGCGGGCGGCCATCGGCGGCAGGGTGCCGATGAACAGGGCGGCCCCCAGGAGCAGCGGGGGCAGCACGATCAGGAGGAGGGCGGGCGAAAGGGCCAGCAGGCCGGTGACGGCCCCGGCTGCCGTGAACACGAACGAGCGCAGCGTCAGGACGAGTCCGGCCCAGCCGTCGCGGGCGATCTCACTCTGGTGGGTGACCTGTGACAGGGACCGGGTGCTGACGTCCCCGGAGCGGCCGAGCGCGCCGGACAGCGCACGGGACACGGCGCGCCGGACCAGCCCGTCGCGCAGCGGCTCCACCAGGTCCGCGAGCCGGCCGAACACGCCGCGTGCGGCGAGCACGGCGGGCAGCACGGCGACCGCGGCGAGGGCCAGCCAGAGGAGGCCGGTCAGCGGCCGTCCGGCGAGGAAGCCGTCGTCGAGCGCGCGGGCGACCCCGAACCCGCCGAGGAAGGTCTGCGCGAACTCCAGCAGGGACCAGCCGGCCAGCCGCAGGACCACACCGGTGCGGGCCCGCAGGAAGGGCAGGGCCTCGCGGCCGACCCGGCGCAGCGAGCCGTCGCGCCGGGGGCGGGCCTCGTACGGCGCGGCGGGCCGGGGGCGGGCCTCGTCTCCCTTCACCGGGCCTCCGCTCCTGGGACCTGCGTTCCCGCGCCCGGCGCTACGGGGGTACGGCTCGCGGGAACAGCGCCCTCGGCGGGTGCGTCCGTGCGGAAGACCGCCCGGTAGTCCGGGTCCGCCCACAGCTCGTCGTGACGGCCCGTCGCGCGGATCCGGCCGTCCTCCAGCCAGGCGACCCGGTCCGCCCGCGCGGCCGAGGACAGCCGGTGGGCGACGATGATCCGGGTGCAGCGGCCGGCCCGGGCGTCCAGCGCGCGCCGGACGTGGTGCTCGGTCACGGTGTCGAGGCTGGACAGCGCGTCGTCGAGGATCATCAGGCGGCCCGGGTGGGCGAACGCGCGGGCCAGTCCCAGGCGTTGGCGTTCGCCGCCGGAGAGCGGGGCGTCGGCGACCGGGGTCGCGTAGCCGTACGGGAGCAGCGCGAGGAACCCGTCGGCGCGGGCCGCACGGGCGGCGTCGCGTACGGCTTCGGGGGAGGCGGTCCAGGGTCCGTAGGCGATCGTGTCCTCGACGGTGGCGCCGGGGAGGGCGGGGCGGGCGAAGGCGTACGCCACCTCGCGGCGCAGCCGGGCCGGTTCCATGCCGTCCATCGGGACACCGTCCAGCAGCACACTGCCGGTGTCCGGGTCGAGCAGCCGCCCGGCGACCGCGGCGAGCACCGACTTGCCGGAGCCGGAGCGCCCGACGACGGCCAGGGAGGAGCCGCCGGGGACGGTCAGGTGGACGCCGGTCAGCAGCGGGCCGCTGTCCTGTTCGACGCCGACGTCCCGGAGTTCGAGGCGCCCGGGGGCGTCGGGCACCGGGCGAAGGCCGCGGTGCGGCAGCGGTGCGAGGGTGAGGAGGGGCTCCAGGCTCCGGGCGGCCGCGCGGCTGCGGGCGAGGGCGCCCAGGGCGCCGGTCAGGGCGCCGATGCCGACGGCGAGGCTCGCGTAGCGGGAGGCGGCGACCAGGTCGCCGACGCCGATCGCGCCCGCGTGGAGCCGGAGTCCGGCGACCGCGAGGACCAGCAGGAGGAGCAGCGGCAGCAGGAGGCCGCTGCGGCCGACGGCCCGCCCGTACACCGCCCAGGTGCGCCTGCCGTGTTCGGCGAGGGCGGACAGGGGTTCCAGGACGCGGCGGTGCTCGCGTGCGCCGGTGTGGGCGGCGCGGATGGTGTCGGCGCCCTCCAGGGCCTCGGTGAGCCGGTGGGCGATGAGCGACTGGGCGCGCTGGTAGTCGGCCCCGGCGTCGGCGGTCCGGCGGGTGAAGGTGCGCAGCAGCGCGACGAGGAGGGGTGCGCCGAGGAGGAGGGCGGCGGCCGTCCAGACGTCGATGAGGAGGAGTCCGGCGATCGCGCCGAGCGGGAGCAGGACGCCCGCGACGGCTCCGGCGGCGGTGACAGGCGCGGACGCTGCGTCGGCGGTGCGGGCGGTGAGCCGGGCGGCGAGGTCGCCGGTGGGCAGGGCGAGGGCGCGGCGGGGTTCGGCGGCCAGGATCCGGGCGGCGGTGCGGGTGCGCAGGGACGCGGTGAGCCGGGCGGTGGTGGTCGTGCCGGTCACGGCGGCCACCGCGTCGAACCCGGTCTCGGCGAGGGTCAGGGCGGCGCAGAGCAGCAGCCCGGACCAGGGCACGGGGCCGCCGGAGACGAGCCGGTCGACGGTGTGGCCCAGGGCGGCGGGCAGGGCGAGTGCGGCGAGCGCACCGCCGGTGGAGCAGAGGAGGAGCCCGAGGAGGGCTGCCGGGTGCTGCCGGGCGAGCCGCCGGATGCCGGACGCCGTGCCCGTGCCCGGGCCCGGACTCGGGCTGGGGCTGGGGCTGGGGCTGGGGCGCAGCCGCACGGGGTCGCCTTTCCTGTTCCTGCGGGCACGTGGCCGGCCGGCCCGCCGGTGAGGATCACCCGCGGGCCGGCCGGTGCGGGTCACGGGGTGCAGAGGACCACGCTGAGCGAGCTGTACTCACAGACCAGCAGCGAGACCTGGCTGCCCGTGGCGAGCTCGCCGAAGGAGTCCTCGGCCGGGGTCTCCATCGCCTGAAGGTCGAGAAGTGCCATGATGATGTCCTTTCGGGGACGGTTGTGGTGCTTGACGGTGGTGCGGTCACGACCCCTGGTGGGGCCGGTTCGTGGGGCCACTCGCGTGGCCGGGGTGCGCCGCCGGAGCGGCGGTCAGGAAGGGAAGTCCGGTGGGCCTGCCGGAGGCGGCGCCCAGGGCGAGGAGAGCGCCGGCGGTCCCGGTGGCCAGGTCCATCGACAGGCGCATCAACTGCTCGCCCGGGAAGGCGAGTCCGTCGCCGTACGGCACCGCGTGGCTGCCCAGCAGGTCGGTGTGGCGGGCGATGGCGCGCTGCCGGTCGGCCGCGTCGCAGAGCGGGGTGGCCGCGAGGTGCGTCAGGAGTCCGGCCGAGCCGCGGAGCAGTCCGGGCTGGACGTAGAAGGCGGAGAGCGCGGCCGGCAGGAGGGCGCGGCCCGCCGCTTCGAACGCCGGGTCCGGGCGGTGGGCCAGGTAGGCGTCGATGACGGCCGCGATGCCGGCGCTGCCCGAACCGAGGTACGGCATCAGCCGTCTGCCCTCGACGACGAGGAGTTCGCCGTCGTCCCCGGCCCGGCACCGCTCCAAGTCCCGGCGCAGGGCGGTGGCCGCCAGGCCGAGCAGGGCGGCGTCCCCGGTGGTCGCGTACCGGCGCACCAGCAGCAGGGCGATGCCGCTCGCGCCGTGCAGCAGTCCGGTGCGGGGCGACGGCGGCCCGTCGACGAGCGCGCGGACGGCGAGGGCGGTGCAGCGGGCCGCGGCGGCGGACAGCGCCGGGGCGTCGGCGGCTCCGGCGGTGCGGGCCAGGTCGTCGAGGGCGAGGCCGATGCCCGCGTACCCGTTGTGGAGGCCGGGCGACAGGCCCTCCAGGGGCTGGTCGAGGATGATCCGGAGGAGGTCGGCGGCCTCGGCGGTGCGGCCGATCCGGTGCAGGGTCCAGGCGATGCCGGTGAGTCCGTCGTAGAAGCCGAGGGGGCTGCCGGACGCCGGGTCCTTGGCGTGCCGCAGGAGCCAGTCCTCGGCCGGTTCGCACGGCGGGGCACCCGTCTCGTGGAGGGCGTAGAGCACTCCGGCCGCCCCGTACGCGAAGGACTGGCCGCCGGTGGCCGTGGCGAACTGGGCGATGTCCCCGGGGAAGCAGCGGTCCTCGCGCTCCGGCGTGCAGGAGGCGGTGATGGCCCGGACCATCGCGTCACGGCTGCGCGGCCAGTCGCCGGGGGCCGGGACGGAAGCGGGAGCGGAAGCGGAAGCGGGAACGGCCTGGAGGTCGGGCTCCCCCGTGTCGCGCAGGATCTCCGCGACCGCGGGCCGCAGTGTCTCCTCGGTGACCGGGAAGACGCGTGCGATGTCCCGCGCCAGGCCGACTGCCTTCGTGCGGTCGATGCCGAACAGCGTGGTGAGCGGCAGGTACAGGGCGAGCCGCAGACAGGCCAGCGCGTAGCGGTCGATGTCGGCGCCGCGCCGGTCGGGCGGGGCGACGAAGGCCGGGTTGGCGACGATCTGGCGGCGGCGCTCGGCGGCCGGGGAGGCTGCCTCGAAGTCGAGGAGGACGATCCGTGAGGCCTCCTCGTCGACCATGACGTTGCTCATGTGCAGGTCGCTGATGACGATGCCCCGGGCGTGCACCGCGTCGACCGCGCGCTCGACCTGCCCGTACAACTCCTCGGCCCAGGAGGCGTGTGCGGCGAGCAGGTCGGGTGACGGGTGCTGCCGGGCAAGTGGGAAGCGGCGTGCGAAGACGGTGTTGAGGGTGGTGCCGGGGATGTACTGGAGGACCAGGAAGTGGTGGTCGCCGACCTCGAACGCGTCCCGGACTGCCGGTACGCAGTCCAGCCCGGCCAGCTGCTCCAGCGCGGTCCTCTCGCGCTCCAGCCGGGCCACGGCGTCCGCCCCGTCGGCGGCCAGACCGGCGTACGGGCGGGCTTCCTTGAGGACGACCTGCTCGCCGGTACGGGTGTCGCGGGCGAGGTAGACCCCGCCGCCGTTGGAGAAGTGCAGCGCCTTCTCCACGGTGTACGGCAGGTCCGCGAGGCCCACGGCGGTGCGGGCTTCGAGATGCGGCATGAGGAAGCCGGGCGGGGTCACCCATGAGGGGACGCGGAAGGACGGGCCCCGGTCGTCGGGGACGAGCCGGCCCTGCGGATCGGCGACGGCGGGCACGGGCCGCCCGTCCGGGCCGGCGCAGAAGCGGGCGGCGAACGCCCCGTACCGGGTGTGCACGGGCCCGTTCCCGCACCGCAGATCGCTCAGGATGTACGGGCCGTGCTCGCCCTCCAGCAGCTGCGTCAGGGCGGTGCACACCTCGGGGAACGCCTCGTCGGACGGCGGGTAGACGGTGATGAACTTCCCGCTGCCCGCCCGGTCCGCGTACTTGGCGTTGCGCAGGGCCAGCAGCCCCGGATTCGGTACGCACTTGAAGGCCAGCCGGTGTTCCAGGCAGTGGGCGAGGACCCGGTCCAGCACGGAGGCCGCGTTGTCGAGGGCGGCGGAGACGTGGATCTTCCAGCCCTGGGGCGGCAGCCGCAGCCCGTCGGGGCTGTACGAGAGCCAGTCGCCGCGCCGGGAGCGCGTCCAGCCCCGGGGTGCGGCGCCACGGAGCGGCGCGTAGTACGAGCGTTCCTCGTCGGCGGCTCCGCCCGGTCCGGCGGAACGGTGGGGTGCGTCGTAGAAGCGGCGGTCCGCCTGGCAGTACGCGGCGTACTCCGGATTCACGCACGTTCCCCTCGCTCGGTTCTTTCGCGGCGAGAGAGAAACTGTCACAACGATGGGTGGTACCCATAGTCACTGTTGTCACGACTCGTACATGCGCACCAGTCATGCGGAGCGCACCGCGCGCCGATGCACTTCCGCCGGTCGCCCAGCTGCGGACGGGTGCGAGCAGGGGGCGTGCGCGGGGCGCTCCCGGCTCTCCTCAGCCCGCACCGTGCACCAGTACGTCCCCCGGCTCCGTACGGAAGTAGAGCACGGAGCGGCCCGCCCGGCGGCGGCGGACCAGCCCGGCGTCCAGCAGGATCCGCAGATGGCGGCCCACCGAGCCCAGCCCCTGGCCGGTCAGCGCGACCAGCTGCGTCGTGGAGAGCGGGGAGGCCAGCAGCACCAGGACGGCCGCCCGCGCCGGGCCGATCAGCGCACCCAGGGCCGCGGGCACGGGAACGTGTCCGGCCTCGGCGAGCGCGCCGGAACACGGGTACACCAGCCCGTACCGGTACGGAACGTCCCAGCAGACCCAGCACCGATGCGGGGTGACGGGGATGAACAGCAGTTGCGCGCGGCCCAGTTCGCGGGGCGGATTGTCGTAGGTGTTGATCTGGAGCCGGCTGTCGCCCAGCCAACGGACCCCCGGGCGCATACCGTTCAGCGCCTCGGCCCAGCCGCCCCGCCCCAGCTGCGCGGCGCGGGCGATCACATCGGCCTCCAGGATCCGCTGCCGCCTCGGCCAGTCGGGCAGCACGGTGTGCGTCCAGACCCACTCCACGGCGTCGGCGGCACGCTCGGCCAGGTCGTCCCGGTCCAGTGCGGCGGGCAGCGGACCGCGCAGCGCCTCGGCCAGTTCGGCGCGGGCCCGGTCGGGCGGGGTGGCCCGGATCCGCGCGACCTCCTCGGCGAAGGCGGGCGGGGCCTGGCCGGGCGGGGCGGGGACGGGTGCGGGGGTGAGGAAGTCGGCGGTCCAGCACGGCGCGAGGGCGGAGCGGATCACCAGCGCGGAGACCGGGTCGTCGGCCGCCCGCCGCCGGTACGTGGGCAGATGGGTCTCCAGCCAGGCACGCTCCCCCGGGTGCGCGGCGGTGGCCTGCTCCAGGACCATCAGGCTCGCGAGGGCCTCCGCGAGCGGCGAGACGACGAACCGGCTGTCCGCGAGCGTGTCGGCACTGACCTGCCACCAGCCCACGCGCCGCACCTCCCCGTCCCCTGTCCACCCTCCGGCCCGTCCGGTCAGGGAACCCCCGCCGACCCCGCCGGCCAGGAGAACCCCGGCCGGCCGTCCCGCCCCGGGCTTTCGCCTCCGCGCGAAACAGTAACGGTCCCGGCGGCGGCGTCCGGAGACTCCGCGTCATGCACACCTACCGCGAGCTGTTCCGGATCCCGGAGTTCACCCCCTTCTTCGCGGCCGTCTCCGTGCAGACGGCCGCCCAGACCGCGACCGGCCTGGCACTGGGCACCCTCGTGTACGCGCGGACGGGCTCGCCCCTGCTGTCGGCGCTGGCGATGTTCGGCCCGTCGCTGGCCCAGGTCGCCGGGGCGCTCACCCTGCTGTCGGCGGCGGATCGGCTGCCGCCGCGCGCCGCGCTGACCGCCCTGGCCCTGCTGTCCGCGGGAGCCGCCTGCGTCCAGGCCGCTCCCGGACTGCCGCTGTGGGCCGCGTTCGCCGTCCTGCTGGCGGTGGGCGTGGTCGCGTCACCCGGCGGGGGCGTACGGTACGGGCTGCTCAACGAGATCGTTCCGCGCGAGGGATTCCTGCTCGGCCGCTCCGTGCTCAACATGACGGGCGGCGCGATGCAGATCTGCGGGTTCGCGGTGGGCGGGCTGCTGGTGACGGTGTTCTCGGCGCGCGGCACCCTGCTGATCGGGGCGGCCCTGTACGCGGTCGCGGCGGCCATGACCCGGTTCGGGCTGACCGCCCGGCCGCCCCGGGCGTCCGGCCGCCCCTCGGTCCGGGAGACCTGGCGGACGAACGCGTTGCTCTGGTCGTCCACGCCGCGCCGGTACGTGTTCCTGGCGCTGTGGGTGCCCAACGGGCTCGTCGTGGGCTGCGAGTCCTTGTACGTCGCGTACGCGCCCGGGCACGCCGGGCTCCTCTTCGCCTGCGGGGCCCTGGGTATGCTGGCCGGGGAAACGCTGGTCGGACGGTTCGTCACGGCACGGTGGCGGGTCCGGCTGGGGGCGCCGCTCCGGCTGCTGCTGGCCGCGCCCTATCTCCTCTTCGCCCTGCGGCCGGGGCTGCCCCTCGCGCTGGTGGTGGTCGTCCTGGCGAGCGTGGGCTTCGCCGCGAGTCTGCTGCTCCAGGAACGGCTGATGGCCCTCACCCCGCGGGAGCTGAGCGGCCAGGCGCTCGGGCTGAGCTCCTCGGGCATGCTCGCGATGCAGGGGGTGGGGGCGGCCGTGGCGGGCGGCATCGCCCAGCTGACCTCCCCCGCGACGGGCATGGCGGCGGTCGCGGGGCTCTCGGTGGCGGTGACGCTGGCGCTGGCCCCGGGGCTCCGTGACCGGTCCGGGAGCGGTGCGGGCAGACTGCTGGGACAGGCCGCGGAAGCCGATGGACCACCGCGAGCGCCCCGTACACCCCGCACGAAGGAGACGACTTGAGCGACCACGCCCGGCCCAGCCAGAAGGAAGCCATGCTCTCCGGTGAGCCGTACATCGCCGACGACCCCGAACTGGCGGCGGAGGCGCTGCACGCGGCCGTGCTGAGCGAACGCTACAACGCCACCTCGGCCGCCGACCCGGAGGCCCGGCGCGCCGTTCTGGCCGAACTCCTCGGTGAACTGGGCGAGGGCGTGGAGGTACGGCCGCCGCTGCGGGTCGACTACGGCTACCGGACCACCATCGGCCCCCGGACGTTCATCAACTTCGGCGCGGTCCTCCTGGACGCCGCCCGCATCACCATCGGCGCGGACGTCCAGATGGGCCCGAACGTCCTGCTGCTCACCCCGGCCCACCCCGTCGACCCGGAGCCGCGCCGCGCCAAGTGGGAGGCCGCGCAGCCGATCACCATCGGCGACAACGTGTGGCTGGGCGGCGGGGTGATCGTCTGCCCCGGGGTGACCATCGGCGAGAACACGGTGGTCGGCGCGGGGGCGGTCGTCACGAAGGACCTGCCCGGACACGTGGTGGCGGTCGGCAACCCGGCCCGGGTGATCCGGAAGACCGGCGAGGAGGAAGAGGCGTGACGCCCTGGGCCACCGCAGCCCGCCGGGCGCGGCACTCCGGTCTCCTGCGGCCCGCCACGTGTGGCACCTCGGGTGCTAAGCGGCCCGCCAGGCATCCGTGACGCACGAGACCTCGAAGTGCCACCAGCCCTCGTCCCGGCCCCGGGCGAGCAGCGCCTTGACCCCGCGCAGGTCCGCGCCGCTCGGCACGGTCAGGGCGACCAGCGGGAACTCGGCGCTGAAGACCTCACCCGTGAGCCCGAAGGAGGCGAGCCGCTCGTGCACGGCCTGTGCGTCGCGCCCGAGCGGGCCGTCCGGCACGGGCAGCACCCGTACGGTGCAGTTGCCCGAGTCCGCCACCCGGCCGGTGGCCCAGTGCACGCCGTCGTCGTCCGTCCGGAACCATACGGTCTCGCCCTCGGCGACCCCGTCCTGGAGGAAGGGCACGTTGTCCACCCGTGCGGTGTCCGCGCCGAGCCGCGTCGCCCACAACCCCTCGGTGTCGTACGGCAGCCAGTCCTCGCGCGGGACGAAGCGGAACCAGACCTTGATCTGATCGGTTTCACGGGGCGGGCGCTCCGGACGCGCGGGGGAACTCATGGCCCCATGGTCCCCCGCGCGCGGCACGCCCGCCCGTCCAGGACGACGATCACCACGACGACCAGGCACGACATCAGCTTCTGATCCGTCGGCGGCTGGACCAACGGCGTCTGGAGCACGACGTTCTCGGGCGTCGAGGGCGCACCGGTCTACAGCTCCCCCGAGCCGCCGCACACCACACTAGAGCTGAGCGGCCAGGCCCTCGGGCTCAACTCCTCGGGGATGCTCGTGATGCAGGAGGTGGGGGCGTGGAGGTGTACTCACACGGGAGGGTCGGTCGCCGTGCCGAGGAAGCCGTTGAGTTCGGCTGCCACCTGCTCCGGGAGTTCGAGAGCCGGGAAGTGGGTCTCACCCGGGAGCCTGGTGTAGCTGAACCAGGGGTTGCGGTCGCTGAACTCCCGGTGGAGGGTGTCGTACTCGGCGGCCTTGGGGTGGGAGAAGACGTGGCGCACCGGACGGGAGTGGGTGAGTTGTTCCATGCGGGCCATCGGTGAACCCCAGGTGTCGTAGGCGCTCTGGATGACACGGCTGGAACGTGACCACATGTCGAAGCCGAAGCCGCCCGCCTCGTGGAGGATGTGATGATTCACCTGTGCGCTGTCGCTGCCCGCGAGCCATGCCTGACCGAGTTCTTCGCGAGCGAGGGACCAGGTCTCCGGCCGGGTCATCGCCTGGAGTCCGAGGGCGAAATCGGGGGGCAGTTCCGTCATGATCAGGTCGGCGATCATGACCTGGGGGACGCGTTGGGGGCCCAGTAGCTCGGCCATCTCCAGAGCGACCCATCCTCCGTGGGCATGGGCGAGCGGGACGCAGTGCGTGACGTCGAGGTGGTCGAGCAGCGCGATCGTGTCGGCGGCCTGCTCGGTGAGGCCGAACTCCGCGACAGGAGTGCGGTCGGGTCCGTGTCCGCGCCAGTCGACCCGGATGACACGGTGCCGGGGCGCAAGGTGCTGGACGAGCCGGTCGTAGTACCGGTGGTCGTGGCACCAGCCGGGCAGCAGCACGATCGCTGGTCCCGAACCGGGAAGGCCGTGCTCGTCGAAGGAGATCCGGGTGCCGCTGAGGTCGATCGTGTTGATCACTTTGCGTCCTCGTCGTCGGTGGTGAGATTCGGCCTGATGCGTGTGGCCGCGAGTTGGGAGTTGGCGGTGCTGGGGAGGAGACCCGCCAGGCGTATCAGCGGGTCACGCACCACATCGGGAACACGGTTGAGCAAGCGCATGCGGTAGGACGTGTTCTGGGTGCGCTCGATACCGGGCCGGGTCCGGCACTCCCATCCCGCCAGGGCATCGAACAGGCTTGCTGTCGGTCGGCTGACGGCCGTGGCCAGCGCGATGGCGTTGGTCATGGCCGTCCCCCCGCCCTGCCCGAGGTAGGGCGGCTGGGCGTGGGCCGCATCGCCGATGAAGGCGACCCTGCCGCGTGACCACGAGCAGAGCCTGACGTGTTCGTAGGTGTCCCAACGGATCATCGGGACGCCCTCGGTGGCGGCCAGGACCTTGGCGAAGGCGGGGAAGCTCCGGGTCCACTCCGCGACGTCGATGTGGCTGCCGTCGATCCCCGGGTCGTCGGAGTCGCAGGTGAAGGCCAAGTAGAGGTCGCGGGGCGTGCACGGCGTGCAGAGCAGTCGGCGGCTTCCGTGGAAGGACTCCAGATGCTTGTGGCCGTCCGCGGCTGACAGATAGTGCGCGGATCGGGGGATCATGATCCGGGCGCCGCCCTGACTCATGCGGGTCCTGGTGTAGGCGAGGTCGACGCTGTCGCGCAGCCGTGAGTGGACGCCGTCAGCCACGACCACCAGGTCCGCCGACTCGATCTGGCCGTGGTCGAGGTGGACGTCCCCGTCGGGCCGGACCGCGTGGACGGGGGAGTCGGTGACGATCTCCACGCCCGCCGCAGTCGCGGCGTTGACCAGTGCCTTCATCAGCTGGGTGCGCGGCGGGGTGACACAGCGCGGCTGTCCCGCACCGTTGATCTTCACGCGTACGAGGGTCCGGCCCGAGCGCGTCCTCATCTCCATCTCGGGTGCCTTGTGCGCGCCCTCGACGGCTTCGGCGAGAGCACCGATGGATTCGAGGGCGAACAAGCCGTTGTCCCAGAGGTAGATGCCGGCCCCCACGGCACGGATCTCCGGCTGGCGCTCGCGCAGGCGGACCTGCCAGCCCTGGCGGGCCAGGGCGCCGGCGGCGGTCAGACCGCCGATACCTCCTCCGACGACGACTGCCGTGCGAGGGGTCATGGTGAATCTCTCCGATCGTCGGGTCAAGGAAGGGGGTGTCGGTGCTGGGACGATGGCCAGTGCGCGGGCCAGACAGGGTCACTGATGCGGCCGGTGTGGACGAAGTGGCCCCAGTGGGCGCGCGTGCGGGCCCCGATCGCGCTGATCTCCCGTGGTGACAGCGGCCGCAGCATCGGCGCGTCGGACCATGCGTCCTCGTCGCCGAACAGGAGGGGCAGATCGATGCAGTGACATGCCCCGAAGGGACTGCCGGAGTGCGGGGACCTGACCTCGTAGCACCACACCGGGGCACCGGCACCTGCCAGAAGGCCGGCCAGAGCACGCACCGGTTGGTCGAAGACCCTGTCCTGCGCCAGCCGCCGAAAGGCCTTGGCCGCGGCGGGTCCGGCGACGGGGATGCGACGGATCCTCGCGAGCGTCGGGTGGGGTCCGTGGAATGCCGTCATCTCGTCCACGGTGTTCCCGATCAGGAACTGTCGGCCGGCCGCGTCCCGCAGGACGTTCTGCCTCCACCGCCCCGCTTCCGGCATCGGTTCCGCTCCGAAGGAGGGCAGGAACGGCGGCCTCGATCTCAGCCCTCCGGGGCCCGCGAGCCGCCGCGTGACCCGGGCTTGCGCGGCAAGGACGTCAGCGACCGGTGCCCGGCGCGGGTCTCCGCCCAGTTCCTTCAGGAAGAGGCCGGCCACGCGTCGGGCCTGCTGCGGGGTGTGGAAACCCAGCCCCAGCGGAGCGCTCTGAACGATCGCCCGAGCGAACAGGGGAGCGGCCCGGTCGATGCCGAGCATCGCCGTGATGGAGTGGGCTCCGGCCGACTGTCCGGCAGCCGTCACACGACCGGGGTCGCCGCCGAACGCCTCGACGTTGTCCCTCACCCATTCGAGGGCGGCGATCTGGTCCAGCAGCCCCAGATTCCCCGGCGAGACCTCGGGAGCGAAGAGATAGCCCAGTGCACCGAGGCGGTAGCTGACCGACACCACGACGATCCCGGTTTCTCGCACCAGCCGCTCGGCGCCGTACTGCGCCCACTCTCCGCTGCCAGACACATAGGCACCGCCGTGCAACCAGACCAGCACGGGCGAGCCTCCCGCCCTCGCATCCTGCCGAACAGTGATCGTCAAGGTTTGACAGTCCTCGGACTGCTCCAACCTACTCGGCGGGCCGATGACCCCCTCCAGCCGCGAAGGCAGCTGCGGTGCCACCGGACCCGGCCTGGTGGCATCGGCGACCTCATTCCGCGCCTTCGGTCGGCCGGGACGACCGAAACGTCCCGCGTTCCCGTACGGAATCCCGTGGAAGGTCGTGACGCCCTCGGACGCACGACCCCGCCACCGCCCGGACGGTGCTGACACATCGGGCATGTCACCTCCAGACACATATCGCGAAAAATCTTGCGATGCAGTCGGAGCATAGGCATCCATGCGTCGTCATCGCAAGTTTCTTTGCAATAATGGGCCGATGTCTGCCACACACTCCGAAGAACGAAAGGTCCAGGCGCGCGGCGCGAAGCTCCGCGCGCTTGTCCTCGACGCGACCATCACCCGCATCACCGAGAGCGGCATCGACGACGTCCGCTTCGCCGACGTGGCAGCGAAGGCCGGGGTGCACGAGGCATCGCTCTACCGCCGGTGGAAGACGGTGCCCCGGCTACTCGTTGACGCACTGCTCACCCGCACGCACGCCGAGGTCCCCATCCCGGACACCGGCTCGACCAGACGCGACTTGGAGATCTTCACAGCCGAACTGGCCCGCTTCGCCCAGACCCCGGTCGGAACCGCTCTGATCCGCTTCACCGTGGTCTCGGACGACGCTCCGGAGATCGAGTCCGGGCGGCGGGAGTTCTGGCTCCAGCGCTTGTCAGCGGCGGAAGAGATCATCGAACGCGGAAAGGGCCGGGGTGAGATCGCCCCTGGCGCCGACGCCCAGCTGGCCGTCATGGCCCTGGGAGGGCTGATCCACCTCCACATCACCCACCTGGGGACGCGCGTGCCCGACCATCTGCCCGAGCAGGCGGTGGCTCTTGTCTATCCGGGGATCGCCTTGCCCGCCCCGCACTGAACGAACCAGGCAGGCCCGCGAGGCCGAGCCCGTCGGCGTGCTGGAGGTCGCCCGGGACAGCCGACAGGTCGGGGCACGCCCGGCGACGACGCCGCCCCCGGCCGGAGACGTTCCCGGGCGGGGGCGGAGTCGTGGAGCGGGTGTCCGTGCCGGGGCCTCAGCCCTGGCCGGTCAGGTCGATGGTGACCGTGCGCTCGGCGGCGGTCCTCCCGGCCAGGGCGGTCTTCATCACCTGGGCCACGTCGTCCGCGCCGACCTGGTGCTTCTTGCCGTCGCCCTTGACCGCCATGATGCCGTCGAAGACGCCGTCCAGGAGCCTGTCGATCGCCTTCTTGTCGTAGACCTCGACCAGCCGGCCGTCCACGGCCTTCATGGAGAGGATCTGCGGCAGCGACCGGGCGGGGCCGAACTGGATCTGCTTGGGGCCGGCCTTGATGGTGATCAGGCCGGACATCGCGGGCTCGGCGAACTCCTTCATCGCCCGGTCCAGTTCGGTCTTGGTGATGGTGGGTTCGGTGGTGGTGACGGGGAGTTCGACCAGCCGTGCCTGCCCGGTCTGCACCTGGGCGCGGTAGGCGTCCCGGACCGAGATCAGGGACTGGCCGGCGTCCAGCGCCTTGCCCGGCTTGCCCGGCACCGCCACGGCCTTGTTCGGCTCGAAGCGGATCGTGCCGTCGTCGGCCGAGCCGGAAGCGCCCGCCAGGTCGGACAGCGCCACTCCGAGCTTCTCCTCGTCGACCGGGATCACCGGGTCGGCGGGACGCTCCCCGCCGAACAGCGAACCGATCACCGAGACGGGGTGATAGTCGCTGCCCGCCGCGCCGCGCACGGTCTCCTGGCTGTCCAGGGTG
Organism: Streptomyces sp. SM11; assembly: GCF_002910905.1. Lineage (GTDB taxonomy): Bacteria > Actinomycetota > Actinomycetes > Streptomycetales > Streptomycetaceae > Streptomyces. Next base: position 66,526 of record NZ_NEUE01000098.1, on the reverse strand, counting down.
AGACCGGCCTTCGCGGGGTCGAGCGTCTCCTCCTTGCCGTCCACCGACAGCTGGAGGGGCGTCTTGGCCCGCTCACCGAGGGCGGCCTCCAGCTTGGTGACCGCCTCCTCCTTCGTGCCGCCACCGATGTCGACGCCGAGCACGGTGGTGCCCTTGGGGACCTCGGAGTGGTTCAGCAGGAGACCCGCCCCGTACGCGATGCCGAGCAGCACGATCGCGGCCACCCCGAGCAGGACCAGCTTGGAGCGGCCCTTCTTCGCGGGGGCCGGGACGGCGGAGGCCTTCTTCTCAGGACGCGGGGCGGCGGGACCGGGCGCGGGACCGTCGGGTCCGCCCGGGCCACCGGGTCCGCCCGCCACCGGGCCGCCGGGGGTGCCCGGCCCGCCCGGGAACGTGGCGCGGGGCTCGCTGGGCACCACGGGGATGCCGCTGCTCAGTGTGTCGCCCGAGACATGGCCGCCGGGGCCGGCTCCGGGCGCCGGGACCTGTGGCGTGAGGATCGCGGTGTCGTCGGACATCCGGGGCGGTACGCCGCCGGGGATGCCCGGGACCATCGGGCCGGGGCCGCCGAGACCGGGGACGCCGTCGAGGTTCGGGGTCAGCGCGGAGGTGCCGGTGACCGGTCCCGTGGTGGGGCCGGACGGACCGGGCGTACGCGCCCCGGGGCCGGGGGTGGAACGCGTGCCTCCGCCGGGGTGCTCGGCGCCGTAGCCGTCGAGCGCACTGCGGCCGGGACCGGGCGCGCCCGGAGCGCCACCGGGGCCGCCCGCACCGGGCACCGGGGCGTCCGAGAAGTACGGCAGGTCGGGACGCGAGCGGCCCGCCTCGCCGTCGGACGCGCCACCGGGGCCGGTGGGACTGCCGGGGCCGGGGCCGCCGAGGCCGCCCGTGCCTGACGCGCCGGGGCCGCCCGCACTCAGACCGCCAGGACCGCTCGGACCGCCGGGGCCCGAAGCGCCGCCGGGGCCGGTAGGAGCGACTCCGGGGGCGCCGGGCCCACCGGTGCCCTGGGCGGCTGCTCCCGGCCCGGTGGCCGGGGCCTTGCGCGGGGCGAACCAGTCGCTGCCGCCCTTCTCCCGGGCCGGCTTCTCCGCGGACGCCGGGTCGACGGCAGGGCCGCCGTCCCGGGACCGGTCCGCGGGCACTCCGCCGTCCGGGCCCGCCGAACGGTCCGCAGGTCCGGCGCCGGGTGCCGGAGGCGGCGTACCGGGGCGCGGGGTGGCGCCGGTGCGCTCCGCCTCGGAACGGCCGCCGGCGATGTCGCTCTCCGCCATCGGCGTACGCATCACGACCGGCGGGATAGGACGCGACCCGGGAATGTTGATCCGGATGCGCGTCGTCAGCGTCGTCTCGGTCTTCGGTTCCTCGGGCCGGGGCGGATCCACGGATTCCGGGTTCTCGTCAGAGCCGTCCGGTGACGGGTGCAGCGACGGATACTGGCGGGATCCGTACGGCGGCGTACCCGACGGGTACGCGGCTCCGCCGCGGCCCCGGGGGCCGGAGGACGAACTGTCAGTTTCACGACTCAAAGCAGGTTCTCCCGATTGGCTCCGCCGCCCGTACTTCCCCCATGCCGCAGGCCAGGGGACGGCTCGGCGCGCGCACCACCATACTGGCCGCCGCCGCCGGACACTCCGCGACCGGGGGAAACCTCCCCCGTGCATCACACCTGTGGGGGTCGTTCCGGACCCGGACTTGGCACTTCACGTACCGGACCGGCCGCTGTGGATGGCTGATTGCGGCACTTTGGAGGTGGTGGCGCACATCACAGCGGCGGCCGTCCCGCCGAGGACGAAGAGCACCAGGCCGAGTTCGTCGCCGAAGACGTAGTCGCCCTCCGGCCGGCCGCTCAGCAGAAGGAAGACCGTGATGAACCAGCCCGCCGCCGGGGCGAGCGCGCCGATCTGCGTACGGGTCAGGATCCGGCCGCCGTAGAAGAGGCCCGCGGAGCCCGCCAGCGCGATGATCAAGCCGCCCGGGAACCAGGCGGCCTGGACGAGGGTTCCGGCGATCGCGACGAACGCGCCGAGCACGGCGAAGCCCAAGTAGGCCGCGATCCGGACCGGGTTCGGACGGACGGCGAGGCCGGTGGGCTCGGGCGGTCCGGGCCGCGCGCTCCGCCGCGGCGCGTCGGAGGCGCGGGAGGCGCGGGAGGCGCGGGAGGACTGCGCGCGGCCGCGCCCCTTGCCGGGGGTCCCGCTCATGCCGCACCTCCCGCGGCGTCCGGCAGGCCCGCGAAGAGGTCGCTCTCACGCGCCCCTTCGGGGACGCCCGGTGCGCCCCGTACCAGTTGGTAGCACTCGGCCGTCAGCAGGGGCTGGCCGAGGCCGTTGGAGAGGGCGAAGAAGGGGCCGTCGACCGTGATCTGGGTGGCGTGGGCGCGCATCGCCGCCGACTTCGCCCCGGCGTACGCCGATCCGTCGATCTCCGCGGTGATCTGCTCCGCGCCGGTCACGCCCGGGACGTCGTCCACGGCGGCGACGCCGGAGAAGGCCCCGGGGGCGGTGGTGCGCAGCCGGTCGAAGGCGGCCTCGGTCACGGTCCGCTCCACCCGGTTCCAGTAGATCTTGGCGACGGTGTGCGGGGCGTCGGTGCCGTACGCCGGGTCGGCGGCGAGGCCGGTGGCGCGCATCGCGACGCGGTGGGCCTGGATGTGGTCGGGGTGGCCGTAGCCGCCGTCCGGGTCGTAGGTGACCAGGACCTGGGGGCGGACCTCGCGGATCACCTCGACGAGGTGGGCCGCCGCCTCGTCCACCGGGGTGGACCAGAAGGAGCCGGGGCGGTGGTTCTGTTCGGTGCCCATCATTCCGGAGTCCCGGTAGCGGCCCGCTCCGCCGAGGAAACGGTGGTCGGTGACGCCGAGCTCCTTCATCGCCGCGGCCAGCTCGCCCACGCGGTGGGGTCCCAGCGCGTCGTCCCGGTCGGCGGTGAGGCGGGCGAGCGGGGGCGGGATGACCTCGCCCTCCTCGCCGCGCGTGCACGTCACCAGGGTGACGTGGGCGCCCTCGGCCGCATACCTGGCCATGGTGGCGCCGTTGTTGATCGACTCGTCGTCGGGATGCGCGTGCACCAGCAGCAGACGGCGGGCGGGGAGGTCCTTCATGGGACCACCCTACGAGCCCGGAGGCCCCCCGTGCCCCCGCGCCCCCGCGCCCGCGCCTCCTCGGCCCCCGGGTGGGCGGCCCCCGGAGGGGCGGTCAGAACTTGATGCTGCTGATCATCCCCGCCACGTTGGTCGTCAGATCGGAGATGGTCGGCGCGATGGACGAGCTCGCGATGTAGAAGCCGAGCAGCATGCAGACCACCGCGTGTCCTCCCTTCAACCCGGACTTCCGGATCAGCAGGAAGACGATGATCGCCAGCAGCACTACCGCCGAAATCGAGAGCGCCACGGCGGTTCACCTCCATCAGTACGGTCGGGACAGGAGCACACGCGGAGCCAGCAGGTTCCTACCCACCGAGCGCTACGGATCATAACTATCCGTGCCAACGCATTGATCGGGGCACAGCAGCACGAGGGGCGCACGAACCGCGCCGCGCGGCCGAGTTCGGAGCTAAGTTCGGAGCCATGACCTCGCAGAAGCTGTCCTTTCCCCGCCAGCAAGCACGAACCCAGCGCTTCACACTCGGCGCACCTCGCGCCTTCACCGTCTCATCAGATGAGACACGCGTGATCTTCCTCCGGTCCACATCCGGAACGGACCGGACCCACCGGCTCTGGGTACTCGATCCGGCGACCGGCGAGGAGCGCGTCGCCGCCGATCCCGAAGTCCTGCTGGGCGGTTCGGCGGAGAAGCTGTCGGCGCAGGAACGGGCCCGGCGGGAGAGGACCCGGGAGGGTTCGTCGGGCATCGTCTCCTACGCGGTGGACGCGGCGGCGGAGTTGGCGGCGTTCGCCCTGTCCGGAAAGGTGTACGTGGCCGAGCTGCGGGCCGGGACCGCGCGGGCGCTGCCGGTGCCGGGCCCGGTGATCGACCCGCGCCCGTCCCCGGACGGCCGGCACATCGCGTACGTGGCCAAGGGCGCGCTGCGGGTCGTGGGGGCGGGGGGCGAGGGCGACCGGGCGCTGGCCGAGCCGGAGGACTCCCATGTCACCTACGGTCTGGCCGAGTTCATCGCGGCCGAGGAGATGCACCGCTTCCGGGGTTTCTGGTGGTCGCCGGAGTCGGACCGGCTGCTGGTCGCGCGGGCCGACGACAGCCCCGTGCAGCGCTGGTTCATCGCCGATCCGGCGAACCCGGAGCGCCGGCCGGCCGAGGTCGCCTACCCGGCCGCGGGCACGCCCAACGCCGAGGTGCGGCTGTACGTCATGGACCTGGAGGGGACCCGTACGGAGGTGGTCTGGGACCGGGCGGCGTTCCCGTACCTGGCCCAGGCGCACTGGTCCTCCGCGGGCGCCCCGCTGCTGCTGGTGCAGGCCCGTGACCAGCGCAGTCAGCAGTATCTGGCGGTGGACCCGGAGACCGGGGCGACCCGGATCGTGCATGTCGACGAGGACCTGGTGTGGCTGGATCTTTTCCCCGGGGTGCCCGCGTGGGCGCCGGACGGACGGCTGGTGCGGATCGTCGACGAGGGCGGTGCGCGGGTGCTGGCGGTCGGGGACCGGCTGCTCACCGGATCGCAGCTGCACGTCCAGTCGGTACTGGACATCGGGGAGTCCGACATCCTGGTCTCGGCGGTGGCCGGTGAGGACGCGGTCGAGCCGGAGATCGGGCAGATCCACGTGTACCGGGTGAACGAGCTGGGAATCGAGCGGATTTCCGAAGGGGTGGGCGTGCACTCCGCGGTCCGCTCGGGCGGTCTCTCGGTCGTGGTCTCGGCCGTCCCCGAGAAGCCCGGAGCCGCCGCGTGGGCGGTGCGGGACGGCAAGCGGCTGACCCGGATCGCGAGCTTCGCGCAGGAGCCGGTGCTCTCCGCCCGCGTGACCCTCACCGAGGGGGGCGCGCGGCGGATTCCGTGCGCCGTGCTGCTCCCCTCGGACTACCAGGAGGCGGATGGTCCGCTTCCGGTCCTGATGGATCCGTACGGTGGTCCGCACGGCCGCCGGGTGGTCGCCGCCCACAACGCGCACCTGACCTCGCAGTGGTTCGCGGACCAGGGCTTCGCGGTGGTCGTGGCGGACGGGCGGGGCGCGCCGGGACGCTCGCCGGGCTGGGAGAAGGCGGTACGGGACAACCTCGTGCTGACCATGGAGGACCAGGTCGAGGCGTTGCACGGGCTCGCGGACCGGTTCCCGCTGGACCTGTCCCGGGTGGCGATCCGCGGCTGGTCCTTCGGCGGCTATCTGGCCGGGCTCGCGGTGCTGCGGCGGCCCGACGTCTTCCACGCGGCGGTCGTGGGCGCTCCGGTGACGGACCAGCGGCTGTACGACACCCACTACACCGAGCGCTACCTCGGCGATCCGGCCGAACAGCCCGAGGTGTACGCGTACAACTCGCTGCTCACCGACGACGGTCTCTCCGAGCCCGCCGCCGAGGTCCGGCCCATGATGATCGTGCACGGCCTGGCCGACGACAACGTGGTGGTCGCCCACGCCCTGCGGCTGTCCTCGGCGCTGCTGGCGGCCGGGCGTCCGCACGAGGTGCTGCCGCTGAGCGGGGTGACGCACATGACGCCGCAGGAGCAGGTCGCGGAGAACCTGCTCCTGCTCCAGGTGGACTTCCTCAAGCGGTCACTGGGACCGACCGGAGCCTGAACCACGCGTCACCGGGCGGCCCGGCCCGGCACGCCCCGCGCTCCCCGTCACCGGCTCACCGGCCGGGCGGCGGGGGCGGGGGCCCGAATCCGCCGCCCGGCGGGGGCCCGAAGCCGGGGGCTGGGGCGGGCGGCTGACCGGGGGCCCCGTACGGCGGGTGGCCGGGAGGCTGGGCACCCCAGGGGCCGGCGCCACCGCCCCACGGGCCCGGGAGGCCGCCAGAGGCCCTGGGAGCGGCCTTGCGGGCGAGGATGAGGATCACGACGGACCCGACGAGGAGCGAGAAGACGAGGCTCAGCATGTTCAGCTGCGCCTCGATGTCCAGGTCGATGAACCGCTCGTACATCTCGTAATGGATGATGCGCGCCATGCCCAGCACGCCGTAGGAGAGCACGAACCCGCCCGCGATCAGGCCGAGCGGTCGCGCGTGGGCCGCACCGGCGACCGCGCCGACGGCCGCCACCAGGAGCATCAGGATGATGGTCCCGGTGACCCAGCCGGGCGGTCCCTCGGTCAACGAGATGGTCAGGGGCTTCCCGCCGATGAACCACTCGGGGTAGAGCTCGGACAGATAAGAGACGAACGGCTGCCGGATCTCCCAGGCGGCGAGGACCAACGCCTGGAATCCGAGGAGCAGGAAGGCGGCCACCCCCGCGCCGCGTCCGGGGCCGACGGGGCGCTCCCCGCCCTGCGGCACGGGGCGGCGGCCCGCCACCCCGGCGACGATCAGGGCGGCCGAGGCGACGAGCACGACGTACGTGGTGATCAGGGCCCGGTCGCGGAGCTCCTCCGGGGCCGGGGCGTCGGCGATGATCCAGGTACTGGGCAGCCGCAGGCCGAAGGTGACGACGCCGGTGACGATCAGGACCGAGGCGGCGGAGGCGGACCGGAGTGCCGCCACGGCGGCGGCGTAGGCCACCAGCAGGACGAGGCTGGTGGCCGAGGTGGTGGGCCGTGGCGCGTCCTGGAGGTCCGCGGTGCCCGCCCAGTAGTGCCAGACCGGCCCCGGGCCGCCGGCGGCCCGGATGTCCCGCACGAGCCAGGCGGTGATGAGTAGTGCCAGCACCGCGCACAGAACGGCGCCGGTGATTCTTGCTCCCCGTGTAAGTGTCACCCGGTGATACTCCGTTACCCCGAACGGATGAACAAGTGCGCTCGGGGACGGGGCCGGAAGCGGCGGGCGACCGGCCGGAGCGACAAGACGACGCCCCGGCCGGTCCACGGCACCCGCACGGCCGTACGCTGTTCAGCATGGAGCGTCCGCATATCGGTGCGACGACGGTGAAGTTGCCTGCTTGTTAACGAATCTGACGCCACCTCAAGGCGTTTCGTCCTCCGTGCGACCCGGCTCCTCCGTGCGACCGAGGACCTCCGTCGGCCCCGGGGCCTCCAGCTCGCCCTCCGGCGGCACCACCCGCTTCTCCTCCGCGAAGTGGCACGCGGAGTCGTGGCGGGCCGGGGTGTCGACGAGCCGGAACTCCGCGGGGACCGCGAGCAGCGGGACCTCCAGTTCGCACCGCTCCTGCGCCTTCCAGCACCGAGTGCGGAACCGGCAGCCCGAGGGGATGTTGGCGGGCGAGGGGACGTCGCCATGCAGGATGATCCGTTCCCGGTGGGCGCGGGCCGTCGGGTCCGGCACGGGGACGGCGGACAGCAGCGCCTGGGTGTACGGGTGGGTGGGGTGGTCGTAGATCTCCGCGTCGGAGCCGATCTCCACGATCCGGCCGAGGTACATCACGCCGACCCGGTCGGAGATGTGCCGGACGATCGAGAGGTCGTGGGCGATGAAGACGAAGCTGAGGCTGAACTCCGCCTGGAGCCGGTCCAGCAGGTTGACGACCTGGGCCTGTACGGACACGTCGAGCGCGGAGACCGGTTCGTCGGCGACGATGACCTCCGGGTTGAGGGCGAGGCCGCGGGCGATGCCGATGCGCTGGCGCTGGCCTCCGGAGAACTGGTGCGGATACCGGTTGATGTACTCCGGGTTGAGGCCGACGACGTCCAGCAGGTCCTGCACCTTCTGGCGGCGGCTGCCCTTGGGGGCGACCTCGGGGTGGATCTCGTACGGCTCCCCGATGATGTCGCCGACCGTCATCCGCGGGTTCAACGAGGTGTACGGGTCCTGGAACACCATCTGGATGTTGCGGCGCACGGCCTTCAGCGCCCGGCCGGACAGCTGGGAGATGTCCTCGCCCTTGTAGCGGATCGCGCCTGCGGTGGGGCGTTCCAGGTGGACGAGCATCCTGGCGACGGTCGACTTGCCGCACCCCGACTCCCCCACGATGCCCAGCGTCTCGCCCGCGTACAGGTCGAAGTCGACGCCGTCGACGGCCCTGACCGCGCCGATCTGCCGCTTGAAGAGGATGCCCTGGGTCAGCGGGTAGTGCTTGGCGAGGTCGCGGACCTGAAGGATCGGGTCGCCTTCCGTGTACGGAGTGACGGCGTCCTCGCGCGCCTTGGACAGCAGAGTGGAGCCGGCCGCGCCACCGCCTGCCCCCGCACTCTCGTCGCGGTCAGCGTGCATCGAGCGTCTCCTTCCAGAAGTGGCAGGCGCTCCGGCGCTGCTCGTCCACCTCGTAGAGCGGCGGCACGTCGCTGCGGCACACGTCCTGGGCCATCGGGCAGCGGGGGTTGAAGGCGCAGCCCGGCGGGATGCGTGTGAGGTTGGGCGGCAGGCCCCTGATCGCGTAGAGCTCCTGGCCCTTCTGGTCCAGGCGCGGGATCGACCGGAGGAGACCCTTGGTGTACGGGTGGGCGGGGGCCTGGTAGATCGCGTGGACGGGGGCGGTCTCGACGATGCGGCCCGCGTACATCACGGCGATCTTGTCGGCGACGTCGGCGACCACGCCGAGGTCGTGGGTGATCAGGATGAGGCCCATGTTCAGCTCGCGCTGGAGCTCGGCGAGGAGTTCCATGACCTGGGCCTGGACGGTGACGTCGAGGGCGGTGGTCGGCTCGTCGGCGATGATCAGGGACGGTTCCAGGGCCATCGCCATGGCGATCATGATGCGCTGGCGCATACCGCCGGAGAACTGGTGCGGGTAGTTGCCGACCCGCTCCTTGGCGGCCGGGATGCGGACGCGGTCCATCAGCTCGACCGACCTGGCCTTCGCGTCCTTGCGGGACATGCCGCGGTGCACGACGAACATCTCGCCGAGCTGCTCGCCGACGGTGAGGACCGGGTTCAGCGAGGACAGGGCGTCCTGGAAGATCATGGCCATCTCCTGGCCGCGGATCTTGCGCCGCTCCTCCGGCTTGAGCTTCAGCAGGTCCTGGTCCTTGAAGAGGATCTCCCCGCCGGTGATCTTCCCGGGCGGCATGTCGAGGATGCCCATGATCGCCTGGGCGGTGACGGACTTGCCGGAGCCGGACTCGCCGAGGACGGCGAGCGTCTCGCCCTCGGCCACCGAGTAGTTGACCCCGTTGACGGCCTTGGCGACGCCTTCGCGAGTGTGGAACTCCACGTGCAGATCGCGCACTTCGAGCAACATGGCAACCGGCTCCTCAGCGCAGCTTGGGGTCGAGGGCGTCGCGCACCGCGTCGCCGAGCATGATGAACGCGAGCACGGTGACCGCCAGCGCTCCGGCGGGCCAGAGCAGCATGTGCGGGGCGTTGCGGATGTAGTTGGCGGCCGCGGAGATGTCGATGCCCCAGGAGACGGCCGGGTCCTTCAGGCCGACGCCGAGGAAGGACAGGGTCGCCTCCAGTGAGATGTACGTGCCGAGCGCGATGGTCGCCACGACGATGACGGGGGCGATGGCGTTCGGGGTGATGTGGCGCAGCATCATGCGGGAGTTGGAGGCGCCCAGCGCGCGGGCCGCCTGGACGTAGTCGTTCTGTTTGGCGGTGATGACCGAGCCGCGGGCGATACGGGCGATCTGGGGCCAGCCGAGCAGGACGATGAAGCCGACGACGGGCCAGACGGTGGAGCTGGTGACGACGGACAGGAAGACCAGGCCGCCGAGGATGACGGGGATGCCGAAGAAGACGTCGGTGAGGCGGGAGAGGATCGAGTCCCACCAGCCGCCGAAGAAGCCCGCGAGCCCGCCGAACACACTGCCGAGGATCGCGACACCGAGGGTGGCGCAGACGCCGACGGTGACCGAGGTGCGGGTGCCGTACACGACCCGGGTGTAGACGTCGCGGCCCTGCGGGTCGAAGCCGAAGGGGTGGCCGGGCTCGGAGCCCTTCTGGGCGTCGTCCAGGTCGGCCTGGAGGGGGTCGCCGCTCGCGATGAGCGAGGGCCAGATCGAGATGATCACCAGGAAGGTGATGACCAGCGCGGAGATGATGAAGACCGGGTTGCGCCGCAGGTCCCGCCAGGCGTCCGACCAGAGGCTGCGCGGCTTTCCGGCCGGTCCTGTGCCGTCGGGGCCGCTCGGGTTCTTCTCCAGGCTGGTGCCCTCCTCCATGGCGAGGTCCGTCGCGCCGCCGGCGCCCGCCTGGGAGATCGCTTCGTCCGGGGTCTGCGGCTCAGGCATAGCGGATCCTCGGGTCGAGTACGGCGTACAGGAGGTCGACGATCAGGTTGGCGGCCAGGAAGACGAGGACGAGGATGGTGACGAACCCGACGACGGTCTGGGAGTTCTGGCGCAGGATCCCCTGGTAGAGCTGGTAGCCGACGCCGTGGATGTTGAAGATCCGTTCGGTGACGATGGCCCCGCCCATCAGGGCTCCCACGTCGGTGCCGATGAAGGTGACGACGGGGATCAGCGAGTTGCGCAGCAGGTGCCGTACGACGACCCGGCGGCGGGGCAGGCCCTTGGCGACGGCGGTGCGTACGTAGTCGGCGCGGGCGTTCTCGGCGATCGAGGTCCGGGTGAGCCGGGTGACGTAGGCGAGCGAGACCGAGGCGAGGACCAGTCCGGGGACGAGCAGTTCGTCGAAGGTGGGGTCCGCGGAGACCGAGGGCTTGATGATGCCCCATTTGACGCCCAGGAGGAGCTGGAGCAGCAGACCGGTGACGAAGGTCGGGACGGCGATGACGACCAGCGTCAGGATGAGGACGGTGGTGTCGACGGGGCGGCCGCGCCGCAGGCCGGTGACGACGCCGAGGCTGATGCCGATGACGACCTCGAAGACGATCGCGACGATGGTGAGCCGGATCGTGATGGGGAAGGCCGTGCCCATCAGCTCGGTGACCTTCTGCCCGTTGAACGCGGTGCCGAAGTCGCCGGTGAACACGTTGCCCATGTACGTGAGGTATTGCTGCCAGACCGGCTTGTCGAGGCCGAACTCGGAGCGCAGCTGGGCGGCGGTGGCCGGGTCGCACTGGCGGTCGCCGCAGAGGCCCGCGATGGGGTCGCCCATCACGTTCACCATGAGGAAGATCAACAGCGTGGTGCCGAAGAAGACGGGGATCATCTGCAGCAGCCGCCGGATCACATAACGTCCCATGAAGGGCTCCGGGGGTCGGGGCGGGCGGACGGACGACGTGGCGGGACCTCGGAGGTCCGGGCGGCCGGCCGGGCGGGGCGAGCGCGGCAACGGCGGTGCGGGTGCGCGGACGGCCGGGCGCGTGTCGGGCGTCCCGGCCGTCCGCGCCTCGGCGTGTCAGTTGACGGTGATCTCTTCGTAGACCGGGACGCTGAACGGGTTCAGCGCGACGTTGTCGACCCGGTCCGAGTAGCCGGCGCTGCCGTTCTGGTACCAGAGCGGGATGACCGGCATCTCCTCGACGAGGATCTTCTCCGCGTCCTGGAAGGTGGTGACGGCTTTCGCCTTGTCGCTCTCGGCGTTGGCCTCGTCGATCAGGTCGTCGAACTCCTGGTTGCTCCACTTGCCGTCGTTGGACGGGGCGTTGGTGTAGTAGAGCGGCTGGAGGAAGTTCTGGATCAGCGGGTAGTCCATCTGCCAGCCCGCACGCCAGGCACTGGTCAGCTTCTGGGTGGAGACCTGGGCGCGGAAGTCGGCGAAGGTGCCGACGGGGCCGCCGACGCAGGCCCTGTTGTCGCCCATGACGTTGTTGATGCTGTTGCAGACGGCGTCGACCCATTCCTTGTGGGAGCCGGTGTCCGCGTTGTACGAGATCTTCAGCTGGCCGCCGGGGATGCCGCCGCCCTCGTCGATCAGCTTCTTGGCCGCGGCCTTGTCGTACGTGCACTCCGTGCCGCAGAGCCCTTCGCTGAAGCCGCCCTCCTCGCCGAGGACCGGGGAGGTCCAGTCGGAGGCGGGGGTGCGGGTCTTCTGGAAGATCTGGTCGGTGATCTGCGGCCGGTTGATCGCCATCGACAGGCCCTGGCGGACCTTGCGCGCGTCGTCGGTGTCCCACTCCTCGTCGTAGAAGGGGAAGGCCAGGGTCTGGATGATGCCGGCGGGGGTGTTGATGTACCGGTCGCCGAGGTCCGTCTCGACGTTGCGGAGCTGGGAGGCGGGCACGTCGTCGACGAGGTCGAGGTTGCCCGAGGTCAGGTCGGTGTAGGCGGTGTTGTTGTCGGTGAAGACCTTGAGGTCGACGCCGCCGTTCTTCGCCTTGTCGTCACCCGGGTAGTCGTCCCACGTCCGCAGGCTCATCGAGGAGCCCTTGGCGTACGACTCGATGGTGTACGGACCGTTCCCCACGGGCTTGGAGAGCCAGGCGTCGTGGTCGTCGTAGAACGCCTTGGGCAGGGGGACGAAGGCGGAGTAGCCGAGGGTGTCGGGCCACAGGGAGAACTTCTGGGTGAGCTTGGCGGTGAAGGTCAGGTCGTCCACGACCTTCAGGCCGGACAGGGTCTCGGCGGAGGCGGATCCGGACTCCGGGTGGACCTGGTCGTAGCCCTCGATGTACTGGAAGAAGTAGGCGTTCTTCTGGTTGTTCTTCAGCGCGGCGCCGTAGTTCCAGGCGTCGACGAAGGACTCGGCGGTGACCTTCTCCCCGTTGGAGAACGTCCAGCCTTCCTTGAGCTTGATCGTGAAGTTCTGGGAGTCCGTCGTGTCGATGGACTCGGCGACCATGTTCTTGGCCTCGCCGGTCTTCGGGTCGTAGCGGATCAGTCCGCGGAAGACCATGTCGAGGACCTTGCCGCCCTGGACCTCGTTGGTGTTGGCGGGTTCCAGCGGGTTCTGCGGGTCTCCCCAGGAGGAGCTGACGATGCCGTCGGCGCCGCTGCCGCCGCTGCCGTCACCGCCGCCGCCACAGGCCGTCGCTGCAAGGGCGACGGCCACCGCACATGCGGCCCACCTGACCTGTGTGGCTCCGCGCATGAAGTGCCTCCTAGAGTCATCGAGTAGCTCAATGCCTCATATCACCCCATAACGTGACGTACCGCATGCCGGCTTACCCCGTACGGGCGGCGGTGCGGGCGGACGCGACGATGCCCGGCCCCCCTCGGGGAACCGGGCATCTGCCGTTGAGGAACCGGAAACGGTCACGCCGCGTGCGCTTCCTCAGCTGACAAGAACGGACCTCTCCTCCGCGAAGTGGCACGCCGACTCGTGCGTGGCGGGCGTGGTCCCCTCGACGAAGCGCTCGGGGATCGCCAGCAGGGGCTCCTCCGTCGCGCAGCGCTCCTCCGCCTTCCAGCACCGGGTGCGGAAGCGGCAGCCCGAGGGCGGGTTCGCCGGTGACGGGACGTCACCGGTCAGGATGATCCGGTCGCGTCCCTCACGGGCCGACGGGTCGGGGACCGGGACCGCCGACAGCAGCGCCTGGGTGTAGGGGTGCGTCGGGTGGTCGTAGATCTGCGTGTCCGTGCCGATCTCGGCCATCTTGCCGAGGTACATGACGCCGACCCGGTCGGAGATGTGCCGGACGATGGACAGGTCGTGCGCGATGAACAGGTAGGACAGCTTGAACTCGTCCTGGAGCTGCGCCATCAGGTTGATGACCTGCGCCTGCACCGACACGTCGAGCGCGGAGACCGGCTCGTCGCAGATGATGATCTCCGGGTTGAGCGCGAGGCCGCGGGCGATGCCGATGCGCTGGCGCTGACCGCCGGAGAACTGGTGCGGATACCGGTTGATGTACTCCGGGTTCAGCCCGACGACGTCCAGCAGGTCCTGCACCTTCCGGCGCCTGCTCTCCTTCGGGGCGACCTCGGGGTGGATCTCGTACGGCTCCCCGATGATGTCGCCGACCGTCATCCGCGGGTTCAACGAGGTGTACGGGTCCTGGAACACCATCTGGATGTTGCGGCGCACGGCCTTCAACGCCCGGCCGGACAGCTTGGTGATGTCCTGGCCCTTGTAGAAGACCTCACCGGCGGTGGCCCGCTCCAGCGTCATCAGGAGCCGCGCGACCGTGGACTTGCCACAGCCGGACTCCCCCACGATGCCCAGGGTCTCACCGGCGTACAGGTCGAAGGAGACCCCGTCGACGGCCTTGACCGCGCCGATCTGCTTCTTGAAGAGGATGCCCTGGGTCAGCGGGAAGTGCTTGACCAGGTTGCGCACCTGGAGGATCGGCTCGCCCCTGCCCATCGACTTGTCGAGGGCGGCTACGGCCTCCGCCCCGGCCGCCGGGGCCTTCACGTCGGAGACGTTCGGGGTGGCGTCCACGGGCTCCTTCTTGAGCTCAGCCATGGATCGTCTCCTTCCAGAAGTGGCACGCGCTGCCGCGGCCGACCAGCTCAAGGCCGTCCTGCTCGGTCACCGGAGCGAGCGGCGGAACGTCCGTGCGGCAGATGTCCTGCGCCTTGGGGCAGCGCGGGCTGAAGGCGCAGCCTTCGGGGATGCGGGTGAGGTTGGGCGGCAGGCCCTTGATCGCGTAGAGCTCCTCGCCCTTCTGGTCCAGGCGCGGGATCGAGTCCAGCAGCCCCCGCGTGTACGGGTGCGCCGGGCGGCTGTACAGCTCGCCGACCGGGGCCGTCTCCACGATCCGGCCCGCGTACATCACGGCGATCTTGTCCGCGACGTCGGCGACCACGCCGAGATCGTGGGTGATCAGGATCAGGCCCATGTTGTACTCGCGCTGGAGCTCGGCCAGCAGGTCCATGACCTGGGCCTGGACCGTCACGTCGAGCGCGGTGGTCGGCTCGTCCGCGATGATCAGGTCCGGCTCCAGGGCCAGCGCCATGGCGATCATGATGCGCTGGCGCATACCGCCGGAGAACTGGTGCGGGTAGTCCGTGACACGGGCCGCCGCCGCCGGGATCTTGACCTGGTCCATCAACTCGATGGCCTTGGCCCTGGCCGCCTTGCGGGAGAGGCCCTGGTGCACCTGGAACATCTCGCCGAGCTGGTAGCCGACGGTCAGGACCGGGTTCAGCGCGGAGAGCGCGTCCTGGAAGATCATCGCGATCTTCCGGCCGCGGATCTTCCGCCACTCCTCGTTGGACATCTTCAGCATGTCCTGGCCGCGGAAGAGGATCTCCCCCTGGGTGATCTTCCCGGGCGGCATGTCGAGGATGCCCATGATCGCCTGGGCGGTGACGGACTTGCCGGAGCCGGACTCGCCGAGCACCGCGAGGGTCTCGCCGGCGCTGACGGTGTAGTTCGCACCGTTGACGGCCTTGGCGACACCCTCGCGGGTGTGGAACTCGACGTGCAGGTCACGGACTTCGAGCAGCGGACCCTGATGGTCCTCGTCGCTGCGGGGAGCGGGGACGTTCGCAGTATTTTCCATGGTGGTCACGTACGCCTCCCTCAGCGCAGCTTGGGATCGAGGGCGTCGCGGACCGCGTCGCCGAGCATGATGAACGCCAGCACGGTGACGCTGACGAAGCCGGCCGGGAAGAGCAGCGGGTGCAGCGACTCGCGGATCCGCCCCAGGGACTGGTTGATCATGACGCCCCAGGAGATGGTCGGCTCCTGAATACCGACACCGAGGAAGCTGAGCGTCGCCTCGGCCGAGATGATCACGCCGAGCGAGATGGTCGCCAGCACGATCAGCGGGGTCAGCGCGTTCGGCAGCACGTGCCGGAACATCAGGCGGCCGGTGGAGGCGCCGAGCGAGCGAGCGGCGGTGACGTAGTCGGCCTGCTTGGTCTGCATGGCGGTGGACCTCATGATGCGGGCCATGCTCATCCAGCCGAGCACGGTGAGCGCGGTGAGCACACCCCAGATGCCGCCGATACGGAAACCGTCGTCGTCGCGGAAGCTGTTGAGGATCACGATGGCGCCGACCAGGAACGGAATGCCCATCACGATGTCGATGCCGCGGGAGATGATCGCGTCGATCCACCTGCCGTAGAACCCGGAGACGAGGCCGAGGACCAGGGCTATGAGTGCCGAGCCCAGGGTGGCGAGGACGCCGACCGTGATGGACGTCCGGGCTCCGTGGATGGTGCGGGCGTAGACGTCGCAGCCACGGGCGTCGTATCCGAACCAGGCGTCGGCGCTCGGCTTCTGCAACGACCGGCCCAGCTCGCACAGTTGCGGGTCGGCGCTGGCGAACAGGGTCGGGAACGCGGCCATGGCGACCAGCACCAGGATGATGCCGGAGGAGAACAGGAAGAGCGGCCGGCGCACGAGGTCGCGCACGGCGTCCTGGAGCAGGCTGCGCGGCTTGGCCAGTTCCTTTGCCGGGGCCTTCGGGGCCGGGGCCTCGCCGGACGCCGGAGCGACGGAAGTCTTGGTTGCGTCAGGCATAGCGAATCCTCGGGTCAAGCACGGCATAGAGCAGGTCCACGACGAGCGCCATCACCACGTAGACGACGACGAGCAGGGTGACGAAGCCGACCAGTGCGGGTCCGTCCTCGATCTGGATCGCCTTGAAGAGGTTGTAGCCGACACCGGGGATGTTGAAGATCCGCTCGGTGACGATGGCTCCGCCCATGAGGGTTCCCAGGTCCGCGCCGAGGTAGGTGACCACGGGGATCAGCGAGTTCCTCAGGACATGGATCCCGGTGATCCGGGACGGGGAAAGGCCCTTCGCCTTGGCCGTACGCACGTAGTCCATCCGCAGGTTCTCCGCGACGGAGGCCCGTGCCAGGCGTGCGATGTAGGCGAGCGAGACGGAACCGAGCACCAGGCCGGGCAGGAGGTAGCTGTAGAAGCCCTCGTTGGTCCCCGAGACGGGGAAGATGCCGGCCTTGACGCCCAGGAAGATCTGGCTGACCTGACCGAGGACGAAGATCGGGATAGCGATGACGGTCAGCGTGGAGAGCAGGACGAGGTTGTCCAGGAACTTCCCGCGCCGCATGCCCGCCATCACACCGGCGGCGACACCGATGATCATTTCGAAGACGAAGGCGATACCGGCGATGCGGAGGGTCTCCGGCCACGCGTCGGCGATCATTTCGCTGATGGGACGGGAGCCGCTGAGGCTCGTCCCGAAATCTCCCTGGACCAGACCCGCGAGGTAGTAGCCATAGCGGATGGGCAGGGGGTCGTCCAGGTGGTACTGCGCGGTCAGCGCAGCTCTGGTGCCCTCCGGGACAGGTCGCTCTCCGTACAGGTTCTGTACCGGATCGCCGCCCATGGCGGTGACGAGAGCGAAGACCAGAAAGGTGGTCCCGATAATGACCGGGAGCATCTGGAGCAGCCGTCTTGCGACGTAGCGGCCCATGGTTCCTCCTCGTGGGAACGACGGGGGGCGGATTGGGTCCGCCCCCCGTCGTCAGGCCCTATGTTCTTGACTGCGTCAGGTAAGACGCAGGTCAGGACTTCTCAACCTTGGTGAGCTCAACCTGGTTGAACAGGTTCATCTCCACGTTCTTCACGTTGGTCGAGTGACCGAAGACGTTCTTGCCGAAGCGCAGCGGGATGACCGGCATTTCCTTGGCGAGGATGTCCTCAGCGGCCTGCCACTTGGTGATGGCCTCAGCCTCGGTCTTCGCCTCGCGGCCCTCCTGGACCAGGCGGTCGAAGTCCTTGTTGCTGTAGCCGTAGTAGTTCGAGGAACCGTTGCTGCTGAACAGCGGGCCCAGGTAGTTCTCCATGGACGGGTAGTCCATGATCCAGCCCAGGCGGAACATGCCGGAGAACTTCTTGTTCTCGACCTGCGTCAGCAGCTCGGCGAACTTCGGCACGGCCTGGCTCACGCAATCCAGGTTCAGGTTCTTCTTGAGCTGGTCACACGTGGCGTTGATCCACTGCTCGTGACCGCCATCGGCGTTGTGCCCGATGTTGATCTTGTTGCCGTCGATGCCACCGGCCTCGTCGAGCAGCTTCTTCGCGGCGGCCGGGTCGAACTTGCAGGCCTCGCCACAGGTGTCCTCGCGGTAGCCGCCCACGACCGGGGAGACGAAGGAACGCGCGGAGGACTGCGAGTCCTGGAAGACGACCTTGATGATCTCGTCGCGGTCGATGGCCATCGAGATGGCCTTGCGGACGCGCGCGTCGCTGTACTTCTTGTCGTACGTCGGGAAGGCGACGAACTGGAAGGTGGAGGCCGTCGACGTCTTGAAGCGGTCGCCGAGCTCACCCGGAGCGGTGCCCATGACCTCGGTCGGGATCTGGTCCACGATGTCGAGGTTGTTGGCGAGCAGGTCGTTGTACGCGGTGTTCTGGTCCTGGAAGATCCGGAACTCGACCTTGTCGACCTTCGGCTTGTCGCCGAGCTTGTAGTCCTTGAAGGCCTTGACCTTCACGAACTTGTCGTGGCTCCACTTGCCGTCCATCTGGAACGGACCCTGGCCGATCGGGGCTTCCTCGTACGCCTTGATGTCGGCGAGCGCGGACTCCGGCATCGGGTAGAAGACCGTGTAGCCCAGGACGGACTTGTAGCCGGCGAACGGCGCCTTGAGCGTGACCTCGATGGTCTTCTCGTCGAGCGCCTTGAGGCCCGAGAGCTCCTTGGCAGACGGCTCGGGGGCCTTCTTCGGGCCCTCCTCGCCGTCCGGGTCGACGGGGTTCATCTCGTCGTAGCCCTGGATGGTGTCGAAGAAGTAGTTGCCGTCGGCCACGTTCGGGCCGTAGGCGCCCCAGTTCCAGGCACCGACGTAGTCCTTGGCGGTGACGGGCTTGCCGTCGTGCCAGGTGGCGTCCTTGAGCTTGATCGTCCAGACCTTGTTGTCCGGGCTCTCGATGGACTCCGCGGCGGCCAGCACCGGCTCGTTCTTCGCGTCGAACTCGACCAGCGGGGTGAACAGGCCCGAAAGGACCTGCGAGCCACCGGACTCGGTGGCCGCCTGCGGGATGAGTCGCTTGGGCTCGGCGATGTTCATGCTGAACCCGCCGCCGGACTTGCCGTCGCTCTCACTGTCGCCATCGCTACCGCTACCGCTGCAAGCGGTTGCGGCCAGGGCGACGACTATCGCGCACCCGACCATCTTGGAACCACGCATGGGTTCTCCTCCTCATGAGTCCACTTTTGATCACGGCAAGAGGGGTACTGGTACGTCGCCGACACCCCTGACGGCGATGAACAGTGACCCCGAAGTGTGCTCGTGAGCCGGCGCTCCCCACAGCGCGTGACCCATTGACCCGAGCTCAATGGAGCCAACTATTGAGTACGGCCGGGCCGTAAACCACACTTAAAGGGTCTCGGTTTGACAACATCACCGACCCGCACATGCCCGAAATCCGGACAAAGTGATCCTAGACAGACGCCCGCGAAACGGACTGTTGGCGCAACTTCCGGAGCACGGTGGTCGCTATCCGGACATCGGCGCAGCAGCCGGACGACCAAAAGGAGTTGCCCCGAGACCATGCTCATGC
The DNA here is from genome assembly GCF_002910905.1 of Streptomyces sp. SM11. Taxonomy (GTDB): domain Bacteria; phylum Actinomycetota; class Actinomycetes; order Streptomycetales; family Streptomycetaceae; genus Streptomyces. The sequence goes on along the minus strand of NZ_NEUE01000098.1, from coordinate 47,309 downwards.
CGGTGACACTTCTCACGAAGCAGGGACGATAAGCGACGAACGGCCCGGCCGTCGCGGTGAATCTACGACGGCCGGGCCGCATACGCACTGACGGACCGCCAACTCGCGGCTGTACGTTCCGGCGCGGGTTTGTCAGCTGTTCAGGCAGGTCACTCGGGTGGCCCGAGGGGTGTACCGCGTCGTCACGTACCGCACGGACCCCACCTGGCGCCGGCCGTTGCCGCTCGCGGCCCAGCCCCGGAACCGCTGGTCGCAGGCGTACGCGGCGACGGTCGCGCATTCGGTTCGCGGGGCGTTGCGGATGGTGATGCCGACCGTGGTGGTCACCGTGTACGTGCACCACTCCAGCCGCGGGGGCCTCGATGGCCGCGACGGTACGGAATCCGATGATCATGGCGCGGTTGCAGGGCTTGACGATCAGGGGTGCACGGTCACAGCTTCGCCCGGAACGCCCTGTCCGGAAGGGGGGAGCAGCCCCCGTCCCGGCCCGGGCGCTGTGTGCTGTCACAGCGCCCGGCACGGGTACGTCAGCGCTTGGCGCGGGAGGCGGTGCGGCCGCGCTCCTTCTGGTCCAGGACGACCTTGCGGATACGCACGGTCTCCGGGGTCACCTCGATGCACTCGTCCTCGCGGCAGAACTCCAGGGACTGCTCCAGCGACAGCTTGCGGGCCGGGACCACGTTCTCCGTGGTGTCCGCGGAGGCCGCACGCATGTTGGTGAGCTTCTTCTCCTTGGTGATGTTCACGTCCATGTCGTCGGCGCGGGAGTTCTCGCCGACGATCATGCCCTCGTAGACCTCGGTGCCGGCCTCGGTGAAGATGACACCGCGCTCCTGGAGGTTGACCATCGCGAACGGCGTGACGGAGCCCGAACGGTCGGCCACCAGCGAGCCGTTGTGGCGGGTGCGCAGGTCGCCGAACCACGGCTCGTGCCCCTCGAAGATCGAGTGCGCGATGCCGGTGCCGCGGGTCTGGGTCAGGAACTCCGTACGGAAGCCGATGAGGCCGCGGGACGGCACGATCCACTCCATGCGGACCCAGCCCGAACCGTGGTTCGTCATCGTCTCCATACGGCCCTTGCGGGTCGCCATGAGCTGCGTGATGGCACCGAGGTGCTCCTCGGGCGAGTCGATCGTCATGCGCTCGATCGGCTCGTGCGTCTTGCCGTCGACCTGCTTGGTGACGACCTCGGGCTTGCCGACGGTCAGCTCGAAGCCCTCGCGGCGCATCTGCTCGACCAGGATGGCGAGCGCGAGCTCACCACGGCCCTGGACCTCCCAGGCGTCGGGACGCTCGGTGTCCAGGACGCGGAGCGAGACGTTACCGATCAGCTCGCGGTCCAGGCGGTCCTTCACCTGGCGGGCGGTGACCTTGTGGCCCTTGCCCCCCTTGCCGACGAGCGGCGAGGTGTTGGTGCCGATGGTCATCGAGATGGCCGGCTCGTCGACCGTGATCAGCGGGAGCGCGACCGGGTTCTCGGGGTCGGCCAGGGTCTCGCCGATCATGATGTCCGGGAATCCGGCGACGGCGCAGATGTCGCCCGGGCCCGCCACCTCGGCCGGCTTGCGGGTGAGCGCCTCGGTCATCATCAGCTCGGTGATGCGGACGTTGGACATGGTGCCGTCACGCTTGATCCAGGTGACGGTCTGGCCCTTGCGCAGCTCGCCCTGCTCGACGCGGCAGAGCGCGATACGGCCGAGGAAGTTGTCGGCGTCCAGGTTGGTGACGTGTGCCTGGAGCGGCGCGTCCGCGTCGAACTCCGGGGCGGGGACGTGCGACAGGATCGTGGTGAAGAACGGCTCCAGGTTGTCGCTGTCCGCCGGGACGGTGCCGTCCTCGGGCTTGGTCAGCGAGGCGACGCCGTCACGCGCACAGGCGTAGACGATCGGGAACTCGATCTGCTCCTCGTCCGCGTCCAGGTCCAGGAACAGGTCGTACGTCTCGTCGACGACCTCGGCGATCCGGGAGTCGGGGCGGTCCGTCTTGTTGATGCACAGGATGACCGGCATCTTCGCGGCCAGCGCCTTGCGCAGCACGAAGCGGGTCTGGGGCAGCGGGCCCTCGGAGGCGTCGACGAGCAGCACGACCGCGTCCACCATCGACAGACCACGCTCGACCTCGCCGCCGAAGTCGGCGTGGCCGGGGGTGTCGATGATGTTGATCGTGATCGGGTCCCCGCCGTCCTTGGGGTGATACTTCACCGCCGTGTTCTTGGCGAGGATCGTGATGCCCTTCTCACGCTCCAGGTCGTTCGAGTCCATCATGCGGTCGTCGAGGTGCTCGGCGGCGTGGGCGGCGAACGCCCCGGCCTGCTTGAGCATGGCGTCGACCAGCGTGGTCTTGCCGTGGTCGACGTGGGCGACGATGGCTACGTTACGGATGTCGTGGCGCGTGGGCATGGGTGGCTTGCGCTTCTCTCGGATCGTGGGATCAGGCGTCTCAGTCGGTCTTCGAGTCCTCGTACGCCCGCCGGGCGGCACGCCACGGCTCGTACCATCGTACGGGCCTTGGGCCCGCCGGGCTTCCCGGGCCGATCCACAGAGGCGGTCTTCCCGTGTGATTCAGGCGATATTCAGCCGGTGTCAACGTACTGCCAAGCCCGTCGAAGGGCCGGAACACGGGCGGAACTGCGGGGGAACCCGCGGAGTGACCCGCGGGCGGAACTGTGAGGGTGAGGAGTGGTGAAACGATGAACGGCCCGGGTCAGGGCAGACACCACACTGCCCGCCGGGCGAACCGGCGGGCAAGGGTTTTGAGGTGCATCAGAGCTTGGCGGCGGGAGTAGGTGGTGCTTGGCCGCTACTTCTTGCGGTCTGCGGGGGAACCTGCCGCTTGCCGGTTCTTGAACCCGATGTCCTGATACCGGGGGGCCGCGAAACCGAACGCCCCGACGTTCGCGAGCTTCTTGTCGACCGCGACGAGCTGCGGGCGCTGGAAGAGCGGAATCGATCCGGCGGCGGCCCAGATCCGGGCGTCCGCCTGCTTCATCAGCTCCCGTGCGGCCTTCTCGTCCAGCTCGGCGGCGGCCTGGTCGAAGAGCTGGTCGATGTGGTCGGTGCCGACCCGGGTGTAGTTCTGCTCCACGAGGAGCGATCCGTCGGTGGCGGGCTCCGGCTTGGCGTAGATCGGGCGCCCGTCGGTGGCCGGGTAGGCGGTGGCGGGCCACGAGTAGAGCGCCAGGTCGTACTCGCCGGAGGCGATGTGGTCCTTGAAGTAGCTCTCGTCGGGGACCTTGGTGATCTCCGTGCCGATGCCGATCTTCTCCAGCATCACCGCGATCCTGTCGCCGACGCTGCGCAGCGACTGGGAGCCGGGCCCGGCGGGGAGCACGAAGCGCAGGGTCAGCGTCTTGCCGTCCTTGCCGAGCTGCCCCTTGGCCGCGGCGGGCGCCGGGGCGGCGGTGCCGACGGGGGCGTACGCTCCGGCGGCTCCCCCGGGCTGCTTCTCCTGGGCGGCGACGGCGCCGTCCTCACCGAGGGTACCGGCCTGGCGGAGGAGGGTGGCGCCCTGGGCGGCTGCCGTCCGGGCGGGGGCGAGGACGTGGACGGCGGAGGCACCACCGGTGGCGGCAGGGGCGTGGGCGCCGGGCTTGTTGTCCTCGCCGACGATGTAGAGGCCCTCGGCGCGGGAGGCGGCGCTGTCCTCGGAGGCCTGGTCGGCCTTCTTGCGCTCTGCTGCGGAGTCCTCGCTGTTCCCGTCGTCCTTCTTCCCCGCCTTCTCCTCCTCGGCTTCCTTGGTCTCCTTCTCGGCCTTCTCGCTCTTCGCGTCCTTGTCTTCCTTCGCGTCCTCGGCGGTCTTCTTCTCCGCTTCGGCGTCTCCCTTGTCGCCCTTGCCTTCCTTGTCGCCCTTCTTCTCCGCCTCGCTGCCCGCCTTGGTGTCCTTGGGCGGCTGGGCCGCGCCGCCCCGGGTCCAGCCGGCGTCCGCCAGCAGGGCCTGGGCCTCCTTGGTGTCCTGGTCGCCGAGCGCCCCGCTGCCGTCCTTGTACCCGGGCTGCCCCGCGAGGGCCAGGTGGCTGCCGAGCGGCTTCGCCGGAAGGCCCAGCGGCCCCAGCACCGTCTGGGCCAGCTCCTGGCGGTCCAGGGCGCGGGCCACCGCCCGGCGGACCCGGTCGTCGGCGAGCGGGCCGGACTCACCGTTCAGCGCGAGCTGGGTGTAGGCGGGCTCCAGGGACTTGCGGACGGCGAAGTCGCGCAGGGCCTTCTGTTCCGCGGTGTACGCGATGACGGCCTTGCGGTTCTTCTCCCGGGCGGCCTGCGCGATCTCCGCGGCCTCCTCGTCGGAGCCGTGTGCCAGGGCCCAGGAGCGCAGGGCCTCGGCGGGCGTGGTCCCGGAGCCCGGGCCGTGGGCGAGCGGCTGGCCGTTGCCGCCCCGGTCACGGCGGGCCAGGGCGATGCGGCCGGCGGTGGCCGCGTCGATGTCGGCGACGTCCACCGTGCCGTCGGCGAGCGCCTGGGTGCGGTCCTTGGGGGCGACCGCCCGGAAGACGAGGGTGTCCAGCTTGGCCTTGTCGCCCCACCAGCGCGGGTTGCGGGCCAGTGTGACGGCGCCCTTGGACTTGCTGACGCCACGCAGGACGAAGGGCCCGGCGGTGTTCTTCAGGGTGGTGCGCGCGCCGTCGTTGAAGGCGTCCGGCGAGCCGGTGATCTCCTTCGGGTAGAGCGGCGAGAACAGCGAGCGCCAGTCCGCGTACGGCTTGGAGAACGTGACCCTCACCTGTAGGTCGTCCGCGCCGCGCTCGATCTTCTCGATCCGCTCGTAACCGGAGTTGCGGGCGGTCCAGAACGCGGAGTCCTTGCCGCTGAGCGCCCGCCACTGGGCGACGAAGTCGGGGGCCCCGATCTCCCGCCCGTCGCTCCACACCGCCTGCTGGTTGAGCTTGTAGAGCACGACCTGCTTCGGCTCGCGCTCGATGACCTTCGCGGACTCCAGGTAGTCCGGATTGAGCTTCGGCTGCCCGGACCTGTCCATCGGGAAGAGGGACGGGAGCAGGGCTCCGGTGATCCGGGTGGTGGCGCTGTCCGCGTCCGCCTGGAAGGCGTTGAAGGTGGCGGGCAGCGCGTCCACCGCCCAGTTCACCGTCGAGCCGTCGGCGACCGCCTCGCGGGCGGCGGGCGCGATGTCCTGGGGCACGCCCCGGGAGGTCTCCTCGCTGCCGGAGCTGCAGCCCGCCAGCACCGGGATCGTGAGCACCCCCGTCGTGAGGAGCGCGACCGATCGGCGCTTTCGGACCGTCCCGCGCGGGACGCCGACGTGGGACATGGCTGATACCTCCGGGGCCGGCCCGGACCACCCCGTACCGGAATGGACCGGATAGTGCGTATGTGGTGGCATTTGCAGTTGATCACACTGATTCCTTCCGCCCACTGAAAACGCCCCCTCGCGCGAGGGGGCGCAGACACGACGGGCGGGAGCCGCAAGCTCACCCGACCGGAGGAACGTTTCGCTCGACACGACCCGCGCGACGCCGGGAGGCCTTGCTCGTCGCACGGCCCAGGATCTAGGGTGAATGCGCTTTCACGAGCCTCGTGATCGCATCGGCCGGCGAACACGCCGCCGGACCGGTGACGGCAACCGCGCCCGGCGCGGGCGCCGCGGAAGAAGAAGCGGACGGACGGTCGAGTGAGCGCCCCCACGGTGTACGACGTCGCCGAGCGGTCGGGCGTCTCCATTGCCACGGTCTCCCGGGTCTACCGGAACCCTGATTCCGTACGCGTGCAGACCCGCGAGAAGGTCATGGAGGCGGCCCGCGAGCTGGGATACGTGCCGAGCGGCAGCGCCCGGGGCCTGGCCAGCCGGACCACGGGCGTGCTCGGGCTGTGCTTCCCCGACTACGCGGACCCGGACGCCGAGACCGCCGCGGCGGCGAGCGACGCGGACGACGACCAGGCCGTGATGCTCTACTCCGACCAGATCATCCGCGGCATGGAACGGGCGGCCCGGCGGCACGGCTACGCCCTGCTGATCGCCGCCTCGCTGGAGGGCGGGCCCGAGAGCCTGGTGGCGAAGGTCGCGGGGCGGGTCGACGGGTTCGCGGTACTGGCGCGGACCGTGCCGACCGAGGACCTGGAGGTCATATCGCGCCGGCTGCCCGTGGTGATGCTCGCCGGACCGCGCGAGATCGACCACCTGGACCACATCGTGGTGGCCAACGCCGAGGGCGAGCGCGAACTGACCCGCCACCTGATCGAGGACCACGGGCTGCGCCGGCTGGCGTTCATCGGCGGCGAGGAGAACTCACCGGACGCCCAGGCCCGGTTCCGGGGCTTCCGGGAGGCGTGCCGGGACGCGGGCCTTCCGGTGCCCTCCCGGCCGGAGCTGCGCGCCGGGATGATGACGCAGGCCGAGGGCGCGCTGGCGGCGGGCGCCCTGCTGGACCGGTCGGAGAGCGCGGGGGTGGAGCGGCCGGAGGCGATGCTGTTCGCCAACGACCAGATGGCGGTCGGCGCACTCCAGGCGCTGGAGCGGCGCGGGGTGCGGGTGCCGGAGGACATCGCCGTGACCGGGTTCGACGGGATCCCGCTGAGCCGGATCGTCCGCCCGCCCCTGACGACCGTCCGGCAGCCGATCCGGCGGCTGGGCGAGCAGGCGGTGGAGTTGCTGGTGCAGCGCTTGGCGGACCCGGGCCGCGCGCCGGTCTCGCTGGAGCTGCCGGTCTCGGTGACGCGGCGGGCCAGCTGCGGCTGCGGGTGAACCGGGGCGCGCCGCCCGCCCCGGACCTCCTGCCCGTCGTGCCGTCGTCGCCACCCAGGGCGCGTCCGGCGGATCAGGACCGGGGTGGGACCGGGGCGACACCGGGTGATCACGGCACGAGCCGTGGCCCGCGGCCGCGTCAGGCGGGGCTCAGCCGCTCCCCGAAGAACCGCGTCCGGTTCGCGTCCAGTTCCGCCGCCTCGGCCGCCATCCCCCGGTACGCGAAGTGCCCCGCCGTCAGCACCTGGAGCTCGCGCTCGCCGGCCAGCGCGTTGTGCACGGCGAACTGCCCCGGCGGCGGCACGGACGGGTCGAACAGCGCGGCCGCGACCAGCGTGGGCAGCGTCAGCCGGGTCGCCGCCGTCGCCGCGTCGAAGTAGCCGAGGACATCCGTGACCTCGGGGTGTTCGCGGTGGTGCGCCCGGACCGCCTCACCGCTGCCCGCGCAGGGCAGGGTCAGTCGCAGCGGGTGGCTGCCGAAGGTGGGGACCGTGAGCTGGGCCGCACCGAAGCGGTCGTCCCAGGGCAGCGCGAGGGCCCCGAGCCCGCCGCCGAAGCTCTCGCCCAGGTAGCCGAGGCGGGGCCCGCCCGGGAGGCCGGCTCCCACCAGTTCCGGGACGAGGGCCGTGAGTGCGGAGGCGGCGCACCACAGGTCGGCCGCGCAGTCGCCGATGACGTAGGTGTCGCGGGAGCCGATGCCGTGCAGGACATGCTCGTCGGCCAGGTCGGGGATGGAGTCGACCCGGCCCCGCACCCCCATGCCCCGTACGCACGGCAGGATCGCGGCGGCCCCGGGCAGCGGCGCCGGAAGGTCGCGGCCGGGCTCCTGGCGGCCGCCGTAGCCGTGCCCGACGACGAATCCGTACCGCACAGGCCCCTCGGCGGGCAGGGCGAGCCAGCCGCCGAGCCGGACGCCGCCCACGGAAGCGTAGGTCACGCCGTGGATCCGTACGCCGTCGCGCTCCTCCTCCGCCAGGCCGAGGACCGGCCGCGGGTCGACCGCGCGGGCACGCGCGTACCGCCCCCGCCAGAAGGCGTCGAAGCCGTCGGGAGCGGGCGGGGCGGGGATGTTCAGCAGGGCGTCCGGCGCGTCGTACCCGTAGCCCGGGTCGAACGGGAAGCCGTGGGAGAACGCGACGGATGAGGCCATGCCGCGAGGGTAGAGGCCGACCACGCCCGCGCCGGGCACGGGCTCCCGGAGCGACGAATCGGTCACATCGCCTGTTGCTCCACAAACAGCGCGTTTACGGTTCACCAACAAGGCGTCAGGCTGTCGAGCACGTTGCACGAGTGTGACCCAGCACCCTCTTGCGGATTCCCAAGCGCCTGGCACAGAGTGATGTATGCGCTTACAGGGAGCGCATACATCGCGCAGTATCCGGATTGCTCAAGGAGGAGCCCTCCCATGTCCCGCATCGCCAGAACCGCTCCCGCCGGCCTAGCGCTCGCGCTCGCCGTCACCCTTTCCGCCTGCGGCTCCTCCGGCGGCGACGTCGCGGCGGACGAGAAGCAGACGCTCACCGTGTGGGCCATGGGAGCCGAGGGCGAGAAGCTCGCGGACGTGGCCGAGGTCTACGAGAAGGCCAACCCGAACATCACGGTGAAGGTGACCCCGATCGGCTGGGACGTCGCGCACCAGAAGCTCGTCTCGGCAGCGGCGGCGGGCAATCTGCCCGACGTGGCGCAGATGGGCGGCAGCTACCTGGGCGAGTTCTCCGAACTGGGCGTGCTGGAGCCGGTGGACACCGAGGTCTTCGACAAGAAGGACTTCTTCCCGGCGGGCTGGGAGCAGGGCGAGGTGGACGGAACCGCCTACGGCGTGCCGTGGTACGTCGACACCCGGGTCCTCTACTACCGCACGGACCTGGCCGAGAAGGCGGGCGTGAGCGAGGCTCCGGCGAGCTGGAAGGAGCTCCAGGACCTCGCCACCGCGTACCAGGAGAAAGCCGGTACGAAGTGGGGTCTTTCCATCCAGCCCAGCGGCCTGGACACCGTGCAGAACTTCTACTCCTTCCTGTACTCGGCGGGCGGTGAGATCGTCGACGACAAGGGCGAGGCGGTCATCGACAGCCCGGCGGCCGTCAAGGCGCTGAAGGAGTACGGCTCCTACTTCGACAAGGGCCTCGCCAACAAGTCCGTACAGCCCGGCTACGACGTGGTGAAGGACTTCGGCAACGGCCGGGTCCCGATGTTCTTCGGCGGCCCCTGGCACGTGACGCTCCTCGACGAGGGTCAGCCGCAGATCAAGGGCAAGTGGGCCATCGGATCCGTTCCGGCGGACGCCTCCTCCACCTCCATGGCCGGCGGCTCCTCGCTCGTCATCTCCAAGGACAGCGAGCACAAGGCCGCCGCCACCGAGTTCATCACGTACCTGACCGACACGAAGGGCCAGTCCGACTGGTACGAGCGGACGAAGGACCTGCCCGCCAACATCTCCGCGTGGGAGTCCGGGGCGCTCGCCGACAACGCCGACCTGCAGACCTTCAAGAAGCAGATGGACACCGCCAAGTCCTCGCCTTCCCTGGCCAACTGGACCGAGATCACCGACAAGGTGGACCAGGCCATCGCCAAGGTGACGCAGGGCAAGGCTTCCGCCGAGGACGCGCTGAAGGCGGCGCAGTCCGAGATCGAAGGCCTCGTGAAGCAGTAGCCATGAGCACCACGACCGAGAAGGCCGCACGGCCCGGGGAGGCCGGGGACGCACCGTCCCCCGCCCCCACGGGCAGCCGAGGCCGCAAGCCGTCGATGGGCGTGCAGAACGCGGCGGGCTGGCTGTTCTCCACCCCGTTCCTCGTCCTGTTCACCGTCTTCATGGCGTTCCCGATCCTCGCCACGCTGGTGATGAGCTTCACGGACTTCGGGCTGCGGAACGTAACGCGCCCATGGGAAGCGAACTTCATCGGGTTCGAGAACTACGTCAACCTCTTCGGCGACGAGAAGTTCCTCAAGTCCCTCTTCAACACCGGGTACTTCGTGGTCGTCGGCGTGCCGCTGACCATCGGGACCGGGCTGGTCGTGGCCGTCCTGCTCACCAACGGCATCGACCGGGCACGGACCTTCTTCCGGGTCGGCTTCTACGCCCCGGTGGTCACCACCATCGTCGCGGTCGCCGTCGTCTGGCGGTTCGTTCTCGATCCGAGCGACGGGCTGATCGCCGGCCTCTTCTCCGAAGCGGGCTGGACGGCACCGGACTTCCTCGGCTCCGAGACGCTGGCGATGCCGTCGCTGATCGTGATGGCGGTCTGGCGGAACGTCGGCACGGTGATGGTGCTGTTCATCGCGGGCCTCCAGGCGATCCCCACCGAGGTGCGCGAGGCGGCGAAGCTCGACGGCGCGAGCGTCTGGCAGGAGTTCCGGTCCATCACGGTCCCGCTCCTGCGGCCGACCCTCCTCTACGCCTCGGTGATCACGACGATCGGCTACCTCAACGTGTTCGAGGAGCCGTTCGTGATGACCCAGGGCGGCCCGTCCGACTCAACCCTCACGGTCTCGCTGAACATGTACCGCGAAGGGTTCAACTTCTTCCACATGGGCTACGCGAGCGCCATGGCGTACGTCCTCTTCGTGGTGATCATGGGCATCACGGTGCTCCAGCTCCGACTGCTGAAGGACAACACGAAATGAGCGCCACCAGCAGCAACGCCCCGGTCAAGGCCCTGGACAAGCGGCCTCCCGGAAAGCGGAGCACCGCACGCCCGCTGGTCTACGTCCTGCTCTCGCTCGGCCTGCTGGTCATGTCGGCGCCCTTCCTCTGGATGGGGCTCTCCGCCTTCAAGACGCAGAGCGAGCTGTCGGCCAGCCCGCCCGTGTGGATCCCCACCGAGTGGACCCTGGAGAACTTCCGGCAGCTGCTCGACAAGCTGGACCTGCCGCTGTACTTCATGAACTCGGTGATCGTGGCGGTACTGGTGACCGTCTCGAACCTGGTCTTCTGCTCGATGCTCGGCTACGCCCTGGCCAAGCTGAACTTCGTCGGCCGCAACAAGATCTTCGGCCTGGTGCTCGGTGCGCTGATGGTGCCCGGCAACCTGATGCTGCTGCCGCTGTTCGTGCTGATGAGCAAGCTCCAGCTGATCGACAGTTACGCGGGTCTGGTGCTGCCGTTCGCCGCCGGGGCCTTCGGGGTCTTCCTGATGCGGCAGTTCATGCAGTCGATCCCGGACGAGCTCCTGGAAGCGGCCCGGATGGACGGCGCGAGCGAGTGGTACATCTTCTGGCGGATTGTGATGCCGCTGGTGAAGCCCGCCCTCGCGACCTTGTCGATCTTCACGTTCCTGGGCTCCTGGAACAACTTCGTCTGGCCGCTGATCGCGACCAACGACCCCGACAAGTACACCCTTCCGGTCGCCCTGGCGACCTTCGCCACCGACCCCAACAAGGCCGGCGGCTCCAACGGCATGCTGATGGCCGGGGCCTTCCTGATCGTGCTGCCGGTGCTGGTCGTCTTCATCGCCCTGCAACGGCACTTCACCCAGGGCATCGCCACGGCGGGCATGAAGTAGCCGCAGGGCCGCCCGACTTCACACAACGAGGCCGCCGACCCCACCCCGTAGCAGACGGCGGCCACACCCCTCACCACCACCAGAAGGACAAGTCGCGATGACGCACCCCCCTGCCCCGAACCAGCCGAACTCCGTTCCGTTCCCCGAGGGCTTCCTCTGGGGCGCCTCCACGGCCGCCCATCAGATCGAGGGCAACAACTCCAACAGCGACTGGTGGGTCAAGGAGCACACCGTCGGCACCCACATCGCGGAGCCGAGCCTGGACGCCTGCGACAGCTACCACCGCTGGCCCGAGGACATGGACCTGCTGGCCTCGCTCGGCTTCACCGACTACCGCTTCTCCATCGAGTGGGCCCGCATCGAGCCGGTCGAGGGCCACTTCTCCCGCGCCGAACTCGCCCACTACCGGAGGATGGTGGAGGGCGCGATCGAGCGCGGCCTGCGCCCGATGGTGACCCTGCACCACTTCACCGTCCCGCAGTGGTTCGAGGCGCGCGGCGGCTGGACGGCCGAGGGCGCGGTGGAGCTGTTCGCGCGGTACGTGGCGGCCTGCGCCCCGGTGATCTCCGAGGGCGTGAGCCACGTCTGCACGATCAACGAGCCGAACATGATCGCCGTGATGGCGGGCCAGGCCAAGCGCGGCGACAACAGCTTCCCGCCCGCCGGCCTGCCCACCCCCGACGACGAGACGACCGCGGCCGTCATCGCCGCCCACCACGCGGCGGTGAAGGAGGTCCGGGCCCTGGACGCGGGCATCCAGGTCGGCTGGACCATCGCCAACCAGGTCTACCAGGCCCTCCCCGGAGCGGAGGACGTCACCGCCGCCTACCGCCACCCGCGCGAGGACGTGTTCATCGAGGCGGCGCGCGGCGACGACTGGATCGGCGTGCAGTCCTACACCCGTACGCGGATCGGTCCGGACGGTCCGATCCCGGCGGTGGACGACGTCGAGCGGACGCTGACGACGTGGGAGTACTACCCGGGCGCGGTCGGTGAGGCGGTGCGCCACACGGCCGAGGTGGTCGGAGACGTGCCGCTGATCGTCACGGAGAACGGCATCGCGACCGCCGACGACAGCCGCCGGGTCGACTACTACACGGGCGCTTTGAGCGAGGTCGCCTCGGCGCTGGAGGACGGCCTCGACATCCGGGGCTACCTGGCGTGGAGCGCGCTGGACAACTACGAGTGGGGCACGTACAAGGCCACGTTCGGCCTGATCGCGATCGACTGGGAGACCTTCGAGCGCACCCCGCGCGACTCGGCGAAGTGGCTGGGCTCGCTGGGCCTCACTCGCGAATTCCCGCGCACGGCAGCGTAGTTCATGCGTCTCCCCATACCCGGGGGACACCCCTGATACGGGGAGCCACCTGACGGCTCCCTCCGGCTCGGGAGCCGGCGAAACCTGACGACCGCCGGCTCCCGGGCCGCCCGGACAGCACCAGCACCACTCCCCACGCCGCACCACCTCGCTTCACCTCGCACGACCGAGATCACGACTCATCCCCCTCCCCCTTCTGCCCCAGGAGCCGGACCATGGACCGTCGCACGTTTCTCACCGCCGCAGGGACCGGGGCCGCGGCCCTGTCGCTGGGAGCCGTAACCACCCCCGCAACAGCAGCACCCCCGGCCGCCCCCCGCCTTCTGAAGCACTGGTTCGCCGACACGTACCGCTCGATCGAGGCGATGACGACCGACTTCGGTCTGGTCACCGACAAGATCGACCTCAGCGGCCCCGGAGCCCCCGCCCAATCGGCCCAGACCTCCCCGACCAACATCGGCTGCGGCCTGTGGTCGACGGTGGCGGCGGCAGGTCTGGGCGTGATCGGCGAGGGTGCGATGCTCCGGTCCCTGACCCGTACGGTCACGGCGGTCGAGAAGCTGGAGCGCCATCACGGCTTCTGGCTCAACTGGTATGACGCGCATGATGGTTCGGTGCTCACACAGTGGCCGGGCACGGGCGACCCGGTGCGTCCGTTCCTGTCCTCGGTGGACAACGCCTGGCTGGTGACGGGCCTGCGCATCGCCGCCGACACGGCCCCGGTACTGCGCCCCCGCATCCACCGCATCCTGGCCACGGCCGACTGGTCGTACTTCTACACGCCGTACGACCCGGCCGACCCGGTGGCGGGCCCCGGCCAGCTGCGCGGCGGCGTCTGGACGGACACGGAGGAGCCGACCCCGCACCACTACGGCGCGCTCAACACCGAGCCGCGCATGGCGAGTTACCTGGGCATCGCGGACGGTTCACTGCCCGGCGACCACTACTGGCACCTACTGCGCACGATGCTGCCGGAGCACGAGCAGGAGCAGAAGCCGGGTGGCACGTACGTCACGGTCGACGGCGTACGCGTATGGAACGGCCACTATACGCACCGCGGCCGGAAGGTGGTCCCCACCTGGGGCGGCTCGATGTTCGAGGCGCTGATGGTGCCGCTGTTCGTGCCGGAGCCGGAGTGGTCGCCGCGCGCGTGGGGTGTGACGCATCAGCGTTACGTACGGGGCCAGATCGACCACGGCCTGCGGGAGGCGGAGTACGGCTACTGGGGCTTCTCCCCCGCCAACGTCCCCGAGGACGGCTACCAGGAGTACGGCGTCGACGCGCTCGGCATGGCGGTCGACGGCTACGCCTCCAACACCGACCGCACCCACACCACGGACGGCGAACCCCTGCCCCCGCCCTCGGCGTTCACCAACGGCGTGGTCACCCCGCACGCCTCCTTCCTGGCCCTGCCGTACGCCCGCCGGGAGGCGGTGGCCAACCTTCGTTCGCTGGAGCGGGACTTCGGCGCGTACGAGGACGGGCTCGGCTTCCGGGACTCGGTGAACGTGTCCACGGGCCGGGTCAGCGACTTCATGCTCGCCCTGGACCAGGGCATGATCGCCGCCGCCCTCGCCCAGGAACTGCGCCCTGGTCTGCTGCAACGCCCCTTCCGCACGGGGGGTTTCCGGACCCGGGTGCGGCCGCTGCTGAAGCGGGAACGGTTCTCGGTCTGAGGTCAGGGCGACTGTCGCCGGGGCCGGTCTCGTCCTCAGACCCTGACGGCGTGATCGGGCTCTACCCCGCCCCGATCCCCTCCAGCATGCGCCGCTGATGCTCGCGCCCGAGCGTCTCGTAACCGATCACGGTCACGAAGGGCGCGAGCATCACGACGATCAGGCATACCGCCAGCGGCGCTGCCGCCACGGCCAGCAGGAACCCGGCCAGCAGGACCGCCGGGGTCAGAGCGGTCAGGAGCAGGTGGAAGCGATCGGCGGCCGAGAGCAGCAGGGTGTGCAGCAGGTAGACCACCAGGAGATAGAGGGCCACCGGGAGGGCCAGGGCGAGGACGACCGTCGCCTTGGGGATCTCCGTGTGGTGTTCCAGGTAGAGGCCCGCCACATGCAGTCCGGCCCCGGCTCCGGCCACGCCGATGAACAACGGGGTGTGGCCGTAGCCTAAGAGGCAGCCGCGGCCGCCGGGAGGCCGAGCGAGAAGACGACGGCCCCGATCATCTGGAACATCGTCAGGACCCGGTAGAGCCAGTCGTCGGTGGCGAAGGCCGAGGCGAACCAGCTGAAGCTGATCCAGGCGACGTTGATCGCGAACATCGCCATGACGAACGCGGTGACCGCTTGCCCCAAGTGCCCCCGGCAGGCGCTCGGCGAACTGTGACGACGCCGTACCGACCGCGACGACGAAGGTCAGGTCGAACAGGAGCTCCAGCAGTGAGAAGGCCCGGCCGTCCTCCTCGGGGTCTCGTCCGGTCATCGGGAGGAGCCGCCACCGCGACCGGCCGGATGCGTCGGACCTGCCGCTCCTGTCGCTCGTATCGCTTTGGGGGTGTTCTGGCATGCGCGCCATCCTTCCGACACAGAGCCGCCGCGACGGGGAATCACACGCCGTCACGTGGTGCGAGATGGGGGTGCTCCCGTGCCAGTTCGGCGTCCACCGCCGCGAGCGTCGGATCGACGATGTCCCAGGCGTGGGCGGAGGGGTGCCCGGCGAACAGCCCGCACGCGTCCTCGCCCCGGGCGTCGAGCGTTCCGCACCAGGGCAGCTCCGCCAGCGTCGCCCGGCCCTCGCTCCACCGGGCCCAGACGGCCACGCGGTTCGCGTCGTCCTCCCACAGCACCATCGCGTGGTCGTTCTCGTGGCCGTCGGCGAGCTCGCAGAGGACGTGCCCCGCCTCGGGAAGGCTGCCGGGGGCCGCCAGGCGGATCAGGATCTCCGGGGGCGGCAACAGGGCCACGGCAGTGCACTCGTTCATGGGGCGGGGGCCTCCGGTCGCCATCAGGTCGCGTCGGTGTCGGGAGCATCGGAAGGGTCGGGAGCGTCGGAAGTGTCAGGAGCGTCAGGGGCGCCTTTGCCTGGGGCTTCCCCTTCAGCCACGAACCGCCGGACCTCGCTGTGGACGTGTTCGGCGATGAGGTCGCCCAGCGGGTCGGTCACGGAGAAGGAGTGCGGCCCGGGGTGGCGGTCGAAGTACGCGCACGTGGTGACCGTGCGGGTCGCCAGCTCACGGAGCACGGCGGGGCACAGCCGGAACGTGTCGAGCCGGTGGACACGGTGCGCGCCGGTCCCCGCCCAGAGGAACCACAGGTCCCGGTCGTCCGGCACGTCGGCCGTCCACAGGTGCGCGGCGTGCTCGGCCGACTCGTCGTGGTCGGCCAGCTCGCACAGGACGAAGTCCTCCGTCTCCACGACGTCGGGCGGGTGCTCGGGGCCGCCCTCCATGGTGGCGAGCGCCAGTAGCGTTTCGGCGTACGGGACTTGAGTCACGGCGGTGCATTGCAGCACGGTCAGGCCCCATCCGTACGGGGCGGGTACGAGCAGTTGGCCGAGGCTGCCGTCGCCCACCCCCACAGATCAACGGGCCACCCGCCGAGGGTGACGCGCAGCCCCACGAAGGGGTCGACCACGGTGAGCAGGGCGGGGAGCCCGGACTCCAGTGCGCTCATGGCGTGGTCCTGGCTGCCGTGACCACCCGCCCACGCCCGAAGCGCCTCGGGAGCGTCGGAACCGTGGAAGGTGACCGGCCGGACGTCTCTCACACCGAGCCACGGAGCGGCGGGGGCCGGATGGAGCCCGTGCCCGTCCGCCAGCCGCAGGGCTTGCCGCCGGAGCCAGCGCAGAACGAGCCGGCGGTTCGGCAGGGCGACCGCGCCGAGCGGGAGAGCCCGGCCGCCTGCCGTCATCGTGACGGCCGCGACGTAGACCAGGTTCCTCACGCGGCACGCTCCCGGCCGCCGTCGCCCGGAGGAGCCGCCCTCACAGCACTTCTCCCCGGCTGCGGGCGTTGAGCCGCGCGGTGCGGGCCCGAAGCTGCTCCATGAGCAACGCGGGCCGTACGTAGTGCGGTTCGACTTCCCACTCGCGCCCGCCACCGACCGGCCGGAGGGACCAGTAGGGGCCGGCCACGCCCTGGAACTCCCCCACGCGGTCACCGCGACTGGTGTCCGCGAGGAGGGCCCCGAGGGCCGGGGCGCGTGGGGATCGCTCCGTATTCGAGCTGACGTTCTCGCCGTACACCGTTCGCTCCTCTCCGTAGCCGAACGACTACCGGGAAGAGCCAGCGTGGCCTAGCGTGGAGAGGTCTTCAACGTTTCGAAACTGGGGGATACGTTGGTCAATCGCAAGGAAGTGAACCCTGACGGGGGCCCGGAGGCGGCCTATGGAGCACGGCTGCGTAGGGAGCGCGAAGCGCGCGGCTGGAAACAGGACGACCTCGGCGCGCGCATCGGCTACACGGGGCGACATGTTTCCGGCGTGGAATTGTGCCACAAGTCCCCAACCCGCAAGTTTGCGATCGCCGTTGACGTGGCGATGAGCTTTACGGGAACCGCTGATTCGTTCGAGCGCGAGTGGCGCAAGATCAAGCACGGTGTGCTGTTGCAGGGCTTCCCGGAGTACGTGGCGTTGGAGGGCCGGGCGGCGGAGATCAGGCTGTTCGAGGTGGGCGTCATCCCAGGGCTGCTCCAGACCCGGGAGTACGCGCAGGCGCTGGCGAACGGGGCAGTCGGCCGAGGAGTCATCACCCCCGAACAAGCTGACCAGCGCGTCTCGTTGCTCATGGAGCGCCAGGGCGCACTGTTACGCACCGCGCCGCCGATGCTGATCGCAGTGCTGGACGAAAGCTGCATCCGTCGGCCTATCGGCAGCCCTGCCGTAATGGACGCTCAGTTGCAGTATCTGGTCGACTTCGCCACCCAGTCCCACACCATGCTGCAGATCGCCCCGTTCAGCATCGGCGAGCATCGGCCCTTCAACCGAGCGGTGAATCTGCTGACGCTCCAGGACCGGTCCGTCGTCTCCTACGTCGAGTCCGAGACGCAGGGCCATCTCGACCGCGAACTCAGCTCCGTCATCCCAGTGGTGAGGGCCTACCATCAGTTGCAGGCCGTGTCTCTGTCGCAGGCAGAGACTGTGGACATGATCCACCAGCATCGAAAGGGCACCCCGTGACGAGCGAATCCACGACCCAGCAGTGGGTCAAGTCCTCCTACAGCGACAACGGCGGCACCTGCGTCGAGTGGGCCCCGACCACCGCGTCCACCACCGGCACCGTCCCCGTACGCGACTCCAAGAACCCGGGCGGCCCCGCCCTCGGCTTCCCCGCCACCGCCTTCAGCACCTTCATCGCGGGTATCAAGTCGGGCGAGCTGTAGCACCGACCGCAGCCAGGACCGGACAACGACGAAAGGGCGGCCCGCAGATGGCTACCGGCACCGCGACCCAGCAGTGGATCAAGTCCTCCTACAGCAACAACGGCGGCACCTGCGTCGAATGGGCCCCGACCACCGCGTCCACCACCGGCACCGTCCCCGTACGCGACTCCAAGAACCCGGGCGGCCCCGCCCTCGGCTTCCCCGCCACCGCCTTCGCCGCCTTCGTGGCGGGTGTCAAGGCCGGTGGCTTCGGCCCCACCGTCTGACCGGCGCCGCGTCATCGCTCCGGCTACGCCCCACCGTGCCCGCATGCCCGCACGGTGGGGCGTCCCGCTGTCCGGGCAGGAACCGGGTCCCGCCCCGGCATCGGCCGGAAACAGAAGCGGGCCGAGGGCCGAGGGCCGAGGCGCGTCGCAGAACAGTGGCACCGTGTCACGCGAGGCGACCGTCGTCGGCCGCCGCTCGGGCGGCCGGGCCGTGTTCTACGTACCGGGTACGTCGTGGGCGGCGAGTTCTTCGGCCAGTTCCATACAGCGCAGGCGCGCCGGGGAGAAGTCGTAGGGCATCTTGCCGATGGCGTCCAACGCGCTCATGGAGTCAGCCTCCCGCCTTCCGGAACCGGGATCGGCCTCGTCCTCACCGTCGTCGGCCGTCCTGCGGATCCACAGCAGGCGGATCAGGTCCTCGTACCCGTAGCGGCGGCGGTCGTCGCCGCCCCGCTCGGGCTCGGGGAGCAGGCCGATCTCGTGGTAGTGGCGAATCGCCCGCGGTGTGCTGCCCGCGAAGGCCGCCACGTCACCGATCTTGATCCGGCGGGGCGGCAGGAAGGACGAATGCATGAGCAGGGACCTTTTCTCCAGGGACCGGGGCGTGGGTCCACCGGACCACATGCCGCTACGGCAGGTGCAACCCGTACACACCGCCCTGTGCCGGTGGAGAAAGTCCCCTCGCCCCACATTCCGCGCCATGACCGCCGACGGAAGGCTTCCGGACCGATGGCGCGCTACGGGTGGTAGAGAGACGTGGCGCGCGCCAGGTCGACGGGCCCCTGCCCGCCCTCCCCGATGTCCAGGTAGTACTTCACCTGCCACGCCTGGGTGCCGTGCGCCTGGCGGCTGGTGGTGACCGTACCCGGCGGATAGACGCGGAAGCCGCGCTTTCCGCCCACGCCGTTACGGGACACGACGCCGCGCTCGCACAGCACGTCGAGCGGGAACACGAACTGCCCGGCGCGGCCTTCGTCGCGGCAGCCGATGACGAAGAGGCCGACGCCGTCATCGGCGTCGAAGGGGCGGATCGGGCCTTCGACGGAGCGCTGCCACACGGTGACGAACTGACCGGCCTTGGTCGGGGTCGTCCTCGCCGCACGAAACGCGGCCAACCGCCCGTCGAGCGTGAACCTGTGCGCCGCGTAGTCGGCGCTCTCCGGTTCGGGCACCGGCCGCGAGCAGACGAAGCCACCGGGGTCGTAGACCGACGCCTTCGCCGTCAGCAGGTCATGGTGCAGCCCCGACCAGGGCGTGTTCGTCGCCATCCTCGTATCCTGCCACCGTCTCAAGGTCCGCTGCGGAAACGCGGCATCGAGGGATCACGAGTGCCGTTGCAGGAACTGCACGATAGCGAGGTTCACGCTGTCCGGTTCCTGCTCCGCGGGGTAGTGGCCGGATCGTTCGAGGACGAGCGGGGTGACACTGCTGGCGAGGGTGGCCAGTCCGGCCGCGACAGCCGTCCCCATCGCGTGTCCGCCTCCGACTGCCAGGACTGGCGTGGAGATCGGCTGGGCGGCAAGCGCTCGGATGTCGTCGACATCTGCTGACCTGGTGCGGTAGTACGCCAGCCCGGCGTCCAGTACGCCTGGAGTGCTGTACGCCTTGATGTAGGCATGAAGAGTGTCCGGGCTGAGTCCGCTCGGTCCGGCGCTCTGTTCCAGGAACGTGCCGTAGTACGCCGCTTCCCGGCCGGGCACGAGCTTCTCCGCGAGGCCGGGCGTCCGGTTGAAAGGGCCGTGCCACGATGGATAGTGGCCCCGGCCAGCTGCGGGAATCTCGACGTCGACACCGGGAAGGATCTCTTCCTCGACCACGAGCCCGCTGACCGATTCCGGCGCCTGGGCCGCGATGCAGTATCCGACCGTCGCACCCCAGTCGTGGCCGATGGCGGCGAAGCGGGTGACGCCCTCCCGCGCCAGCCGTGCCCGGACCTCTTCGGCGAGTGCCGCCTTGCGGAAGTCGGTCACGCCGGATTCGGGAGCGGCGCCCAGCCCGGGAAGCGTGACCGGGACCGCGGTGATACCGGCGGCCTCAAGGACCGGAACCAAGTACCGCCAGTGGTCGGACGTGACCGGCCAGCCGTGCAGCAACACTGCCGTCGGGGTTCGATTCTCGCTCATCGCCCTATGATGCCCTGGCTCCGGAACGTGCGTTCGTCCGCCTGGCGCTGGTGCCGAGGACGCGTCACAGCCACTCGTTGATGGCTGCGACCAGCACGGTCGCCTCGTGGCGCACGGCCGACTCGTCGCATCTCGTGGCTACCGCGCGGTGTCGTTTCAGCCGGCCGACCCCGCACTCCACCGCGTGGCGTTCCTTGCGGCCCTCCTTGTCGAAGGCCGGTGGCCGACCGTCTCGTGACCGACGGGCTGCCGCCCGCTGTGCGGATCATTGGGCGCGCGTTCCGGGAGACCTCTGCCTGACCTCCGCCCAGGAGGTCGCAGACCGCCTCGGTGTGCTCACTCCGATCGACCCATGCCCGGAAGTCCCGTCCGCCGCGGGGCAGTCGGCGGCGGACCAGCCCCCGGTGGCGCGGACATCAGCTCAGCTTCCCGCGGCTCCGGGGGCGGTTCCGGAAACGGCGATCGTGCCCTGGGCCACCGCGCAGAGGGTTTCCTCCCCCGCGGCGTCCACCATCAGCAGATCGCAGCGGCAGACGACCCGGGTACGGCCGGGGCGGACCACCTGCGCCCGTGCGCGCAGCAGCTCACCCCGGGCCGGGCGCAGATAGTCGATGGTGAAGCCGGCGGTCAGGACGGCCGGACCGACGGCCGCCCCCGCCGCGAAGGTGAGGGCGTTGTCGGCCGCGTAGCTCAGGACGCCGCCGTGGACGAAGCCGTTCTGCTGGCGCAGTTCGTCGCGTACGTCCAGCTCCAGGACCGCCGCTCCGGCGCCGAAGGCCGTCAGCCGTGCGCCCAGCAGGACACTGAAGGGCTGGGCCTCCAGGACCTTCTGCCCGAACGCGAGTTCCGAGGCGTCCGCCTCCATGCTCCACCTCATCCCTCCGGAGGGACAAGCCTCTCCTCCCGGGAACGTTCCGTCAACATCGGCCCTCCGGGCCCCCGTCAGCACCGGACCGCCACCCTCTGCCGGATGGAGAACACGATCCCCCGGGGCAATTGGCTCGACGCCGACATCTTCCGCGAGCTGGTGCGAGAGGCCGCCCCGCTCCACTTCGGCTCGTGGAGCCTGTCGGAGTTCGAGCACGCCACCTCGGCGCTGGGCTGGGAGCTCCGGGAGCCCAAGGAGATCGTGGGCCAACTCTGGCGCGGGTTCGCCCCCCGGAAGGGGCCCTGGGGCGGCTACGGCACGGTGATCTCCGACGCCTCGGAACCCGATCGGGTGCGCAAACTGAACGTTCGCGTCGTCGACCTGCCCGCCGAGGACACAGGCACCGCCGCCGGCCTGGTGCGCGCCGCCTGGTGGGTCATGGAGGAGGAGCTGGGCCCGCCCACGATGTGGGGAGGCAGCTCCGGACCGTGGATGCTGTGGCGGCGCCCCGGCGCCTGCTTTCTCGCGCACACGCACGACGAGGGCGAGGTGAGCCTCGAACTCCTGCCTCCCGACGCGGAGACGGACGCCGTCGGACGCGGCTACTCCCGTGGCCGCTGGCGTGCCGCCGCGTCGGCCGGTCTGCCGGTCGTGTCCGCCGCGCCGCACACGACCGGCACCACGTGGGAAGACGTGGAGAAGCGCCTGTCCGAAACGCTGCGTTCCCTCGATTACGACACCCCGTTCTTCCCCGGCAGGTTCATCCTGCACCTGGGATCCGCCGGTGATCCCCGGCGCTTCGTCCAGTGCTGGAGCCAGGGTCTGAGTCTCGTCATCGAGGCCACCGGCCATGTGCACCATCCGGATGCGGCCGACCCCGCCCGACTGGCGCGCAGCGGCTGGGAGTCCTCCTCCTCGGTCTGGCAACGCCGTTTCCCCGAAGCCATGGACGAGCCCGCGCACGCCGCGACGGCCGCCCGCATGCTCGTCGAGGAGTTGCGGCACCTGGGCGTCGGTCTGGACGAACTCTCCTACGACGGCACCATGAGCGGTCGCGGGCAGGGCTTCCACCTCGACCTGCCGGATCTGGGCATCCCGCGCGTCCACCAGCCCGCCGTTGACTGAACACGGGAGGGCGGGACCGAGCGGCGCCTCCAACGCGGCCAGCGCCCCGGAATCGGCGGGCGGACGGATTACCGGCCGTGGGCTCACGCCCACAGACGACTCCGCGAAACGCTCCTCCGGGTGCGCTCAATCGAAGCCGATCCCTGCCAGCGGATCGGGCCCCCCGGTCCACGGGTCAACTCCCGATTCCAGCAAACGCCGCTCCTCCTTCCCGTGCACGAACCTCTGCGCACCTGTACCCCAGAGAGTCGCATCGCTGAACGGACAGGCCTCCAGCTCTCCGGAAAAGACACGGCGCAAGAACTCCGCCATGCCGCATTCGTGCGATGCCCACCGCGAGAATCCATCCCGACCCACCACGACAACGGGCCACCGATCAGGGCTCTCGTCCCTCGTCAGCCAACAGACCACGTCCGCTCCAGCGGTCACCCCCCAGGCGATGACCGGACTCTTCAGGGATGAGAAACCCTCCACCGGCCGGTATTCGGATGGCCACACCGCACGCGCGTTCGCGGTTTCGCCCGCCATGCCGTCCGAATCCCCGGCAGAGAACTCATCAGGACGGAGAACCTCGAACGCGTCGCTGATCCCGCCGGCTCCGTAGGCCGACATGAAGGCAACGTAATCCGAGGGGAATCCTGTCCCCCACGAGCGGGTCAGGTTCGACCAGTCGACCTGCTCGCCAACCGCGTAGTCGCTGCGGAGAAGCGGGCTGAGCGCTTGCACCGCCGCAGAGCCGACCGGGCTGTCCAAGGAGGCTCCCGTCATGGCGTTCCCGCCATCGGCGCTGCTGCCCCTTGATGAGCCACGATGCCGATGTTCCGCCACTGAGTGAACCTTTCGCCGTACAGAGAGTTCGAAACGGTCCTGTCCGCACACGGGGGAATCCGCCTGGGCGCGTCCGGCGGTCCGCTCCCGGCTACGGCCCATCTGCAACGTACCCCCGGCAGCTCCCCTCCGGCCTCGTCCCCGCAGCCCACGGCGGCCACAGTTCGTACCGACCGGGCACAGGGTGGTGCCGGTCCTACACGCCTCGCCAGCTCACGAACCCATGCCCTCCGCTCGCCGAGAGCCGTTCGCTGAACGGGGACACCTCGCCGGTCAGAGTCGCCACGCACAACGCCGCGACTCCGCCGTCGAACACGGTCCAGCGGCTCGTCCCGTGCGGCGTCTGCCTCCGGAAGACAGCCGCCCGCCAGTCGTCGGGAGCGCCGTCGCGCAGCCAGAACGCGACATCGCTGCTCGCCGAGTCCGCGAAGGGCAGCAGCGGCGGCAGTGCGCCTGCCGGCAGGAGGGCGCCCAACTCCTCGCGGTCCCGGTCCGAGAGAGCGGGTTCGCCTCTGTCCAGGAGATCCCCGTACGGCGAACCGGGGACCGGCGGGGTGCTCATGGACAGGTACTCGTCGATCTCGCCGCCGCCGTACAACTCCACGAGCTCACGGTAGTCGGCCGGGAACGCCAGGCCCGTCGTCCGCTCGATCTGCTCCCAGTCCACCGCGTCGCCGCCGGAGCCGGGCGGTGGGAGCAGCTCGCGCAGGCGGACGACAGCGGGGTGAGGCATACGGGGTTCCCTTCACCTACAGGGTGGACGGCCAGGCTCACGGCTGCCCTGGGAGCGGAACGTCGAGCCCCATTCCTGGTCAGGGGCTTCCCCCGTGGGGACGCGCACAGCATCCGTGCGGTGGAACGCGACCGCGGCGTGTTCCGTTCCCACCAGCCTTGTCAGCACCAGGGCAACAGCGAGAACGACCGGGCGCGACGCACGCACGGAGAACTCCCCCGTAGATCACCAGAACATGAGGTTCCATGAGAGGGGGTTCCGCTTGAACAAGATCTACGAGTCTTCTGTGATGGTCATGTGATCATCGGACATTTTCTGGAAGTTGTGTCCTGCGACCCCGTCCGTGACCCGGTCGAGCCCGTACAGGTCGGCAACACACCCGCCTGGCCAGTACGAACGCCCGCCCTGGCTGAACGGCTCCAGCATGTTGCTGATCACCAGCCGTTCGTACGGAAGGACCCGCCTCCCGGCCGCCTCGCCCTCGCGCAGCCGGCGGTCCTGGGCGTCCCACTTCTCGGCCCGGTCCCGCATCGCGGAGTCCAGGTTGCTCAGGGCCACGGCCGGGCCGACGCAGACCAGGACGCAGAGCGCGGCGCAGACGGCCTTCGCCGGGGCGGTGCGGCGGGTGTGCCGGCGGAGGGCCAGGCCCAGCAGGGCTCCCGCGCCGACGAGCAGGATCACGTACAGCAGGAGGTAGTCGTTCCACAGCCGGTTGGCGCTCGGGTCGCTCACCCGGTCGCCGAACACCGGGTAGGCGATGACCGTGCAGAGGTAGCCGGAGACGAGGAGCACCAGCGCCCCGGCGGCGGTCAGCAGGGGCCGGTGCGCGGGCGGGCGGGGTGTCGTCCCGTCCGCCCGCCGGCACAGCAGCCCCAGCAGTACGCCCGCCGCGACCGCGCCGACGTACTGCCAGGTGGTGACCACGGTGACGGTGATCTCGGCGAACGCTCGCAGCGACGCGGCGAGGGAGTCGGGGGCGAGCAGGGACGTGGTCTCCGCGCCGAACCGCTCCCTGCGGCGCATGGAGCCCGGCGAGGTGATGAGGACGACGGCCCCGGCCGCCGTCCCGGCGGTTCCCGCCGCGCACCACCGGCGGACGAACCCCCGGCCGGGGGCGGGGACGACCCGGCCGGACAGCAGGAGCACGGTCAGGAGCACCATCACGACGACGATCGCCGTCTCCTCCGACAGCGTGGCGAGGAAGGCCCCCATGAGCGCCGCGACGGCGAGCGCGAGGGCCCGCCCCCGGCGGGTGCGGGCGAGCAGGAGCGGGATCAGGGCGGCGCAGGCCAGGACGGGCGGCAGCGTGTGCGAGACGGACGCGGCGGGCCAGAAGAACGTCTTGTACGTGTTCGGCGTGACGAACAGGAAGAGCGCGGTGGTCATGGCCGCGAGCAGGAGCGGCAGGCCGTGCGGGGTGCGCAGGCCGGCCCGGCGCAGCGCCAGGACGGCCACCGCCCAGAGGACCGCGAGCACCAGGGCACCGCTGACCAGGGGGAACCACTGGTGTCCCGCGACCTGGAACTTCGCGTACGCGCCGACCATGAGCGCGTTGGCGACCCGCCCGTTGTCGTCGAAGTAGAACTTCCCGACGAGGCCGGTGACGCCGTCGTCCCGTACGACGGGCAGGAAGCACCAGTCGTCCGCCCCGGGCCTCACCCACCGCCCGGACCAGGACGCGGCGGCGAGCAGGGCGAGGGGCGGGAGCGCGAGGGCACTCACCCACAGGGCGGTCCAGGGGCGGTCCGAGGGACGGCCGGCCCGGTCCGGGGTGTCCTCGCTCCGCAGATCCCCGGGGGCGGCGGTTACGGGAACGTCGTCGGACATCGCGGCCTTCACCGGTCCTGGGGCGAGCGGGTGGGCAGCGGTGCGGGCGCCGGACGGCCGTCGTCCAGACCCTCCGTACCGGCCGGGCCTCCCACAGTCCCCGGTACGACGTCGTCGGCCTTGGTCCGGCCCGAGGTGATCGCCCAACGCGCCAGCAGGAACGAGACGGGCGTGACGAGGACACCGGCCGCCAGCGCCGCGAGGTTCTTGTCCATCCCCAGGCCGCTGACCGCGCCGTAGAGCAGCGCTCCGGACGCCACCAGGTTGACCAGGCTGGAGAGGGGATAGCGGACGAACGCGTGCCAGGTCGGCCTCGTCCGGCAGGTGACGTAGGAGTTGAGCAGGAACGAGCACACGACGCTGACCGCGTAGCCGATGACATGGGCGGTCAGGTAGGGGATCCAGCGGTTCAGCGAGGCGTAGATCCCGAGGTAGACAGCGGTGTTCACGCAGCCGATGAGGATGAAGCTGCCGAACTGGCGGACGGTACGGGACAGGCCGGGGGCAGGTGCGAGCTCGGGGGCGGCGGTCGTGGGGGCGGCACGTTCGGCCGGGTCCCTGGTGACCACCGGGCCTCCGGTGAGCTGCGGGCGCGACGGCGGGCCGTCCGGCAGCGTCCGGCAGGTCGCGTCGGTCTCCCGCACCACGTAGGGCGGGCGGTGTTTCGCCTCGTGGTAGATGCGGCCCACGTACTCCCCGATGACCCCGAGCGTCACCAGCTGGATGCCGCTGAGCGCGACGACGACGGTGAGCAGGGTGGCGTAGCCGGGGGTGTCCGCCCCGTGCAGGACGACGCCCACGACCGTCCACAGGGCGTAGGCCAGGGCCGAGACGAAGACCCAGAAGCCGGTGTAGATCGCGAGGCGGAGCGGCCGGTTGTTGAAGGACAGCAGCCCGTCGATGCCGTAGTTCAGCAGCCGCTTGCTGCCCCACTTGGACCGGCCCGCCACCCGCTCGCTGTTGCGGTAGCGGAAGGTGACCGTGTCGAAGCCGATCCAGGAGAAGATCCCCTTGGAGAAGCGGTTGCTCTCGGGGAGGGACAGGACGCTCTCCACGGCCCGCTTCGACAGCAGCCGGAAGTCCCCCGACCCGTCGATGAGCTCCACGTCCATGCAGCGGCGGACGAGCGCGTAGTAGGTGTGGCTGAGGGTGCTGCGGAGCATGCCCTCGCCCGTGCGGTCGCGGCGCGGGATGACCTGGTCGTAGCCGTGCCGGTGCAGTTCCAGCATGCGGGGGATCAGCTCGGGCGGGTGCTGGAGGTCGGCGTCCATGATCACCACGGCCGCGCCGCGCGACATGCGGAGGCCGGCGAGCATGGCGGCCTCCTTGCCGAAGTTGCGGCTGAAGGCGGTGTAGTGGACCCGCGGGTCGCGGGCGGCGAGGGCGCTCAGCAGGAGGCGGGTGCGGTCCCGGCTGCCGTCGTCCACGTAACAGACCTCGAAGCTGTCCCCGAGGGGGTCCAGGACGCCGACCAGGGCGGCGTGGAAGGCCTCGATCACCTCGGCCTCGTCGAAACACGGCACGACGACCGACAGCTGAAGGCCAGTCACACGCCACCTCCGGACTTCGGGTCTCTCCTGGGTGCCGGGCCTCCCGGCGCGGCACCGTCGGCCTCCGGCACCGGACCCCGGGACGCGCCACGTCCGCCCCATCTGACGACGGGCGGCGGCCCCCGCCGCCCCGCACACGCGCAGGAGGACTCCTTTCGCGCGCCCTTTCATGCGAACAGCCGACGCGGGACGGCAGAACGCCGGGTCGCGAGGGAAGAAAAGCGCACATAGCCTCGCAGAGGTGACATCTCCCCGACTGCCACGGCCCCGGAACACCGCGCCGGGCAGAACCTGGCTGCCCGGACTTCTCGCCGGCCTGCTCGCCGCGCTGTCCGCCGTGTGCTGGCTGGTGCTCCCCGCCGCCGTGAGCGCCCGCGCCGACGACCCCGTCGAGCTGTCCCGGGACGGGCAGATCACCGACCGGGTGGGGGCACTGGGCGACCGGGCGGGGCAGGTGGAGGACGCCCTCGACCGGTTGTACGAGAACGAGCGCATCCAGCTCTTCGTGGTGTACGTACGCGATTTCTCCGGCCGGTCCGGACAGACCTGGAGCGACGGGACCGCGGACCGCAACGGCCTGGGCCAGGACGACGTGCTGCTCTCCGTCGCCACCCACGACCGGCAGTACGCCTACTCCGTCGACGCCGGCTCCCCGCTCACCGACGAGCAGCTGCGGGACGTGGCGGGCACCGCGATCGAACCCGCGCTGCGGGAGAACGACTGGGCGGGGGCCGCGATCGGCGCGGCCGACGGCTACGGCTCCGTACTGGCCGGACGCCCGGTGACCGCCCCCGCCATCACCCCGGGCCCCGCCGACCCCGGGGCGGGGGACTCCGGCTCCACCGGTGCCCGCGACTTCATCCTGCCGGTGGCCGTCGTCGCGGGCGCGGTCGTGGTCGCCGCCTACGCGTACGCCCGGCGCAGACGGCGTACGGCGACCCGCACCACCCCGGCGGCGACCGGCTGGGGCCGGGGCGCGGGGGCGGGCGGTGCGCCGGAGCCGCCGACACCGCTGCCGGAGCTGGACGGGCAGGCCAAGGAGGTGCTGGTGGACACCGACGACGCGGTACGCACCAGCGAGGAGGAACTCGGCTTCGCCACCGCCCAGTTCGGCGAGGCGGCGGCGAAGCCCTTCACCGAGGCGGTCGCACGGGCCAAGGACGAGCTGACGCGGTCGTTCCGGTTGCGCCAGCAGCTCGACGACGCCTTCCCCGAGGACGACGCCACCCGCCGCCGGATGCTGGAGGAGATCCTGCGGCGGTGCGCGGCGGCGAACGAGGGGCTCGACACCGTCTCCGAGGACTTCGACCGGCTGCGCGCCCTGGAACGTACCGCTCCGCAGGCCCTGGCCGGCGTGGACGCCACTCACCGCGACCTCGCCGGACGGCTCACCGCGGCCGGGTCGGGCGTCGCCGGGCTGCGGAGACGGTACGGGGAGGGCGCCGCCGCGCCCGTGGCTGCCGACGTCGAACAGGCGAAGGACCGGCTCGTCTTCGCGGCCTCGGCCGTGGAACAGGCCCGTACGGCGGTCGAGGGCGACGAGAACTCCCGGGCCGCGGTGTACATCCGGGCCGCCGAGGGCGCGGTGGGCCAGGCGGGCACGCTGCTGGACTCGGTGGACCGGCGGGCGGCGGAGCTGAGCGAGGCCGCGCGGAAGCTGCCCGCCGCGCTGACCGGGACGGAGGCCGACCTCGCGGACGCGGGCGGGCTGCTCGAAGGGACCGCCGAGGGCGCGTCGACCGCGGACCTGCGCGGCCGGACCGCCCGCGCCGAGACCGTACTCACCGATGTCCGGGGCGTGATGGCCGCGGGACCGTACGACCCGATCGACGCGCTGCGCCGGGTGGAGGAGGCGGACGCGGCCCTGGACGAGGCGCTGGCCGGGGCCCGGAACCAGGAGCGGGGCGAGGCCAAGGCCCGGTCCCTCCTCGATCAGGCGATGCTCACCGCCCGGTCCGCGATCGGGGCGGCGGCCGACTACATCACGACCAGCCGGGGTGCGGTCGGCAGCCAGGCCCGTACCCGGCTCGCGGAGGCGCAGCGGCGGTGGGAGCGGGCCCGGGAGCTGTCGGGCACGGACGCGCGGGGGGCGCTGGCCGAGGCGCGGCAGGCGGACGCGCTGGCCGGACAGGCGATGAGCCTGGCGGAGCAGGACGTCCGCGGCTTCGGCGGAACGCAGGGTCCCGGCTCCCTGCGGGGCGGGGGCGGCGGCATGGGCGGGGCGGTGCTCGGCGGCATCATCCTCGGCGGGCTGTTCGGGGGCGGCGGCCGGGGCGGGGGCATGGGCGGCGGCTTCGGCGGAGGGTTCGGCGGAGGCGGCCGGTCCGGTGGCTTCGGCGGCGGGCCGGGCAGTTTCGGCGGGGGCGGAACACGGGGCCGCCGGGGCGGTGGCGGCCGCTTCTGAACGACCTGGGGGCAGGACCACAGCGTGACCCATCTCGACATCCAAGGAGCCGTGCCATGTCCAAGCAGACCGTCCTCGGCCGCGTCACCCAGCTCGCGAAGGCCAACGTCAACGCCCTCCTCGACCAGGCCGAGGACCCGCAGAAGATGCTCGACCAGCTGATCCGGGACTACACGAACAACATCGCGGAGGCCGAGCAGGCGGTCGCGTCCACCATCGGCAACCTCCGGCTGATGGAGCAGGACCACAAGGAGGACGTCGAGGCGGCGGCCGAGTGGGGCGGCAAGGCGCTGGCGGCCAGCCGGAAGGCGGACGAGCTGCGCGGGGCCGGGTCGGTGGCGGAGGCCGACACGTTCGACAACCTGGCCAAGGTGGCGCTGGGCCGTCAGCTCCGGTCGGAGCAGGAGGCGAGGACCGCCGAACCGACGATCGCCTCGCAGACCGAGGTGGTCGACAAGCTGAGGACGGGGCTCGACCAGATGAAGGCCAAGCTCTCCGAGCTGAAGGCCAAGCGGGACGAACTGGTGGCGCGCGCCGAGTCCGCCCAGGCGCAGAACCGGATGATGGACGCCGTGAAAAACATCGACGTCCTCGACCCGACGAGCGAGCTGAGCCGCTTCGAGGACAAGGTGCGGCGCGAGGAGGCGAAGGCGCTGGGCAAGCAGGAGCTGGCCGCCTCCTCGCTGGACGCCCAGTTCGAGCAGTTGGACAGCCTGGGCGACAGCGCGGAGGTCGAGGCCCGGCTGGCGGCCCTAAAGGCCGGCGCGTGACGCCTGGTGTGCCGGGCGGGGTTCAGTACATGCTCAGGAGCTGCTCCACGGACAGTTCGGCGGCCGGGGCCCCGTCCGGCAGGGCCAGTTCGAACCACACGGTCTTGCCGCGCGGGGTGCGGCGCGAGCCCCAGGCGGTGCTGAGCAGCCCGACCAGCTGGAGGCCGCGTCCGCCCTCGTCGGTGTCGCGGGCGCGACGGCGGCGCGGCTGGACGAGACCGGCGTCCCACACCTCGCAGACCAGGGTGCGGTCGCGCAGCAGCCGGAGCCGGATCTCGCCCTCGCCGTAGCGCAGGGCGTTGGTGACCAGTTCGCTGACGAGGAGTTCGGTGGTGTCGACCAGTTCGTCGAGGTCCCAGGCGACCAGCTGGGAACGGGCCAGTTCACGGGCGCGCCCCACCGAGCGGGGTTCGCGCGGCAGCGTCCAGTCCCCCACCGCCTCGGCGGGCAGCCCTTGGATACGGGCCATCAGCAGGGCGATGTCGTCCTCGCCGTGCCGGGTGTCGAGGGTGCTCAGAACGTGGTCGCAGGCGTCCTCCAGCTCCATCTGCGGACCGGTGAGCACGGTCCGCAGCGCGTCCAGGCCCTCGTCCAGCGGCTGGTCCCGGGACTCGACCAGGCCGTCGGTGTAGAGGGTGAGCAGGGCGTTCTCGGCGAGCTCGACCTCGACCTCCTCGAACGGCTCGCCGCCGACGCCCAGCGGCATGCCCGGGGGTACGTCGACGAGCCGGGCGGGCCGGCCGGGCTCGACGACGGCCGGGGGGAGGTGCCCGGCGTTGGCGAACGTGCAGCGCCGGGTGACCGGGTCGTAGACGGCGTACACGCAGGTCGCGAGATACACCTCGGAGAGGTCCGCCTCGCGGGACTTCTGCGCGGCGCGTGAGGGCCACTGCGCGCCCCCGCTGCCGCCGAGGCCCTCGCTGCGCTCGCCGACGCCCGGGGAGCCGAGGCCGCGGGCGACCTCGTCGAGGGCGGAGAGCACTTCGGCCGGCTCCAGGTCGAGGAGGGCCAGGGTCCTTACGGCGGTGCGCAGTTCGCCCATGGCGACGGCGGCGCGCAGGCCGCGTCCCATGACGTCGCCGACGACGAGGGCGGTGCGGTGGCCGGGCAGCTCGATCACGTCGAACCAGTCGCCGCCGACCTCGGTGGCGGTGTTGCCCGGCAGATAGCGGCAGGCGATGTCGAGACCGGCGGCCTCGGGGTCGCCGGGGGGCAGCAGGCTGCGCTGGAGGATCAGGGCGCGTTCGTGCTCGCGGCGGTAGAGGCGGGCGTTGTCGATGCAGACGGCGGCGCGGGCGGCAAGTTCGGTGGCCAGCGCCCGGTCGCGCTCCCCGAACGGCTCGCTGCCCTTCGTACGGGAGAACTGGACGAGGCCGACGACGGTGTCGTGCGCGACCATCGGCACGGCGAGCGTCGACTGCACGAAGCCCATCTCGTCGCCGGGGACGTCCTCGACGTGGCCCGAGCGCAGCGCGACGGCGCAGGGCGAGCCGAAGGGGTAGCGGTGGACGGAGCCGAGCGCGGGCGGGAGATCGTCCGGGCCCGGGGGTCCGCTGCCCGCCACGGCGGTGGGCAGGGCGTCGGCGACCGCGCTGGCGTGGGCCACCCGGCGCAGCTCCGCCGAGCCTCCGGCGGACTCGCGGTGCGCGGGCGCCCAACTGCCGGGAGCGGCCTCCTCGCCGGTGAGCAGCCCCTGGTAGAGGTCGACGGTGGCGAGGTCACAGAAGCCGGGGACGGCCACGTCGAGGAGCTCGCGGGCGGTGGTCTCCAGGTCCAGGGAATTTCCGATGCGGGCGCTGGCCTCGTTGAGAAGGGCGAGGTTGCGGCGGGCACTGGCCGCCTCGCGGGCGGCGATGTGCCGGCGGGTGACGTCGGTGGCGAGGCCGGCGACGCCGACGGGACGGCCGGCTCCGCTGTGCACCCGGTAGAGGTTCATGGACCAGTGGCGGCGCTCGGTACCGCCGGGGGCGGTGCCGACGAGCTGGAGGTCGGTGACGGACTCCCCGGTCTCCAGGACCCGCTTCAGGGTGGCGGACAGCCGGTCGGCCTCGGCCCGCGGCAGATAGTCCTCCACCGTGCGGCCCTGGTGGTCCTCGGCAGCTCCTCCGAAGACCGTGGCGAAGCGCTGGTTGGCCCGGACGACGGCGAAGTCCATACCGAACAGCACGAAGCCGAACGGAGATTGGCCGAATATGGCTTGTGATGCGGCGAGGTCCGTCTCAATGCGCCGCAGGGCCCGGACGTCCACGACGATGCAGAGCGCGGCCCGCTCCCCCTGCCCCGTCAGACTCGGCATCACATAGACCTCGGCGACGCCGTGCGCCCCGCCCTCGCCCGGCATCCGGAACGGGACGAGGCCCGTCCACTCCTTGCCGTCGAGGATCTCGCCGACCCGCCGGTGGCCGTCCGAACGCAGCTCGGCGGGCATGAAGGCCTCCACCGGGTCGCGGCCGATCGCCTCGGTCGAGGCCATGCCGAAGAGACCGGCGGCCCGGCTGCTCCACTGCTCGATCAGACCGTCGGGGCCGATCGAGAAGGAGGCGACCCTGATGTAGTCATAGATGGAGCCGGGCGGGCTGCTCTGCCACACGACATCGCCCGTGGTCCCGACGACATCACCCGTTGTCCCAGGTATTTCGCTCACGCGACCGTCCCCTCCAGCTCACACACCGGACCGGTCCTGCCCGCAGTATTCAGCACTACGGCCCCGACCGACACGGCGTTCACGATCACAGCAAGGTCTCAGTCCCTTTCAGCCAGGTTCTGCCCGACCTCTGGTGATCGCTGTGCTTCCCTCCACTCTCCTAACCAGGGAGAGCCAGCTCGAACCACACGGTCTTGCCACTCTTTCCGCGACGGGTCCCCCAGCGACGTGCGGAACAGGCCACGAGCTGGAGCCCCCGGCCGCCTTCGTCGTCGGGTCCCGCACTGCGTTCGGTGGGTGGATCCGGAAGCGGATCGGAGACTTCCACCAGCAGTCCCGGGGCGATGGGAAGGCAGTCGGCGAGTGGACGGCCCCCGGTGAAGCCCCCGGTCAGATCCCTGACGAGCCCGCCGACCGCCGGACCGCTGCCGTTGCTGCCGTTGCTGCCGTTCGAACCGTCGGGGTGCGAACGGACCAGACGTACACCGATGGGTCCGGAGGCGTACCGCAAGGAGTTGGTCACCAGCTCGCTGACGAGCAGGACCGCCAGGTCACCCACCGCCGCGTCGAGGCCCCACGAGCCCAGGGCACCTCGGACGGCATGCCGGGCACCGCGCACGGAACCCGGTTCCGCAGGGAAGGTCCACTCGGCGCAATCGCCTTCGGTATCGATCACACCGATCACTTCCCAGGGACGACCACGGGCGCACCCATTGACAAATGGGGACTAAACAGCCCATACCCGCCATCTATTGCTTACTACCGCGCGACCTTGCGTTTGGTGCATACGGGCGCACCGGGTCAGGTCAGGGCGCCCGTCGCCTTGAGGTCATCGAAGAGCAACTGGTCCACGGGCGGCACCAGGGCCCGGTCGGCGAAGGAGAACCATGCCATCTCCTCGATCTCGCTGCTCGCGGCGAGCGTGCCGCGGTAGTCGCCGTAATAGCAGCTCATCCGTACGACGGCGGCGCCGGGCCGGTCGTCCACGGGGGCCTCGTACGTCCCGGCGTGGACGACGGACTCCCGGATCAGGCCGACCGTCAGCTCCTCCTCGATCTCCCGCAGAAGAGTCTGCAGATCGGTCTCCGCACCCTCGCGCTTGCCGCCCGGGATGTAGAAGACCTCCTTGCCGCGGGGCCGTGCGCAGAGGATCCTGCCACCCTCGATCCGCACCCACGCCACCGTGTCGATCAGCACCGCCACCACTCCGCCCCGCTCGCCGCACCTCCGGCGGCTTCCGCACCCCCGGTCCGGGCGGGACTCTACCGCCCGGACCGCCGACGTACGGAACGCGGGGGCAGCGGCAGGGGCAAGAACGGGGACGGGGACGGGGGCGAGCGAAGAGTGGCTGTAGAAGGCTGAGGCCGGGGCGGAGGCGGGCGCAGGGATGCACACGGCGCACGCGGGCACGGAGGCGCTTCGGGAGAGCCCGTGGGATCCAGGACCCCCCGGGGGGGCGGAACGGAACAGAACGGGCCCCGGAGGTCCCGGGAGGACGGAACGGGCCCCCGGGACCCCACCGGGCCGTCCGTCGCGTCAGGGCCCGCCGCCCTGCCCCACACGCTCCACCCGGTAGACCTGGTGGCGATGGTGGCCGTCGAGGCCGTCGGCGACCTTCTGCGCCTCGGCCTGCGTGGCGTATCTGCCCACGCGGTAGCGGTTGCCGCCGTCGTCCTGCCGTATCACCTGCCAGGGGAGCACGGCACCGCTGTCGCTCATCGTGTCACTCCCCCGCATATCGCCACTCTTCCCACCGGCGTGCACGTCTCTAAGGATCCCCAGGAAACCGCAGTACGCATATGCCCGAGCGTACGCCTGACCTTCACTCAGTGCAGGCGGGTTTGCACAAAGAGATACACATCCGGCCATCACGAAAGGGGCGCATCAGCAGGATGCGCCCCCTCGTGACTCAGCGGCATGCCCCATCAGCCCCGGGCGGCGCCTCCCACCGGGCCCGACGGGGCGTCACCTCACCTCATCTCACCGGCAGGTGGTAGGCGATCCGGTACCGGTCGGCCGGCACCACCACGTCGGCCGTCTCCACGGCCCGGCCCGAGGCGTAGTACGTACGCCCGATGACGATGACCACATGCCCGGGCACGCCGCCGAGCGCCAGGAGCTCCTCCGCCAGCCCCGGGCGCGCACCGACCTCCTCGGCGACGTTGTCCACGACCACGTCGATCGCGGCCATCCGGTCAACCACCCCGCAGCCGCCCAGCGGACCCTCCTCCGGCAGCATCACGGGCGTCCGGCCGGTGACGGCGAGCGGCTCCCAGGAGGTGGAGAGCATGATCGGCTCGCCCGCCTCCCGGAAGACGTAGCGCGTGCGCATCACACGGTCACCCGGCTCGATTCCCAGCCGCCCGGCGACCTCGGGGCTCACCTCCTCCTGCTCACTGCGGGACTCCCAGGTCCCGCGCGCCCCCTCGGCCGTCTGCTCCTGCCGGAACGGACTGGCCCCCTTGCCCGGCCGGTAGCCGGAGCGGGCGATCATGCGGGGCACGGGACGCTCGCGCACATACGTGCCGGAGCCGGAGCGCCCCTCGACGAGCCCCTCCGCCATCAGGACCTTCCGCGCTTCCAGGGCGACGGTGTCCGAGACCCCGTAGTCCTGCCGGATGCGGGCCTGCGACGGCAGGCGGGTATGGGGCGGCAGCGCGCCGTTGACGATCTTCTCCCTGAGATCGCTCGCCACGCGCAGATAGGCGGGCTGCTCACCGAAAGTCACAGGCCACTCCCAACAGGTTGACA
Organism: Streptomyces sp. SM11; assembly: GCF_002910905.1. GTDB lineage: Bacteria > Actinomycetota > Actinomycetes > Streptomycetales > Streptomycetaceae > Streptomyces. Next base: position 11,583 of record NZ_NEUE01000098.1, on the reverse strand, counting down.
GTCTGCGACAGCCTGACAACCGTGGGTTGTACACCGCAAGCATAGGCCAGGGTTTCACTCAATGTGATGACCTTGTGGCGTTCCGCGCATACTCGAACGCCGACACCAGGCCGACACCGGGCCGGCCCCGACCGTCTCCGCCCCGACCGTCTCCGCCCCGCCTCACCCCCGCCCCGATCCATGCCCACCCGAGCGGCCGCGAAGTCCGACAACTCCCGGACCCTTGACCACTTTTGGTCCAGACCAATACCTTCCTGTGCACAGCACGCCCCCGCTTTTCCTTCCGCTTTCCCTCCGCACCGGATCACGCACAGGAACGAGCCCCATGCGTCGAAGAAGCCTGTCCCGAATGACCATCGCCGGCGCTTCCCTGGCCCTGCTGGCAGGTGTCGCGCCCGCGGCCACGGCCAGCGCCGGCCACGACCGGAACAACGGCGGCGACCGCGGCAAGGACCACCACCGCCCCGCGTACAAGAGCATCGGCTACTTCACCCAATGGGGCGTCTACGGACGCGACTTCCAGGTCAAGGACCTGGACACCAGCGGGACCGCGGCCAAGCTGACCCACATCAACTACGCCTTCGGCAACGTCAGCGCCGAGGGCAAGTGCTTCACCGGCAACATCCCCGGCCAGGCCGACGCCTGGGCCGACTACGCCCGTCCGCTCGACGCGGCGGGATCGGTGGACGGTGTCGCCGACACCGACACCCAGCCGCTCGCGGGCAACTTCAACCAGCTGCGCGAGCTGAAGGCCAAGCACCCCGGCCTCAAGGTCATGATCTCGCTCGGCGGCTGGAGCTGGTCCACCCACTTCTCCGACGCGGTCCGCACCAAGGCCTCCCGCAAGGCGCTCGTCGCCTCCTGCGTCGACCTGTACATCAAGGGCAACCTCCCGGTGGACGGGGCGCGCGGCGGCAAGGGCGCCGCGGCCGGCCTCTTCGACGGCATCGACGTCGACTGGGAGTGGCCCGGCTCGGCGGCGAACGAGGGGACCGTCTTCCGCCCGGAGGACAAGAAGAACTTCACCGCGCTGATCCACGAGTTCCGCACCCAGCTCGACGCCCACGCGAAGAGCCAGGCGAAGGCCGAGGCGGAGAAGGGCAAACACAAGGGGAACGGGCACGGGCACGGGAAGCCGAAGCCCAAGCACTACGACCTGTCGGCGTACGTACCGGCCAACCCGGCCGCGATCGACGCGGGCTTCGACGTGAAGCGCCTCATGAAGGACTTCGACTTCGTCAACATCCAGGGCTACGACTACCACGTCTCCGGCGAGAAGAAGACGGCCCAGCAGTCGGCCCTGTACGCGAAGAACGACTTCAGCGTCGACCGGACCATACGCGACTGGGTCCGCCGCGGCGCACCCCGGCACAAACTCGTGATGGGTATGCCGACCTACGGCCAGGGCTGGACCGGAGTGAGCGGCGGCGGCACGGGCATGGGGCAGCCGGCCACGGCCCCGGCTCCGGCCACCTGGGGGGCGGGCTACGAGGACTACGAGGTCCTGAAGCAACTGGCCGCGTCGGGGACGTACAAGGTCCACCGTGATGTGAGGAACGGCCACGCCTGGCTGTTCGACGGCACCACGCTGTGGACGTACGACGACCCGCAGGTGCTGCGCACCAAGGCCGCGTACATCCGGGACAAGGGTCTCGGCGGGGCGATGTTCTGGTCGCTGGACGGGGACACGGAGAACGGCGAGCTGATCACCGCGGTCGACCGCGGGCTCAACCGCCGGTAGGAACCGGCGGGCACAAGGGGGCTGGGGCGGTCGGTTGTCACCCGACCGCCCCAGCCCTGTCGTGTCAGTGGTTCACCGGTGCCGCCGTCCGCTCAGAACTGCAGCGCCCAGCCGTTGATCCGCCCGGTGTCGTACGTCCAGTTGTCACTGACCCGGAGCTTCCAGGTGCCGTTGGCGGTCTCGGAGGAGGCGTTGACGTTGTACGTGGTGACCACGTTGTCGCTGCTGCCGCCGGAGCCGTACGCCTTCAGGTTGTAGACCGAACCGTCGGGCGCGACCAGGTCGATCTTCAGGTCACCGATGTAGGTGTGGGAGATGTCGACCGGGACGCTCAGCGTGGCCGGGGCGTTGCCGGAGATCCCGGTTACGGTGATCGGCGACTCGACGGTGGAGTGGTCGTTGATCGGGTAGTCGGTGTTGTTCTCGAACCTGTCACCGGGCGGCGGGGTGGTGCCGCCGTCGCCCACGTTGAGAAGGCGGTTGGGCGAGCCGCTGCCCGGGTTGCCCACGACGCCGGTGCTGGCGGCCGCGACGATGGCGGAGGAGACCTCCGCCGGGCTCGAACCCGGGTTCTCGGCGAGGTAGAGGGCTGCCGCGCCGGCGACGTGCGGGCTGGCCATCGACGTACCGGAGATGGTGTTCGTCGCGCTGTTGCTGGAGTTCCACGCCGAGGTGATCGAGGAACCGGGCGCGAAGATGTCCACGACCGAACCGTAGTTGGAGAAGCTGGAGCGGGCGTCGCTGCTGGTCGTCGAACCGACCGTGAGGGCCTCGCCGACGCGCGCCGGGGACTTGGTGGAGGCGTTGGTCGACTCGTTGCCCGCCGCGACGGCGTAGGTCACGCCGGAGGCTATGGACCGGCGCACGGCGGCGTCGAGCACCGAGTCCGCGCCGCCGCCGAGGCTCATGTTGGCGACCGCGGGCTTGACGGCGTTGGCCGTCACCCAGTCGATTCCGGCGACGACCCCTGCCGTGGTGCCGGAACCGTTGTTGTCCAGCACCCGGACGCCGACGATCTTCGCCTTCTTGGCGACACCGTAGGCGGTGCCCCCGACGGTGCCCGCCACATGCGTGCCGTGGCCGTGGCCGTCCTGCGCGACGTTGTCGTCGTCCACGGCGTCGTAGCCGTTGAAGGCCCGCCCGCCGAAGTCGTTGTGGCTGATCCGGACGCCGGTGTCGATGACGTAGGCGGTGACGCCCTCGCCGGCGGAGTCCGGGTAGGTGTAGCGCTGGTCCAGCGGGAGGTTCTTCTGGTCGATCCGGTCCAGACCCCAGGAGGGCGGGTTGTTCTGGGTGGCGGAGACCGTGAAGGTGCGGTTCTGGGAGACGGACGCCACGGCCGGGTCGGCGGCGAACTTCCGGGCCTGCGCGGCGGAGACCTCGACCGCGTAGCCGTTGAGGGCCGACCGGTAGGTCCGTTCGATGCTCGCGCCGTACTTCTTCGCGAGGGCCTTGCCCTTGGCGGTGTGGGACTTGGCGGCGTCATCCTTGAGGGTCACGATGTAGCTGCCGCTGATGGCGTCCACGGCACCTTCGTTGGCGATCACACCTTCGGGCGCCCGCTCGCTCGCGGTCGCCGGGAGCGCGGCCGCGGTGGAGAGCGCGAGGGCTGCCGCTGCGATGACGCTCGCCGTGGCGAGTCTTCGCCGTGCATGGGGGGTGTGGCGCGTCACTGACATGTGAGGGGTCCTCCTCATAGGCGGTGCTCTGGGGGGTACCGGAGCTTCATGCCGACGACAGCTCCGGACAGGGGCATGACAAATCAGCCGTCCGGCGCCCCGTTTTCTGCGCCGTACGCGAGCCGCATGCCCTGCTGCCAGCGAAAGATTGACCGATGCATGGCAAACCCACAAGGGTGCCTGTACGTGCTCCATTCACCTTCTCTACGCCTGACCGTCCGGCTTTCACGGCGGCCCACCGCTGTTCCATGGACCGGGCCCGATCCGCAAGCACCGCCCTGACCTGCCGCTTTCCGCTCAGCCGGGCCCTGGGACCGCAACGGCACCCCCGCCGGGGCCATCGGACCGAACGCGCTTTCCCAGCGGGCCGATTCCTTGTGGCGTCAGAAGGATTTCCTGCCGTTCGCCGCCCTCGCGATCTCCCCGGGCGAGGTCCGCACCCCGCTCGCCCGCCCACGGACACCGTCCCGACGAAGCCCGACCGCCTCGTGCCGATCTCTCCGTGAGGGCATGGCGACCCTTCCTCCACGGACCGCGGCGCGGCGGGCGTGGCCGGATACCGGCCCTGCCTCTCTCCCCCGACGGACGCGGGATCTGCTCCATCCGGCGGCCCGGCGGACGCCCGAAGCGGGATGGGCGCGCGGGCCCTGCGCGGCGGGAGGGCCGACGGCACCACAGCGTCCCTACCTTCGTACCGTGAGCCTCTCGCGTATCTCCGTCCTCGTGCCCCTGGCCGCGGCCGCCCTGATCGCACCGCTGCCGCCCCTCGCCGACGCGGCCGAGTCCCCCGGCCCGGTACCGCTGCCGGGCCCCGCCCACCCCTCCGCCTCCCCCGTGCCGGGCCCGACGGCGTCCCCGTCCACGGCCGTGCCCGCCTGCGGCCGGGCGGACGGTCAGGGCGCCCCGGGGACCTCCTGGTCTCCGACATCCACCCGTGTCGGGGAGGCGGAGGGCTACGCCCCGTACGTCGGCAACGGCTATCTCGGCCACCGGGTCCCCGCCACCGGCGCCGGATACGCGGCCACCGGCGGGAAGACCGGCTGGCCGCTCTACACGCCGCGCTACGACGGCGCGTTCGTCTCCGGGCTCTACGCCCGGGACAAGGCCGTCACCGAGGGCCGCGAGGTGATCGCCGCGCTGCCGAGCTGGACCAATATCGACGTGGCCGTCGGCAAGGAGACCCTCGGCACGGACACCCCGGCCGGCCGGATCTCGCACTACCGCCAGACGGCCTTCCACGTCTGCGGCCTCGTCCGCACCTCACTGCGCTGGACGACCGCGGACGGCCGGGCGACCGACCTCACCTACGACGTCCTGGCCGACCGCTCCGACGTCCACACCGGAGCCGTACGCCTGCGGATGACCCCGCGCTGGAGCGGCACCGCGACGGTCACCGGCCGGCTGGACGACCGGGGCGCGCGCCGGATCACGTTGCGCGAGGACGGCACGTTCCGCACGCTCGGCACCGGGACCGAGGGGGCCGTGGCGCAGGCGATGCGGCGCGGCTCGGGCGTGGTCGAGACCCTGCGGCCGAAGGCCCGTACGCCCCCGAGGGCGACCCCGGTCCGCGCGGGCCGGACGTACACCTTCGAGAAGTACGTCGGCGTCGACACCGCCCTGACCTCCCGCACCCCGGCCGAGGACGCCCGCGAGGCGGCGCACCGGGCGGCGCGGCGCGGCTGGGACCGGGTCTTCGCGGCGAACGAGGCCGCCTGGCGCGAGGCCTGGTCCGCCGATGTGCTGGTCCCGGGCGACCGTGAGCTCCAGGGCCGGCTGCGGTCGGCCCAGTACGGACTGCTCGCGAGCACCCGGCGCGGCTCCTCCGACAGCATCGCCCCCGCCGGCCTGACCAGCGACAACTACGCGGGCATGGTGTTCTGGGACGCCGAGACGTGGATGTTCCCGGGGCTGCTCGCCACCCGCCCCGAGCTGGCGCGCTCGGTCGTCGAGTACCGCTACCGCACCCGGGGCGCGGCCCGCGCGAACGCCGAGAAGTACGGCCACCAGGGCCTGTTCTACCCGTGGACCAGCGCGAGCCGGGGCCGGCTGGACTCCGAGTGCCAGAGCTGGGACCCGCCGCACTGCCTGACCCAGAACCATCTCCAGGGCGAGGTCTCGCTCGCCGTCTGGCAGTACTACCTCGCCACCGGCGACCGCGACTGGCTGGCGGCGAGAGGCTGGCCGCTCCTGCGCGGCATCGCCGACTTCTGGCAGTCGCGCGCCACGGCGAACACCGACGGCAGCTACTCCATCAACGACGTGGCGGGCCCCGACGAGTACAGCAACGGCGTCGACGACGGCGTCTTCACCAACGCGGTCGCCGCCACCGCGCTGCGCAACGCGACCCGCGCGGCCCACCTTCTCGGCCACCGCCCGCCGGCCGGCTGGAACGAGGTGGCGGACGGCCTGCGCATCCCGTACGACGCGGGGAAGAAGGTCTTCCTCCAGTACGCGGGCTACAACGGCTCCACGATCAAGCAGGCGGACGCGGTCCTGCTGACGTACCCGCTGGAGTGGCCGATGGAACCGGGCGCCGCGGCGGCCACCCTGGACTACTACGCGGCCCGCACCGACCCGGACGGCCCGGCGATGACGGATTCGGTGCATGCGATCGACGCGGCGGAGACCGGGGAGCCGGGCTGCTCGGCGTACACGTATCTCCAGCGTGCGGTGCGGCCGTATCTGCGGGGCCCGTACGACCTGTTCTCCGAGGCACGCGGTGAGAAGTCCGGAGCCCAGGACCCGCTGTCGGGCTTCCCGGCCGATGACTTCCTGACCGGGAAGGGCGGCTTCCTCCAAGTGTTCACGCACGGCCTGACAGGCCTGCGCCTCCGCGAGGACGGCGTACGCCTGGACCCGACGCTGCCGCCCCAACTCCACGAGGGCGTCACGTTGAAGGGCCTGCGTCACCGGGACGCCGCGTACGAGGTCGAGATCGGCCCCCGGACGACCACGGTCCGCCTGACCTCGGGCACCCCGTTCACGGTCCACACGGCTAAGGGCCCGTACCGCCTGGACTCCACGCTGACCCTCCCCACCCGCCGCCCCGACCTGACGCCGACGGCCGACGCGGCACGCTGCCGCCCGGTGACCGCGACCTCCGAGGCCCCGGGCCGGTACGCGGAGGCGGCGGTGGACGGGGCCCCGGCGACGTCCTGGTCCCCGGACGGCGCGGAGGGATCCCTGACGGTGAACCTGGGTGCCAGGCCCCTCCGGCTCACCTCGGTCACCCCCGTCCGGAGCGACATCGCCCGCGTCCCGCACACCGTGGAGACCTCCCTCGACGGCCGCTTCTGGCGCCCCTACCTGGCGGGTGACACGGCCCGCCAGGTTCGTGTGACGGTCCGCTCGGAGGACCCGGAGAAGCCGGCGGGGATCGCGGAGCTGCGGGTGGAGACGGGCGGACGGTAGAACGCGCCCGCGCTCGGCATCAGGTGCAGCATGGAAGAGGGGCCGCATCCCACATCCGGAGGTGTACGGGTCATGGGCATGTACATGGATGTCCACCGGGGCATGAAGGGCATCACGTCCGATCAACTGAAGGAGGCCCACGCGGCCGACGTGGCGATCGAGAAGGAGGAGGGCGTCCACTTCGAACACGCCTGGGCGGACCCGCAGTCCGGCACGGTCTACTGCCTGTCCACGGCCCCCTCCGCTGAAGCGGTCCAGCGCGTCCACGAACGCGCGGGCCACTCGGCGGACGAGATCCACGCGGTGCCGCTGGCGGTCTGACCGGGCACGCGGTGCCCGTCGGCAGGGTGACCGGACCGAAACCCGAGCCGCCGACGACGGGCACCGCCGGAGAGTCGTACCCGGCAGGCCGTCTGCCCGTCTGGGTCGTCTGCCCGCCTGCCTGTCGGTCCGGGAGACGGGCTCTTGTCTGCCCTACCCGGCCGGAGGTGTCACCTCCAGGATCGTCGCCGTGCCGCCGGGCACGGCGGTCTCGTACAGCGTGATCCGGTCCCCCGGGACGAGGTGCGTCCACCGGGCAGGGTTCAACGGCAGCAGACGCACGGGAGCCCGAGCGCCTGGCTCGATCGCCCGCGCGAACTCCACCCACACCCGGGCGATGTCCAGCGCGGGCACACCACCGTCCCCCCGGTCACCGGTGTCCCACATCGGCCGCAGCACCACGCCACCGGGAATCGGGGTGCGCCGGGGCCCTTCGCCGGCGGGGCGGAGGGTGAGATCGGCCCGAATGACGCCGGAACGCGTCTCCGTCTCCCGCCACCAGCACCACTGCCGGCTCCGCTCGAACCCCAGCATCCCGGCCGCGCGCGCCAAGTCGTCCCAGAAGCCCTCCGGCGCGGTCCACGCGTCGCCCAGTTCCTGGAGCAGGTCGAGCGCCACCTCCCACTCGTCGTGCGCGAGGTAGTCCCAGACATCGGAGACGGTGATGTCACTGTCGGTGGCGACGCTCTCCGGTACCAGCAGCGACGCGGCCTCCAGTATGCCGACGACGTCCATGCGCCGATTGTCGCTCGATCGCCGGACGTCTGCCCCGACCCGCTCGATCGCCTCAATCGCCGGACGTCTGCCCCCGACCCGGCAGCCGCGTCTCTCCCGCGGCCTCGGCCTCGGCCTTGGCGTCGCTCACCGCGGCGGCGGCCTCCTTCGCGGCCTCGTCGGCGGCGGCGACGGCATCCAGCGCGAGCGTCGAGTTCGGCTCGATCTCCGGAACCCCGACATTGTCCTTGTCGCTGTCCGCGACGTCGGCGGCGGCCGCGCCCTCGCGCCGCACGGAGGGGGGCGGTCCCGTGTCCGACGACTGGTCGCCGAACGCGGTGGAGACGGTGCGGATCGCCTCGGTCAGCTCGCCCGGGATGACCCAGAACGTGTTGTTGTCGCTCTGTGCCAGATGCGGCAGCGTCTCCAGGTACTTGTAGGCCAGGACCTTCGCGTCGGCGTTGTTGCGATGGACGGCCTGGAAGACGAGCTCCACCGCCTTCGACTCACCGTCCGCCCGCAGGATCATGGCCTGCTGGGTGCCCTGTGCCTCCAGGATGTCCTTCTGCTTCGTGCCCTCCGCGGTGAGGATCTTGGCCTGCCGCTCACCCTCTGCGTGCAGGATGGCCGCGCGCTTGTCACGCTCGGCCCGCATCTGCTTCTCCATCGCCTCTTTGATGGTGTTCGGCGGATCGATGGCCTTGATCTCGACCCGGTTGACCCGGATGCCCCACTTCCCGGTGGCTTCGTCGAGCACGGCACGGAGCCGGGCGTTGATCTCCTCGCGCGAGGTGAGCGTCCCCTCCAGGTCCATGCTGCCGATGACGTTCCGCAGAGTGGTCACGGTGAGCTGATCGATGGCGTGCAGATAGTCGGCGACCTCGTAGGCCGCCGCGCGCGGGTCGGTGATCTGGTAGTAGAGCACGGTGTCGATGTTGACCACGAGGTTGTCCTCGGTGATCACCGGCTTGGGGTCGGACGAATACACCTGCTCGCGCACGTCGAGCTTGGTGTTGACGCGGTCCGCGACCGGCAGGACGAAGTTCAGGCCGGGCTGCAGCGTCCGGCGGTACCGGCCGAACCGCTCGATGTTGAAGCGGCGCGCCTGCGGAACGATCCGCACGGTGGCGGCCACGAGAAAGACCACGACGATCGCCGCCAGAAGAATCGTGATGCCGACCGGATCCATGCTTCCTCCTTCGCTGCGTGTTCAGGCGTTCACGGAAGGAGCTCGCGGGGGTACACGACTGCTGTGGCGCCTTCGATCTCCATGACGTCCACCAGCGCTCCCACCGGGATCACCTGGCTTTCGTCGAGGGTGCGAGCGGTCCACTCCTCACCGGAGACCTTGATCAGCCCGTGGGTCGCGGTGACCTCCTGCATGACCTCGGCCCGCTTCCCGATCAGCGCATCGCTGCCCTCGTGTGTCAAGGGCGCCTGCGCCATGTGGCGCAGCGCGACAGGACGTACGAGAGCGAGACCCGCCACCGCCGCCAGTCCGAGCGCCACGAGCTGGCCGAGCAGGCCGACGCCCACTCCGGCCACGACGGCAGCGACCAGTGCCGCTCCGGCCAGCAACCCGAAGACCAGCGTCAGAGTGAAGAACTCCGCGGCGCCGAGCGCCGCTGCGGCGAGCAGCCATGCGAACCACGGCATCGAATCAGCCTCCCCAAGGGGACCTATTCAGCTATGTACCCTTCAGACGCCGGACGGAACCGTCTGCCCTGCCAGATCTACGATCGGGACGCGTCGATCACGCCGGAACACGCCCGGAACTTCGAGGGAAGGGCCCGGACACAGGAATGCAGGGGACAGGGGATGCGGGGGCAGCGCACATCGACTGTTTCGGAAAGCGAGTGTGTCAGCGCTTCCGGTAGGACGCGTCCAGGGTGGGGATCTCGACGGAGGAGTGCAGGGTGACGCCGTCGACCGGCTTGACCTGGGTGGCGATCAGAGCGAGTACGGAGTCCGCGAGACGGATCTTGGTCGCGTCGGTGCGGCCGTGGAGCAGGGCGATCTCGATGTGCAGGACGGCTCGGCCTTCGGTCTCGGCGCCCACGACGAAGTCCTCGACCCGGCGGGAACGGGTCTTGCAGGCCTCCAGGCGAGCGTCGACGGTGGCGACGACGAGCGGGTGCAGGGCCAGCGCGGGGGCCTGCCGGTCGAAGGCCGCGTCGAGCGTGCCGGAGTAGTCGACGGTGATCTGCGGCATGGCGGGCAACTCCTCGGAGGGCGGCGCGGGTCGGAGACATCCGCTGGTACGGATGGAACGGTAGCCGACCGCGCGGCGAGTAGCCTCGCCCTCCGACGAGCTTCGAGTACGGGAGATCAGGACGGTGCGCAGCGCCAGGGTGACATCCAACGGTGACCGGATGCGGTGGGTCGAGCTGCCGGGTGCGGACCCCACCCGCGTCTACGTCCACGGGCTGGGCGCCACCTCACCCGCCCACTTCACGGAAGGCGCGGTCCACCCCCTGCTGGCGGGGCGCCGTTCACTGCTGATCGACATGCCGAGCGGCCGAGGGCGAGTCGAAATCCCAGTCCGGGAAACAGCGAGGGGCCGACTCCGGAACGAGCCGACCTCGATTGACCTGCGTGTTCGTCAGGCCACCGTCGCGGTGTCGCTGTATCCGCTCACACGTGGAAGCCGAATGGCCGGAACCGCTCAGTCACCGGTCCGGCGAAACGCCTTGGGTGAGCTCTTGGTACGCATCCATGACGTCACCGACGTGGAGCGTGGTGACCTCGTCGGGCGGCGGGACTCCGGAACTGCCGTGCAGGTCGTAGATCCGCAGATCCCGCACCGCGGCGGCCTTCCGGCCGAACTCCCGCGCGAAGCGACCGTTGCCGAGTCGGTCGATGAACCCACTGGCGACGGCGAGGTCACAAGACGTGCGCAGCGCGACCGCTGCCTCGTCGGTGAGGACATCCCCTTGGGCCCGCAGGAACGACTCCGCGATCAGCACAAGTTCTTCGGCCGCATAGGTGGGGAAGTCCACCCGCGTGATGAACCGGGAAGTGAAGTTGACCCAAGGCCGGGTAGTTAGGGCCTGCCGATTATCAACTCGCTGTCTTGATCTTTGGTGTTGGGGTGATGCCGAGGTGTGCGGCGAGGTCTGCGAGGTCGTCCAGGGTGGCGAGGCGGTGCTCGGCCGGGGCGATGACGTGCCCGATCTCGTCGAGGAGTTGGTGGGTTTTGCGGATGCGCCGGTTGATGGTCTGGGGTGCGACCGCGAAGAGGCGGGCGATGACGACCTGCGGGAGCCCGAGCCGCTCGTAGAGGAGGGTGGCCAGGAGCCGGTCGACGAGGGTGAGGCCGGGGCGTCGGCCGGTGTAGAGGCCGACGGCCGGAGTCTTCTGCCGGTCACCGCCGCGCCGCTGGTGGAGATCTTCTTCTCTCTGGGCCATGCGGGCTGCCGCCAGCTCGCCGACGAGCTGGTCCCACTGGTGCTGGTCCATGCCGGTCAGAGCCGGGTGGACCAGCCAGGCGCGGCCGGGGCCGGGCTGGAGCTGGGGCAGGATCGGAGGGATTCCGTCCCGACTGTGCTCCTCGGGGCGGAGGGTGTAGTTCCAGTCGCCGTGCCAGTCGTGGCGGTTCAGCGGCAGGGCGGTCATCTGCCCGTCACTGACCCTCACTCCTGTCTCATAGGCGGTGGTGTCGAGTTCGGCCCGGACCGTGAGGCCGGTGCGGGTAGTGGTCGCCGCGATGCTGTCGAC
>NZ_NEUE01000097.1 GCF_002910905.1 Streptomyces sp. SM11 | reverse complement strand
GCGTCCGCGTCACCGGAAACCACCGTCGACAACGGGCCGTTGACCGCCGCGACCGACAACCGACCACCCCACCCGGACAGACGCTCCCGCACCACATCCACCCGCAACGGCACCGACGCCATACCGCCGCGCCCCGCCAACACCCCCACCGCACGGGAACGCAACGCCACCACACGCGCCCCGTCGTCCAGGCTCAACCCACCCGCCACACAGGCAGCCGCCACCTCACCCTGCGAATGACCCACCACACCATCCACGGCCACACCGAACGAACGCCACACCTCCGCCAACGACACCATCACCGCCCACAACACCGGCTGCACCACATCAACCCGCGCCAACAACCGCTCCGAACCCAACACCTCCACCAACGACCAGTCGACGTACGGAGAAAGCGCCCGCTCACACTCACCCATCCGCCCCGCGAAAACCCCCGACTCCCCCAACAACTCCGCAGCCATCCCCACCCACTGCGACCCCTGACCCGGGAAGACCAGCACCGAACGACCCGACGACACCCCCTCACCCCGCACCAGCCCCGGCACCTGGGCCGAATGCCCCTCCGCCAGCGCCCTCACCCCACGGAGCAGTTCTCTCCGGTCGCCGCCCACCACCACCGCGCGGTGTTCGAAGGACGCACGCCCCACCGCCAGCGAGTAACCCACGTCCACCGCATCGAGGGCGGGCTCCGCCACCACCCGTGCCGCCAACGCGGCCGCCTGCGCCCGCAGAGCCTCCGCACTGCGCGCCGACACCGGCCACACCACCGCCCCGGGGCGCCGGACCTCCTCCACCGTCCCGGTTGGAGCCTCGGCCGGGACGGACTCCAGGATCACGTGGGCGTTGGTCCCGCTGATGCCGAAGGAGGAGACACCCGCGCGGCGCGGACGGCCCGCGTCGTCCCACGTACGGGCCTCCGTCAGCAGCTGCCCGGCACCCGCCGACCAGTCCACCTCAGGCGTCGGACCGTCCACATGCAGTGTCTTCGGCATCACCCCGTGCCGGATCGCCAGCACTGACTTGATGACACCGCCCACACCCGCCGCGGCCTGGGTATGGCCGATGTTGGACTTCAGTGAACCGATCCAGACCGGACGGTCCCCGGGCCGGTCCTGACCGTACGTCGCCAGCAGCGCCTGCGCCTCGATCGGGTCACCCAGCCGCGTCCCCGTACCGTGCGCCTCCACCACATCCACCTCGGACGGCGTCAGCCCCGCGTCCGCCAGTGCCGCGCGGATCACCCGCTGCTGCGACGGGCCGCTCGGCGCCGTCAGGCCGTTGCTCGCACCGTCCTGGTTCGTGGCCGAACCCCGCACCACCGCCAGCACCGGATGCCCGTTACGGCGGGCGTCCGACAACCGCTCCACCAGCAGCATCCCAACGCCCTCGGCCAGGCCGAAGCCGTCGGCGGCCGCCGCGAAGGCCTTGCAGCGGCCGTCCGGGGCCAGACCGCCCTGGCGGCTGAACTCCACGAGCATGCCGACCGTGGACATCACGGTCGCTCCGCCGGCCAGGGCGAGCGAGCACTCGCCCGAGCGCAGCGCCCGTACCGCGAGATGCAGGGCCACCAGCGAGGACGAGCACGCCGTGTCCACCGTGACCGCCGCCCCCTCCAACCCGAGGGTGTAGGCCAGTCGGCCCGATGCGACGCTTCCGGTGTTGCCGGTCAGCAGGTGGCCGCCCTCGTCGGCGCCCTGTTCGAGAGAGGGGCCGTAGTCCATGGTCATCGCTCCGACGTAGACGCCCGTCGGGGTCCGCCGCAGGGTGGCGGGGTCGATCCCGGCCCGCTCCAGCACCTCCCAGGTCGTCTCCAGCAGCAGCCGCTGCTGCGGGTCCATCGCCGCCGCCTCGCGCGGCGAGATACCGAAGAACTCCGCGTCGAACTCGGCCGCGCCGGCGAGTGAACCCGCCTCCCGCTGGTAGTAGCGGCCCGGCGTACCCGGTGTGGGGTCGTACCGTCCGGCGGTGTCCCAGCCCCGGTCGTCGGGGAGCGCGGAGACGGCGTCGGCGCCTGCGGACACCAGCTCCCAGAGTTCGTCGGGGCTGCCGACGCCGCCGGGGTAGCGGCAGCCCATCCCGACGATCACCACGGGGTCGTCGTCCGCGGGCCGCCGCCGCACCGGTCCGGCCGTGTCCGTGTCGGCGTCAGTGGCGGGCCGGTCGCCGCTGATCTCGGCGCAGAGGTACGCGGTCAGGGCCGCCGGGGTCGGGCAGTCGAAGACGACCGTCGCCGGGATGCGCAGCGCCGTCGCCGCGCCCAGCCGGTTGCGCAGCTCCACGGCGGTGACGGAGTCGAATCCCAGGTCGAGGAAGGCCAGTTCGGCGGGGACGGGATCGGGCCGCCCGGTCAGGGCGGCGATCTCCTCGCCCACGAGCCGTGCCAGCGCGGCGCGCCGCTCCCGCACGTCCATGGCGGCCAGCTCCACACGGAACGCGGTGGCGGCGTCCGCGTCACCGCCCGTGCCGTCCGGCCCGTTCACGTCCGCCGGGCCGTCTTCCGCGAGCGCGGCCAGGACCGCCGCAGGCAGTTCCCGCACCCGGGCGTGCTCCACGGTGGAGAGCGCCTTCCGTTGCGGGGCGACTCCGCGCACGTACAGGTCGCCGAGCGAGGTCAGGAACCGGCCCGGACCGTCCTGGTCGCGGCGCAGCGTCCCGAGGACGGCGGCCTCGGCGCCGTGTTCCTCCACGCAGTCCGCCAGGGCGGAGGTCAGCACGGTGTGCGGGCTGACCTCAAGCAGAACACCGTGCCCGTCCCGCAGCAGGGCCCCGGCCGCCTGGTGGAACCTGACCGTGTTGCGCAGGTTGCGGCACCAGTAGTCAGCGTCCAGTACCGGGGCGTCCAGTCGTCCGCCGGTCAGTCCGGAGTAGTAGGGCAGCTGCGGTGTACGGGGGTGGATCGAGGCGAGGTCGGCGCGCATCCGGGGGATGATCGCGTCGATGTGGGGGGAATGGGCGGCCAGGCCCACGGCGATCCGCCGGGCGTGCACCGCGTCCTTGGCCAGGCCGTCGAGGAGTTCGGCCACGGCGTCGCGGTCGCCGGAGACGATCACGGACCGGGGGCCGTTGTGCGCGGCGACGACAAGGCGGCCCTCCCAGCGGCGCAGCCTCGGCTCGACCTCGTCGGCCGGGGCCATGACGGAGACCATGTCGCCCTGCCCGGCCAGGGTCGCCTGGGCCTGGCTCCACAGGGCCACCACCCGCGCGGAGTCGTCCAGGGACAGCGCGCCGGAGACCGCGGCCGCGGTGACCTCTCCGACGCTGTGCCCGAGCACGGCGGCCGGTTCCACCCCGTGGGAGCGCCACAGCGCGGCGAGCGACACCGTCACGGCGAACAGCAGGGGCTGCACCACGTCGGCCCGGTCCCCGGCGGGTGCGCCCGGCGCGTCCGGATCGCGGAGCACGTCGAGGGGCGACCAGTCGACGAACGGTTCCAGGGCCTGCGCGCATGCGTCCATCCGGTCGCGGAACACCGTTGAGGTGTCCAGCAGGTCCACCGCCATCCGGGGCCACTGCGCGCCCTGTCCGGGGAACAAGAAGGCGACTTGGCCGCCGGCCCGGGCGGCGCCCTCCACCAGGCCGGGCGTGCTCCTGCCGTCGGCCAGCGCGTCCAGCCGCCGCAGGAACCCGTCCCGGCCGTCCGCCACCAGTGCCGCCCGCCGGCTGCCCTCGGAAGCGTAGTGCGCGAGGGTGAGCGCGATGTCCTGGGGACTCCAGCCGTCACGGCCCGCCAGGTACGTGTGCAGGCCGCGCGCACCGGCCGCCAGCGACTCCCTGCCGTTGCCGGCCAGCGTCCACAGCAGCGGTGCTTCCGTACCGTCGGGGTGCGCCATCGTGTTCTCGGACTCCTTCACGGCGAGCAGGACCATCGGTCACCGGACCGTGGCGGGGTGCCCGCCGCCACGGGGTCGTGCGTCGGCCGGGACGCCTCCGTCGTGGCCTGCGGGTATCGCCACCGGACCTGCGACGTCGATCTTGCCGAGGTCGCATAGCGGCCCGATAGCGCAGGCCGCGACAGGATGCGGGTACGGGGAGCGGACGGGCCGTGGAGCGGTGGAGGAGAGCCGCGCACGCCCCGTGCGGGCGGGTCGCGGCGCGGTGGAGCGGAAAAGAGCCGCGCCCCCTCGCGGCGCGGTGGAGCGAAAGAGAGCCGCCGCCTCGTGCTGGGGGCGACGGAGGGGCCGCGCACCCCGCGGGGCGGGTCAGTCGTCCGTTCCCAGGGACCGGTGCGGGCCCTGAGCACGCGTCACCCCCAGTTCCCGCCAGATTCCGTCCAGTGCCGTGACGAACCCCTCGATCTCCGCGGGCTCGTGGACGGCGCCGGGTGCACTCCTGAGGATCTCCTGGCCCACGCGCACGCTCGGTGCGTTGATCGCCTGGACGTAGATGCCGTGGCGGCCCAGCAGCAGTGCGGAGATCCGCCGGGCGAGTGCGTCGTCCCCGACGAAGACCGAGACGATGTGGGACCCGTCGGAGAGGAAGGGGATGCCGCGTTCCCTGAGCAGGCGGTGCGTCAGCCGCGCGTTCTCGCGGAGCCGGTCGCGTTCCTCCTCCGAGGTGCGCAGGTGCCGGACCGCGGCGAGTGCACCCGCCGCGACCGCCGGGGGCAGGGCGGTGGTGAAGATGAAGGGGCGGGAGAGGCCGCGCACCGCGTCGACCAGCTCGGCGGGTCCGGCGATGTACCCCCCGGTGGTGCCGAATCCCTTGGCGAGCGTCCCCATGATGACGGTGAACTCGTCCGCGATGCCCAGGCCCGCGGCGATACCGGCTCCCTCCGGCCCGTACATTCCGACCGCGTGCACCTCGTCGAGGAAGGTCATCGCGCCGTGCTCGCGAGCGATCCGGGCGATCTCGGCGAGCGGGGCGACATCACCCCCCATCGAATAGACCGACTCCATGACGACCATCTTCGGCCGGTCGGGATCGGTGGCGGATATCAGCTCTTCCAGATGGGCCGTGTCGTTGTGGCGGAAAATTCGTTTCTCGGCGCCACTGTGGCGAAGCCCGTCGATGATCGAGGCGTGGTTCATCTCGTCGGAGAAGACGACGCATTTCTCCGGCAGACCGGCGAGGACCGTGAGGGCTCCGTCGTTGGCGGTGTACCCGGAGGTGAAGAGAAGGGCGTCCGCCTTTCCGTGCAGATCCGCGAGTTCCTTCTCCAGCAGTACGTGGTAGTGGTTGGTGCCGCCGATGTTCCGGGAGCCGCCCGAGCCCGCGCCGTACTCGTCGAGGGCTTCGCGGGTCGCCGCCAGAACCAGCGGGTGCTGGCCCATTCCCAGGTAGTCGTTGCTGCACCACACGCTGATCTCGGAGGTGACCCCGTCCCGCAGGCTCCGGGCCGCCGGAAATTTTCCGGCGAGCCGGCCGAGTTCGAGGAACTCACGTTTCGCATCCGATGCCCCGCCTTCGCCCGTGTTCCGTGAGAAGAGCTCCAGGTAATGGTTCATGACGACCCTTTTCTCCGAAGACCGAACCGGTGCGGGGCCGAACCGGTAGAGGGCACTATCTCAGGGCGGAATATCAATTCGATGGCGCGGCCTGCGACAATTTACTACCGCCCGCGCACCCGATTTCTCAGTTCGCACTCCTGGTATACCTGGTTCTCTTGTTGTAGGCTCTGCGGAAATTCCTCGCCACGGCACCACTGGAGTTTCCTATGCCGTCGAACGAAACGTATGTCAGCCAGATCCTTCAGGCGATCTCCGCGGAACCGGAGAAGGTCGTCCTGTCCTGGCGCGACAGGACGCTCACCGCGGCGGAGCTGACCACCCTGGTCCGGTCGGCCGCGCAGGTTCTGCACCAGCACGCCGACGGGATCGACGGCGGGGCGGTGGTCGCCGTCCTGACCGTCACCAACACCGCCCCGACCCTGGTCCTGCGGTACGCCGCGAATCTGGCCGGGGCCACGGTGGTGCATCTGCACACCACCAACGCGGTCGACCCGGCGGACCACTTGGCCGCCGACGCCAAGCTCAAGGTCCTCCGGGAGACCGGTGCGACGCATCTGGCCGTCGACGCGGAGAACCTCGCGACCGCGCGTGAGCTGCGCGAGCGGCTGGGCACTCCGCTCGCCCTCGCCGCCCTCGACGACCTCGGCCCCGATGTCCTGGACCTGACGGCAGGGGACCCGGACGCACTGGACCCGACCGGCGTCGAGATCGGACCCGACCGGCCCGCGGTGGTGACCTACACGAGCGGGACGACCGGTGAGCCGAAGGGCATCGCCTTCGACTTCCGGGCCCGCAACGGCTTCATCTCCGCCGGTTTACAGATGGGCTGGCGGTCGGTCTACCTGGCCTGCCTCCCGCTGAGCCACTCGAGCGGCGCCACGGCGGACGACTCACTCGCGTCCGGCGGCTCGGTGGTCCTGCGAGACGGCTTCGACCCGGGTGACGTGCTGCGCTGCATCGAGCGGCACAGGATCACGCGGATGCTGCTCTCCCCTCCCCAGCTGTATCTGCTCATGGACCATCCGGAGGTGGACTCGACCGACCTCTCCAGCCTCACGATGGTCACGTACGTGGGCTCCCCCGCCTCCCCCGAACGCCTGGGCGAGGCGGTCAAGGTCTTCGGGGACGTACTGATCCAGGTGTACGCGACCAGCGAGGCGGGCTTCGTCAGCATGCTCTCGCCCACCGAGCACCTCGATGCCCGGCTGCGGGTCACGGTCGGCCGGCCGATGCCCGGTTGGGTCCGGATCACCGACCCGGAGGACCACCGCGACCTGCCGCCCGGCGAGACCGGCGAGGTCCGCGTACGGTCGCCGTTCACGATGAGCGAGTACGTGGCCGAGCCCGAACTCACCGCCCGGACCGTACAGGACGGCTGGGTGCGCACCGGTGACCTCGGCTTCGTCAACGGCGACGGCTACCTCCACCTGCGCGGCCGAGTCGGTGAGGTGATCAAGACCAATGGCATCAAGATCCATCCGGTGACCGTGGAGAACGCCTTCCTGGCCCATCCCGATGTCGTCCAGGCCGCCGTCTTCTGCGTCCGGGACCGGGACCGTATCGAGCACCTGCACGCCGCCGTGGTGCTGCGCGAAGCGGCCACGGCCACCCCCGACGGACTGGCGGAGCACATCCGGGCCACCGTCTCGCCCAAGCACGTCCCCGCACGGATCCACATCCGCCCCGCTCTGCCCCTCACCGGCGTCGGCAAACCGGACAAGACGCGGCTGGCCGCGGAAGCGGGCGGGTGAGACCCCCGTGACCCTCTCCGTGGCGTCCATCCTCTCCGAGTCCGCGCTACGGCGACCGGAGCACCCGGCGGTCGTGTCCGGTACGCGGAAGATCACCTACCGCGAACTGTGGAACGAGGCACGGAGGTACGCGGCGGCGCTGCGCGCGCGGGGCATCGGCCCGGGCGACAAGGTGGCGCTGCTGCTGCCCAGCACACCGTACTTCCCGTCGGCCTACTTCGGTGTGCTCGCGCTCGGCGCGATCGCGGTCCCGGTCCACGCCCTGCTCCGGGCGGACGAGATCGCGTACGTCCTGAAGGACTCGGGGGCGGCGGCGCTGATCTGCGCCGCCCCTCTCCTGGCCGAGGGCGGCAGGGCGGCGGAGACGACCGGCACGCCCGTACTCACCGTCATGGCAGAAGAGGGTGGCGAGGAAGGGGAGTTCGCCCGCGCGCCGAGGCTGGACGCGCTCGCGGCGCGGAGCGCCCCGATCGACCGTCAGGTGCCGCGTGCCCCCGAGGACATCGCCGTGATCCTCTACACCTCCGGCACCACAGGACGGCCCAAGGGCGCCCTGCTCACCCATCTCAACGTGGTGATGAACGTCGACACGACCATGCTGTCGCCGTTCGACTTCACCGCGGACGACGTCCTGCTCGGCTGTCTGCCCCTGTTCCACACCTTCGGTCAGATCTGCGGCATGAACACCTGCTTCCGGGCGGGGGCGACCCTGGTCCTGCTGCCCCGGTTCGACGGGCCGGGCGCGCTGGACCTCATGGTGCGGGAGGGCTGCACCGTCTTCATGGGGGTCCCGACGATGTACACGGCCCTCCTCGAAGCGGCCCGCGCCGACCCGCGCAGACCCGCGCTCGACCGCGCGTTCTCCGGCGGCGCCGCGCTGCCGGTGGCGGTCCTGGACGCGTTCCGGGAGACGTTCGGCTGCCCGGTCCTCGAAGGGTACGGACTGACCGAGACCTCCCCGGTGGTGGCCTACAACCAGAAGGCGTGGCCGCTCAGACCGGGCACGGTGGGCCTGCCGATCTGGGGCGTCGAGGTCGAGATCGCCAGAGCCGGGGTGGAGGACAGGATCGAGCTGCTGCCCGCCGGCGAGACGGGGGAGATCGTCATCCGGGGGCACAACGTGATGGCCGGCTACCTCAACCGGCCGGAGGCGACCGCCGAGGCCATCGTGGACGGCTGGTTCCGCTCGGGTGACCTGGGCGTCAAGGACGACGACGGTTACCTCTCCGTCGTCGACCGCAAGAAGGACGTGGTCCTGCGCGGCGGGTACAACGTCTACCCACGCGAGGTGGAGGACGTCCTGGCCCACCACCCGGCGATCGCCCAGGCAGCCGTCGTCGGACTCCCCCACCCCGTCCACGGCGAGGAGGTATGCGCGGTGGTGAGGCCCCGCCCCGGCACGGCGCCGGGCCCGGCCCTGGGCGCCGAGATCGTCGCCTGGAGCAAGGAGCGGATGGCACCGTACAAGTACCCGCGCCGGGTGGAGTTCGTGGACGCCTTCCCCCTCGGCCCCAGCGGCAAGGTACTCAAACGGGAGCTGGTCGCCCTGCTGACCACAGGGGCCCGCCAGGTCCGCACCGAGGCACAGGGGACGGCATGATGTCGGGCCGCCCGGCCGCCCGGGAGGCGGTCCGGACGCGGAAGGTCGTCGGGACTTCTACCACATTCCTCCCCTGGGTCCGCCGTCGTGCCCTCCGCGCCGCCACGGACCTCCGGCACGGCCCGCTTCAACGCACTGCGCGCACCGCGCTCGCTGCCGGCCCCCATCGTCGTGGCCCGCCGACCCAATGATCCGACGGCCCGGTGAAGGACGTCGGCCTCCGTCCGGTCCCCACCTGGTCCCCGAAGACGATCCAGGGGCGGTAAGGCCTGAGGGCGACTGGCGGGGCGGCACTGACGTTCCTCGATGCGGGTGTCACGCAAGCACCTTGAGGGTCCCCTCGTAACGTGGAGTCCGTGACAGCAGGGGATGTTGGTTGTCATGGCGGAGAAGCGTCGGAGGTTCACGGCGGAGTTTCGTTCGAGCGTCGCGTTCTCTCACACACATCTCACAGACGTCCCGGGCCCCCCGGGACATCAGGCTCTGAGCTGGGCCTACTCGATCGACGTGGACCGGCTGGACTACACAGGACGCGATTCACAACCTGTGCCATGTAGTACCGAGACTGGGACCGAGGACCAACCAAGGTGCATCCTCTGGCCCATCTACCTGGTACTTCATCGCTTGCGGCTCCGTTTCACTCATGCGTCACACGCTCCCACATCTCACACGTCGGCCCCTCGCCGCAGTGGCCGCTCACGGTCCTGATCATCGACGAGGCGCACACCCACTTCCGCGAGTACAAGGGCAGCGACGCCACCACCAGACGGCTGGCCGCGCTGACGGCGGAGAACGCCCGGCTGGTGGAGGACCTGGTCAAGAAGGGCCGCAGCATCGGCATCCTGGTGATCCTGATCAGCCAGAAGACCACCGGCGACGCCATCCCCACTCTTCATCCGCGACGTGTGCCCCATCGGGCTGTCCTTCGCGCAGAAGACCGTGGAAGCAGCGGTGGCCGCACTCGGCGACGACATCCGCAACTGGCCCGATGCCAGCCCGGTCACCTTGCAGGACCCCGCCTACGTCGGCGTCGCGGTCATGGCGATGCAGGGCCGCCCCGGCTACACCCGCATCCGCACCCCCTACGTCTCCGACGCCGACGCGGCCCGCGTCGCCGAGGACACCTCGCACCTGACCGCCGACCCGGACCTGTGTCTGGACGCCCTTCTCCACTCCGTCGACCGGTCTGCGGCACACCTGCCGCCGCTCACCAAGTAATTCCGAAAAGCCCACACTGGAAAGGAGGTTGAGGACATGGCGGAGGAACGGTTCACCCGGCGCACCGTGACCGTGGTCATGGCGGTCATCGCGGCCCTGGCCTTCGTCTTCTCCATCGGCAACGTCTGGGCGCTCGCCCTGCGGCTCGGTGTCCCCCGCCCGATCGCGCCACTGATCGCCCCCATGGTGGACCTGTCCGTCGTCGGGCTCCTGGTCGCGCTGCGCTTCCTCGCCCTGCGTGGCGTCTCCAAGGCTGAACTGCGTGCCGGTACCCGGCTGCTGCACCTGTGCGGCCTGCTCACCCTCGCTCTGAACACCGCCGAACCGCTGCTGACCGGACGCTACGGACGGGCCTGCCTGGACACCGTCGCTCCGCTCCAGCTGCTGGGCTGGGGCCACGTCGGCCCCGCCTTCCTCGCCCAGTTCCACGCCCTCACCCGCCCCAACCCGCGCCTGGAGGGCACCGCCCCCGCCCTTGCCACCGATCCGGTGCCCGACGTCGCTCCATCGCCCGAATCGGCACCCCCGACTCCCGCCCCGCAGATCGCCGCCTCCATGACCGAGGAGCTGGAGCCCGCTCCGGCCGCCGTTCCGCCGGCCGCCGTCACCACGACGGGCCGACCCGCTTCCGGCCCTGCCCTTCCGGCCGCCCTGCTGGACGCAGCCCGGCGCATCGCGGACACCCACCGCGCCGAGCACGGAACAGCGATCACCGCCGCTCATCTGGGAACGCGCATGGGCGTCGCCCTGCCAGTGGCCACCGCCGCACTCGCTCAGCTCTGAGCCCCGGCCCTCACCGGCCGAATCCCCTTGCTGAACCCACGCCCGCCCCGGGGTCTGGTTCGCCATGCCCCGAGCAGTACCAACACGGCCTTCCATCCGGCCGGTTGCTGCTCGGGGCCGCCCACCCGACAGAAGGGACACGCCCCGAATGGTCACCCTGGACCTGCGCCACGTGGCAAGCCCCGCCGTGCGGGACCTGCTCCACCTCGTCAACCACCCCGACTTCGACCGCGCACAGCAGCAGATCGAACACCTCGGCGGCTGCATCGAACCTGAAGTTCTCCCAAGGCCGGGTAGTTAGGGCCTGCCGATTATCAACTCGCTGTCTTGATCTTTGGTGTTGGGGTGATGCCGAGGTGTGCGGCGAGGTCTGCGAGGTCGTCCAGGGTGGCGAGGCGGTGCTCGGCCGGGGCGATGACGTGCCCGATCTCGTCGAGGAGTTGGTGGGTTTTGCGGATGCGCCGGTTGATGGTCTGGGGTGCGACCGCGAAGAGGCGGGCGATGACGACCTGCGGGAGCCCGAGCCGCTCGTAGAGGAGGGTGGCCAGGAGCCGGTCGACGAGGGTGAGGCCGGGGCGTCGGCCGGTGTAGAGGCCGACGGCCGGAGTCTTCTGCCGGTCACCGCCGCGCCGCTGGTGGAGATCTTCTTCTCTCTGGGCCATGCGGGCTGCCGCCAGCTCGCCGACGAGCTGGTCCCACTGGTGCTGGTCCATGCCGGTCAGAGCCGGGTGGACCAGCCAGGCGCGGCCGGGGCCGGGCTGGAGCTGGGGCAGGATCGGAGGGATTCCGTCCCGACTGTGCTCCTCGGGGCGGAGGGTGTAGTTCCAGTCGCCGTGCCAGTCGTGGCGGTTCAGCGGCAGGGCGGTCATCTGCCCGTCACTGACCCTCACTCCTGTCTCATAGGCGGTGGTGTCGAGTTCGGCCCGGACCGTGAGGCCGGTGCGGGTAGTGGTCGCCGCGATGCTGTCGAC
>NZ_NEUE01000096.1 GCF_002910905.1 Streptomyces sp. SM11 | reverse complement strand
CTGCCCGTCCCGGTCCGAGTGCTGGGCGCCTTCGACGGTCTTGGCATTGCCTTGGAGGCTGAACCCGTCCTCGCGCAACACGGCCGCCACCGTGTCCGCCGAGACCCGGTGGCCCTGCCGGGTCAGCTCGGCGGCCAGCTGCCGCGTCGACTTCACCGTCCACCGCAGCGGCGACATCGGATCGCCGCGCACGTCCGGCTCCACCAAGGCCAGCAGCGCGGGCCGCAGTCCCGGATCCAGGTCCACCGCCCGTTTGCGGCCCCCGCCCGCCCGGCGGACCCGCCCCAACAGCACCTCACCGGACTCCAGTTCAGCAACCCCGCGCGACACAGTCCCCTCACGCACCCCCGCCGCACGGGCCACGGCCCGGATGCCGCCATGCCCCAGCGACCGCGCTTCGGCCCCTATGGCCAGCCGACGCTGACGCTCGTCCAAGTGCGGAAACAGCGCCTGAAACTTCACCGCCAGGGCGGTCTCGATCCCCTCCGGTCTCCCCATACCACAACAACGAGGCTCGACACGGAAGCGACGGCTTGTTTCCCGGCAGGCCCTTAGCGTTTCTGCAGGTCACGCAAGGGGTTCTTCGTCGGCGTGATGGCCGCGTAGCGGCCTGTGCGAACTCTCTTAATCATTCCTCTCTCGGTCCAGCGGGCGAGTTGTCGGTAGGTGGCCACGAGGGTGACGTCGCCCAAGAGCTCGGCGATCTCCCTTGAGCGCCACAGCCGTTCCGGTTCGGTCTGCAAGATGCCCAGGACACGTGTCATGCGGTCGCTGCTCCGGCCGGGACCGACGTACTGGGGGACGGTGGCAGTGGGCAGTGCGGCGTGCGGAGCGGGGGGCTCGAGGATGGTGATGTCGAGGTCGGTGACGGTGCGGCTGGTATCGGGGCGGCCGTCCATCTGCCGTTCGCTGTAGCGGGACATCGGGGATTTGACCTTGCGGGTGCTCACGCGTGGCCGCCGGGGAGGGAGCAGGCCGGCCAGGACCCGGTCGACAGCATCGCGGCGACCACTACCCGCACCGGCCTCACGGTCCGGGCCGAACTCGACACCACCGCCTATGAGACAGGAGTGAGGGTCAGTGACGGGCAGATGACCGCCCTGCCGCTGAACCGCCACGACTGGCACGGCGACTGGAACTACACCCTCCGCCCCGAGGAGCACAGTCGGGACGGAATCCCTCCGATCCTGCCCCAGCTCCAGCCCGGCCCCGGCCGCGCCTGGCTGGTCCACCCGGCTCTGACCGGCATGGACCAGCACCAGTGGGACCAGCTCGTCGGCGAGCTGGCGGCAGCCCGCATGGCCCAGAGAGAAGAAGATCTCCACCAGCGGCGCGGCGGTGACCGGCAGAAGACTCCGGCCGTCGGCCTCTACACCGGCCGACGCCCCGGCCTCACCCTCGTCGACCGGCTCCTGGCCACCCTCCTCTACGAGCGGCTCGGGCTCCCGCAGGTCGTCATCGCCCGCCTCTTCGCGGTCGCACCCCAGACCATCAACCGGCGCATCCGCAAAACCCACCAACTCCTCGACGAGATCGGGCACGTCATCGCCCCGGCCGAGCACCGCCTCGCCACCCTGGACGACCTCGCAGACCTCGCCGCACACCTCGGCATCACCCCAACACCAAAGATCAAGACAGCGAGTTGATAATCGGCAGGCCCT
>NZ_NEUE01000095.1 GCF_002910905.1 Streptomyces sp. SM11 | reverse complement strand
AGCCCGGATCCACCGGCTCGTTTCGTGAGTGATCGTTTTCGGTGATCGAGGCGATGCGTCTGGCGGCGGGCATGGGGTGGCCGCTGGTGTGCCCAGCTTTTCCACATGTCCACAGCTCTCGGGCCCTGGCGGGCGGGTCGGATACGGCCTGGTCAGAACGGTTGGGGCGGGGTGTTCACGGCGTGGAAGAGGGCTTCGAAGGCGTCGTGCCAGGGCCAGCGTTCGGGCAGGTGCAGGGTGAGCCGGCGGGCTGAACGGGCCAGCCGGGCGGGCACGTTGATCAGGTGATCGCGGATGGTCGCGCACGTCGCGCGGGCGTGGAAGGTGCCGGCGAGCGTTCCGCAGGCGCGGGTCAGGTTGAAGGCGAGGGCAGCCAGTGCGAGCCAGGCGGCGTTCGCCTGGAAGCTGCTCGAGGGGGCGTGTGCGAACGGGCCGTTCTTCAGCTCGGAGATCACCTGTTCCACGATCGCGTGGCGCCGGTGGTCACGCTCGGCGTCGATGAGCGGCAGCGTGCTGTCGGTGAACGCGGCATGGTAGCGCCAGGCGGTGAACAGCTCGCCCTGGCCCCCGGGCACGGTGGCGGGGTTCAGGCGCTTGACGCGTCGCACGATGAGACGGGCGGTGACCTGCTGCTTCTTCGGTTTCGAGGTGAAGGCGGTGTACTCGATCTCGGCGATCTCGGCGTCCGATATCCAGCGTTCCTCCTCGCTGTCCCACACCGCCTTGGGGTACTTGATCGGCGTCCAGGCCATCTCGTCGATAGCGGCGATGGCCTGCTTGACGGAGGCGTTCATCCGCACCGTGACCGAGAAGCGGGCGCCGAGCGCCCGGCAGGCGGCGACCACCTCGGCGGCGTAGTAGGCCGCATCCGCCCGCACGGTCAGCATCCCGGTCGCACCGGACGCGCGGGCGGTGCGGACCGCCTCGGCGGCGAACGATCCTGCTCCGCGCACCGAGTTGACGCTGCCCCGGCGCAGCCTGGTTGCGGCGATGACCGGGGCGGCCAGCGGCGTGGACAGCGTCGCGATCAGCGCGTTCAGGCCCTTGACCTTGTTGTAGCCGTAGCCGACACCTTGCTTGGCATAGCCGTGGACCGGCTTGATGGTGTCGTCCAGATCGAGGTAGGCAACCGTGTCGGCGCCGGCAAGTAGCGGGGTGTGCGCGGCCAGGCGAGGCAGGAACCGGCGGGCGACGGCATGTAGTTGCTTCACGTGCCCGTGGGTGAAGGACCGCAGGAAGCTGCCGAGGGTCGACGGGGCGCGGACCCCGGTGAACAGGCGCCGCATCGCGCCGTGCCGCAGCCGGTCCATGTCGTCGATACTGTCCGCGCCCGCGGCCATGCCCGCGATGAGGGCCATCGCCTTGGCGGCCGGGAAGGAACCGGTGCCGTTCTTCGAGGCCGGCAGCCGCATCAGCTCGCTGACCAGGCCGGGCAGGCCGCACCGCTCGGCCAGGCGCACCAGCGGCGCGAGCCCGCCGTACGCGATCAGATTCGGATCATCGAACCGTGCGGAGACCTTCGCCGCGGCATGGGAAGATTGCATCTCAGAAGTGCCCTGTTGGTCGTGCGTGCTGGAAGCGTAGAGAACTCCCATCATCGCAGGTCACAGGGCACTTCCTCGTTCCCGGCAACATCACCGCCGCACATCAACCGGTGGATCCGGGCTCAGGAACGATCCGTCCGCTCAGTGCTTACTCCTGCGAGCCAAGCCGAAATCTCTTCGCTGAGCTTCTCGGGTGCTTTTGTATGCCCCAAGTACTCGTACTCGACGTGATCAGCGTCAGGGTACTTATCACCCCAGGCTCTCGCCGTACTCGGCGGAGTGACCGGGTCGTGAGAGTTCTCCAGCAGAAGCAGGCGCGGTGCATCTTCTGCTTCCGTCAGCGTCCACGCAGAGTCTTCATCGCTTGGCATTACCGAGCACGCATAGTGCATACGGGACAGCGCCGCCCCGAGAGGGTTCCTCTCCGGCGAACCCGCCCCCGCTCCCCATCCGGTGTACGCCGGACAGAGGTTGGCCATGTATCCGACGAAATCCGGCAGAACCTGACTGTCGCCGTGACGTCGAGTGAACGCGTGACTTCCCGACTTGATGACTTCTTGGTCAGCCGCGCTGAGCTTCGGCCAGTTGGTCAAGATCTCACGAAGAGGCTTCTTGTTGCTCGCCATGTTGGTGGACAGCGAGAGGAGGGCGGTCATCCGCTCGTACTCCTCGACACCGCCGGCGAGGCCGGTCGGAGTCGTCGTGTCACTCCCCATCTCTCGTAGCGTCCGATGAAGCTCTTTCCGGCAATCGACGGATGCGCCGCTGTGCGTGCACCCCATGATGTCTTGCAAGCCTTCTTCCAGTGCGAGGCTTCGCTCGACCATCAGCGTGGTTGCGTGCGTGCCCGGCGGTGGGGCAGGTGCATCCATGATTGCCCAGCCGTCAGTCCGCTTCAGCTCCGGCATGACAGCACTTGCCCGGACTGCGCCGAACGACTGCGCGTAGACACCCGAAATCTTTCCCTCTTTCTTGCTCAGCTCCTTGAAGGACTTTTCATACTCCGCGCCATCGAGACGGTACAGATCGACATCGCAAGCGTCCTTGAACTGAGCAGGCCATTCCTCGACCTGCTGGTCGGAGAGCTCGCCGCCCGCGGATACGCTCGCCAAGCTCCCGAGGCAAGCTGAGCTGACCTCGTGTACGGCCCAAGGTTCGACGAACATCGCCACGGTCGCGTTCTTCAGCCAAGAAGGGAGCTGCGACCTCGTGAGTCCTGCGTCGAGAGGGATCAGCCCGGGGCCTCCAGGATCCCAGAAGACCAATCCGTCTCGTTCTTCAGGCATCGGACCGGACGAGGCGTGCGATTCCTCCACACCTCGAATCGGCGCGTAGACGACCGCCCATATCCCTGTGGAGAGCAGGTGGCAACGAGCAGTCCTACCGGCGCATACCCGAGGCGTTGATGAGTTCAGCGTTGTTGATTGCTCGGCATGGGTTTGACGCTCGTCGGGCTGGTGCAGGAAGAGGCCTGCGATGATGACGGCGGCCAAAGCCGCCACGCCGGCGAACCAGTGGGCGGCTTTTGAAGGCTTGCTCCGCTTCCACGGGAAACGGCCGCCCTCGCTGGGCGCCCCGTCGGCGGTCATTCCCGGCCTGGTGTGCTCCGCGAGGCTCACATCCGGGTTACGGGGCCTCGATTCCGGCGTGACCGTACCTTCGGGAATTACCACCCAGGGATCCCCTTCGAGAGACAGAGATAGTGATGCGCAAGTCGGGCAGGCCTCGATCGTCCATGATCGTTTTGCTTGCGTCCGGGAAAGCTACCCGGGCCCGAGCGAGCTGAACAAGATCACTCATTCCATCGTGACCGGAGTGTCACCATCTGAGTCACCGCGTCTCTGGCGTGCCGCCTGGAACATGCGATTCCCGGTGCCGGCGGGCGTGTCCGCCCGGGGCGGCGGGGCCGGCCTGGTGGGAGCGGAGGCTGGTGACGGCGTAACCGGTCTCCTGGTCCGCCGTTTCCCGCTCTTCTGGCTGCGCCGGTGGACACGCCGACTCCACGGCAGCGGGCACCCCGCCATGACCGCTGCATCGGCTGCTCGACTGACAGTGATGATGTTCGTGGTGACGCCGCCGGTGGGTCTGACCCTCCGACTGACTGACGTCTCGACTGTCCTGTCTGGGATTTGTCGGCCCGCCCGGCGTCACCACGCACGCGGCCGGACGGGCGCTTGTGACTTCATAGGAGTCAGCCGTTCACCTGCGGATGACGCCTCGCGGGCGTGAAAATCGGTACGGGGGCTGTCCGCCGACGCCGATCGATGTTTGGGCTGTGAGCCCGCATAGGAGTCTGGTGAGGGAGTCGTCCGAGGGGCCGCACACTGTCGCCTTGAGCACGCCGATCAGCTTCTCCGTTCCCCTCAGGCTCTCCGGGCAGCCCCCGCCCGCGCGAGTACGACAGGGAGTGTGTGATGGAGGAGTTGAGAGAGGATCACGACGACGGAACGGTGGGCAGGGTCGCGGCGATCGACATCGCCAAAGCATCGGGGATGGTCTGCCTGCGCGTCCCGCACGACACCATCGAGGGCCGGCGCGTCCAGCAGGTCTGGAACGTCGCCTCGACCACCAATGCGATCCTGGAACTCGGAGACCGGCTCGTCTGCCAGGGCGTCGAGCGCGTGGTGATGGAGGCGACAGGCAACTACTGGCGCTCCTTCTTCTACCTGCTGGAAGCCCGCGGCCTTCAGTGCTGGCTGGTCAACGCCCGTGACGTGAAGAACGTCCCCGGCCGGCCCAAGACCGACAGGCTGGACGCGGTCTGGCTGGCGAAGCTCGCTGAACGCGGCATGGTCCGGGCCTCGTTCGTCCCGCCCGAACCCGTCCGGCAGCTGCGGGACTTCACCCGCACCCGCACCGTGTTCGTCCAGGAACGCACCCGGCACAAGCACCGAGTGGACAAGGCCCTGCAGGACGCGCAGATCAAGCTGTCCGGGGCCGTCTCGGATCTGTTCGGCCTGTCGGGGCGGGCCATGATGGACGCCATGGTCGCCGGTGAACGCAACCCGCGTGCCCTCGCCGAGCTTGCCCAGGGCAGCCTGGTCAAGAAGAAGGCGCTGCTGGTGGAAGCCCTGACCGGCCAGTTCGAGGACCACCACGCTCGGCTGCTCGGGGTGCTGCTGGCCACGGTCGATCATCTGACCACACAGGTCCACGAACTCGACCGGCTCATAGCCCGGACGCTGGAGGAGATCACCACACCGCACGACGGCACGGGCGCCGATGACGAGCCTGCCGCCCCGGTGAGTGCGCGAGTCCTGGTCGAACGTCTCGATGCCGTTCCCGGTATCGGGCCGACCACCGCGCAGACCATTGTCGCCGAGATCGGCGCGGACATGAGCCGCTTCCCCACCCCCGAGCACCTGGCCTCATGGGCGAAGCTGTGCCCCAGAACCATCCAATCCGGCGCGAAACACACCACAGGCCCGGCCGGACAGGGTAATCCCTGGCTCAAGGGCGCGCTCGGCGAGGCCGCCAACGCCGCCGCCCGCACCGACACCTTCCTCGGCGCCCGCTACCGCAGGATCGTCAAACGCCGCGGACACGCCAAAGCCCTCGTCGCCGTCGCCCGCTCGATACTCATCATCGCCTGGCACCTGATCAACGACCCGGACGCCTCCTGTCAGGAGCTTGGTGCCGACTGGCACCGGCGCCATCTCGACTCCGCCCGCAAGACCCGCGACCTCGTCCGCCAGCTCCAAGCCCTCGGCCACCAAGTCGCCCTCACTCCGACAGCAGCCTGACCGTCCGGTCACCGTCATCCGGTCCGCAGGCGGCCCGGATGCTGCCGCCTGCCCTCCCGAAGGTCGATTTTCCGTTCAGCATC
>NZ_NEUE01000008.1 GCF_002910905.1 Streptomyces sp. SM11 | reverse complement strand
TCCGGGCTGCCGGGGCGGGGCGCGTTCACAGCTCCACCAGTTTCCTGCGCCGGACCAGCCAGATGAAGGGGATGCAGCCGATGGCGGCGGTGATCACGCCGACCTGCACCTCGCCGGGGCGGGCGATGACCCGGCCGACGATGTCGGCGACGAGCAGCATGACCGGGGCGAGCACCATGCTGTACGGGAGCACCCAACGGTAGTCGGGTCCGGTGATGAGGCGGGCGGCGTGCGGTACGGCGAGCCCGACGAAGCCGATGGGCCCGGCGACGACGGTGGCCGCGCCGCACAGGATCACCACGGCGAGGGCGGACACCATCCGGATGGTCCCGACCCGCTGGCCGAGGCCGCGGGCCAGGTCGTCGCCGAGGGAGAGGGCGTTGAGCTGCGGTCCGAGGGCCAGGGCGAGGACGACGCCGACCGCGATGAACGGCGAGACCTGCCAGAGCACCTCGGAGCCGCGGGCGTTCAGCGCGCCGAGCTGCCAGAACCGGAACTGGTCGTAGCTGCCCCGGTCCTGGAGCAGGATCGCGCTGGTCACCGAGGTGAGGACGGCGGCGGTCGCGGCCCCCGCCAGGGCGAGCTTCACGGGCGTCGCACCTTCCCGCCCGAGCGAGCCGACCCCGTACACGAGGAGAGCGGCGAGCAGCGCGCCGAGGAAGCCGAACCAGATGAACTGGGTGGCGACGGTGAACCCGAGCAGGGTGATCGAGCACACCACGGCGACGGACGCGCCGGCGTTGATGCCGAGGAGCTGGGGGTCGGCGAGCGGGTTACGGGCGACGCCCTGCATCACCGTGCCCGCGAGGCCGAGCGCCGCACCGGCGAGGAGCCCGGCGACGGTGCGCGGGATACGGACCTCCTGGACGATGAGCTGGCCCTTCACGGAGACGTCCGGGTCGAGCACCCCGTCGACGACGTCCCGGAAGGGCACATCGCTCGAGCCGATGGCGAGGCTGGCGACCACGGTGAGGAACAGCACGGCGAGGGCGGCGAGGAGCCCGAGGGCGAGCGCGGGCCGACTGCGCCTGCGCCGCGTCTCCTTGCCGCCGCCCGGTGGTTTCTCCTTCGCCAGGAGGGCCGAGCCGCTCACGACCCGGCCACCGGGGCGGCCGGAATGCGGTGGTGCACTGTCGTTCCTCACGCTGGTTCGTCGGCGCTGGGGCAGCCCTGGGCGCGCGGGAGACGCCGGGGCGACCGGTCGGCCCCGGACGGGGAAGTCGACCGGTCGGCCCCGGACAGGGAACACGAAGAGGCCCAAAGTAAGGTCACCCTAACAGCGCCTGTTCGGCCGTGCGCTGCCGCACCCCCACCAGTTCGGAGCCCCTTCCTTGTCGTACGCCGACCCCGACGCCGACACCACCGCCCCCGCCACCGGTCCGCTGGCCGGGGCCGTTCCCCTGGGTTCGGCGGACGAACTGCGCGAGCTTCTGGGCACCCCGCACCCGATCGTCATCGACAAGGTCCACAACCGGCTCACCGACGACGACCTGGGCCTGCTGGCCCGCTCCCCGCTGTGCGTCCTGGCCACGTCCGACGCGGCCGGCGACTGCGACGCCACCCCGCGCGGCGACACCCCCGGCTTCACCCATGTCCTGGACCCGGGCACCATCGCCCTGCCCGACCGCCCGGGCAACCGCCGCGCGGACAGCTTCCACAACATCCTGGCGAACCCGCGCGTGGGTCTGCTCTATCTGATACCCGGCGCGATGGACGTCCTGCGTATCAATGGACGGGCCAGCATCCTCACGGACGCCCCGTTCTTCGACGCGATGACGGTGAAGGGCCGGCGCCCGAAGCTCGCCCTGGTCGTCGAGATCGATGAGATCTTCCGCCACTGCCCGGCGTCGCTGCGGCGGTCGGGGGTGTGGGCGCCTCAGACGTGGGCGGGGACTCCGCTCGGTGCAGAGTGAGGGCCGCGGTCGCGGCCAGGCGAAGCAGGTGTGCACCGGCAGAATCGTCATCGACATCAGCACTGCGGGAAGAAGGCTCCCGCCAAGAAACAGAAGACGAAGAGTCTCAAGGAGAATTCGAAGCTTCAGGTTCGCGGATGTGTCATGAAAGTGAAGAAGAGCTACGGGTGCACGTCCAGGGTGCAGCGCCGGCGCCTAACGTAGATGGCGACGTGGCTCCCGGTGGACGGGATCTCGGCCGAGAACACCAACCCGGTCCACCGGGAGCTTCACGTACCCGCGACGCCCGCGATGTGGCGGTCATGCCCACCGCGGGTCTCTCATCCCCAGCCCGGCGGGAGCAGGTCCCAGGAGTCGCGCTCCAGCCACTCGCCGAAGGTCACGGGCCGTGCGCCGCCGCGTGGTCCGGGGACAGCGAGACGATCAGATCGCAGGTGGCCCGCCCGTCCCACCAGACGGTGCCGGCCAGCGGCCCGGTGACGGCCAGCAGCGTGGCGAAGCCGCAGCCGTGCTCCTTCAGGACGATGGCCCCGGCGGTCTTCCGGTCCTCGAACTCGCCGGCCTCGTCGTCCCAGGCGGTCCAGGCCCGGGAGAACGCTTCTCCGTCGTCCGGACGGTCCTCGGCCCGGGGCTCGCGCCGGAGGAGCGCGTCATCGGCCTCGTCGTAGGAGTCGGGGTGCGGGAAGGGCAGGGCCAGCAGGTCGCGTCGCGTGTCGCCGCTGTCCGCCCACCACCAGACGCCGTCGGTCCTCGCCAGCCGGGCGACAGCACCACCTGCGCTCACCTCCAGCAGGTAACGGCGGTACTCCTGGGGGAAGGTGACTCCGAGCTGGGCCTCGGCTTCGGCCGTCTCCGCCCCGGAGAGTGGCGGCGGCCCGGCCGGCTGCTGTGCGGAACCCGACGTGAGGCGGGCGCGTATCGCCCTCAGCAGTCCGATCACGACCACGTCCAGGTGGACAGCACCAGCAGGTAGCCGTCCGGGTCCTGAAGCGTGACGCCCCAGGTGTCCCAGTACGGGTTGTGCGCGGGCACTCTCGTGCCGCCGTGCTGTTCGAGCCGCTCCACGAGAGCGTCCGGCACCTCTTCGCCGAGGTAGACCACCAGCAGGTCCTCGGGCGTCGGGCGCGGTTCCACGGGGGCGGCCGGGTCGTGGACGAGCTCCAGGTGCCAGGCCGCGCCGGGCCAGCCGACCATGAGCAGCGAGTGGCGGCCGGGGGTACCGTCCGCCTCGTGCCGGTACTGGACGTCGAGGCCGAGCCCCGCCACCCAGAAGCGTTCCGCCGCCGCGAGATCGCGGGACGGGCGGGCGATGCGCACGTGAGCCGTGGCGTCTGCCGGCATCGCGCTACCTCCTGATCGGCGTGGATCGGGCGGGCGTGGACGACCGCTCGTCCACGGAGCCTACGGAGTGAGCGATCATGCGCGCATCGGACGCTCGGCCTAGGTCTCCGCCGTGCCGTTGGTGGCCGCACGGCCGCCGGCGGAACGTTCCCGCACCCGTACGCAACGGCCTGCCGTCCGTTGGCCCGCGTCACCCGAATGCCGCGTTTCTCCGACGTGACCGTGTCATTGAGGAACACATGAGCGACGAGCACATCCTGCTGAGAAACTTTCTCGCCACGATGAACCGTCTGCAGGCGGACTTCGAGCGGCGGCTGGACGGCCTCGATCGCGACGCATCGCAGGAGACGCCGCCGTACGGCCATACCCTTGAGGCGACCGACGTCCGGCAGCCGTGGAGGAGCCGCGCAACGCACCGCACACTCGGCCTGGAGGCCATCTGGACCGACGCCCGCCGATCGTCGGACGAGCACGCGCGAGGCGAGGAGAAACCATTCTCCACCGCACTCCCCCACCACCCGGCCACACTGCCCGACCAACCGCACCGGTGACCAGCACCTCTCGAAAGAAACATTTCCATCTTCCGGCAGGCCGCACAGCGGCCGGTGAGCCGCGCCCCTGCCAGGAGTCTCGGGCTCCTTCGACGTCGGCGAGCATCCTGCGCAGCGCCTCAGCACGGCCATGCGCTCCTCGCCGTCGACGCCTTCGTGGACACGGCGCGCAGCTCGGTCACCAGATCGCGCAGCCTCGCTGCACGTGTCCTTCGCCATAAAGGACGCCGGCGCCATTCTCATCCTGGCGCAAGGCCCTTGATAATGCGCATAGTTGCCGACGGTATCTTTACTCCACCATCTAAGGATGATCACCGGTACCGGTGTGGTGATGACGCACAGGAGGTCGTGTGACAGGCGGTGCGAGCGGTACCCGCCCGCACATGATCACCGCTGGCACGCGGCGACCACCGCGTGAAACGCATCACGACAAGCGCGAAGGAACACCATGGCTTGGGGCGAGTAGGAAGATATCAAGGCCGAAGTCGCTGCGCGTCAGGCCGGCAGCATGCAGTTGAACAGCGCCGGTGCCGACGAGGACGCCGACCTCAAGACCAACAAACAAGGAAAGTAAAGGGCGATCAATGCGATCCGTGACGACATAGAACCCGAACTCGACAGAGCGGGCATCCACGCCGACGACAACACGAATGCGGCGGAGCGCGAGTTCAAAGGATGGGCCACAGGTTCCGGACACGGAAATGCCGCTGCACGTCGGCTCGGGAGCAAGGGATCGTAGTGCGCTACTTGAAACTCGCATCGTTCGGTGCGGCTTCTGCTCTGCTCTTCGGCTGTTCAGGCGAGCAGACAGAATATGATTACTCGATTCCCGAGAAGCTCTGCGGAATTGACGTCCGGCCACTGAACATCAAGCCGCTACTACCTCCTGGAAAGTCCGTCAAGGAGTCCTTCCGCGAGATACGCCAGCGCTCCGGCGAGCATGTCAATTGTGGTGTGGTGGTCGACAAAGGCGTCGATCTGTCGGTCTCCTTCTCCCGTCAGACCGGAGAGCTCGACATCGCGCGAGAGGCCGCCGACAAGTACACCGACCTGCAACGGATTTCGCTCGGCCGAGGTGTCAACAGTGCAGCGGTCGGCGATGACGGAGCCGTCGCCTGGATGGCCTGCCTGCCTCAGCCGCACCAGCCTCGGTACGAGATGCCGGAGACCAGGTCCGGAAAGTACGACCATGTGGCCCTGGAAATCCGCACCGGAAAGGTGGAGGACTCCGGGAAGGTCGAGGAACGACGTACACACATCGAGAATTTTCTGCGCGCGTACGCACCGGGAGTCGCCGGGGCCTGGTGCACATGACGGCCGAACGCCGTCGCCGTGTCCCGCTATGCCGCGTCGACGGCGCGCGGCTCGCGCCGCATCACCCACAGCAGCGGCCCGCCTCCCGGCAGCCGGGCCTCCCCGAGCACGGTGAAGCCGAAGTGCTCGTAGAAGGGCAGGTTGTCCGGCGTGGAGGACTCCAGGTAGACCGGCAGCCCCGCCGCGTCGGCCTTGGCCAGCCCGGAACGCAGCAGCGCCGCCCCGTGGCCCTGGCCCCGGACGGCCGGGTCCGCGCCGACGACCGCCAGGTACCAGTGCGGTTCCTGCGGCCCGTGCTGGGCGGCCGCCTCGACGGCGCCCCGGAACAGGGGTGCCCGGTCACCGAGGATCTCCTCCAGTTCCGCGATGGTCTCCGCGTCGGGGACGGCCTTCTCCTGCCCCTCCGGCGGCACCCAGAACGCGGCCGCCGACGCGGTGCGCTCGCACACCCCGTGGCGGCCGTACTGCCGGGTGAAGATCGCGGTGAAGTAACGGACCAGATCGGGCTCGCGCGAGGCCCCGCCGGGGAAGAACCACCCCATCATCGGGTCGTCCTCGAAAGCGCGGGCCAGGGTGCGGCTGATCGACGGAGCATCGTCGAGCGTGGCCGCCTGAGGCGTGTTCGTTATCGGCATACAGGTCATTCTGCACATCGATGATCTTGAAAGGCCAGGGGGTCACCTACCCCCGGACACCGGCCCGGACACCGGGATAGCCTCCCCGAATGGATCGAAGACTGGCCGCGTACGCGGTGTGCATCAAGGACGGACGGGTGCTGCTCGCCCATGCCGTGGGTCCGGGCGGCGAGCGGACGTGGCCCCTCCCCGGCGGCGAGGTCGAGCACGCAGAGGACAACCCGTTCGACGCGGTGATCCGTGAAGTCGCCGAGGAAACCGGTCTGGAGGCCGTGGTCGAACGCCTGCTCGGCGTGGACTCACGGGTGATTCCGGCGGGCGAGCGCCGCCGGCCCGGTGCGCCCGAGCTGCAGAACGTCGGCGTCTTCTACCGCGTCCGCGTCACCGGCGGCCGACTGCGGCCCGAGCCGAACGGCGACACCGCCGAGTCGGTGTGGACCCCGCTGCCGGAGGTCGCACGCCTGCGCCGGTCGTCGCTGGTGGACATCGGGCTTGACCTGGCGCGGACCCTCCCGCCCTCCGGGCACGTCGATCCCGTCCCGGTCGGCGGTCCGGTCCAGCACTGAGGAAGGCGGGCCGGCCGTGGCGCGTGCCACGGAATCACCGCCCGGCCGGATCAGTAGCGGCTGGACAGCCAGGCCCAGGCCGGCACCACCACCACGGCCAGGAGGGCCACGCCCGCGGCGACGGCCAGCAGCACCGTCAGCCCGCATCCCCCCGCGAGACCGGCGTGCACCTTGCACCTTCGCCTTGAGCGCCTCGGCCTCGGCGTCAGAGTTCCTCCCGGACTCCTCGCCGCCGTACCAGTCGTATCGCCGCATCGTCGCCCCCCTGCGATCGCGGCCGGCATAGAACCGGTGACCAGCACGGCTTGCTCCGGCCCCGGGTACGCGGGCGGCCGAGCCCGTACTCGGGAGAAACGCACAGGCCCTCGCCGCGTCGGCCGACGCGGCGAGGGCCTGTCGTACGCCCGGAAGGGGGCCAACGGCCCGCCTCAGGCCTTGCGCTGCATCGACGAGCGGGCCGGGTTGCCCTGCTCGCCCGCCTTCGGGTCCTTCTCGCCTGCCTTCGCGCGGACGCCCTGCTCGACGCGCTTGCCGATGGTGCCGTCGATGTTCGACCAGTACTGGAACGCCCGCTGGAGCACCGGTTCGGTCACCCCGTTCAGCAGGTGGCCGACCACGTTGTCCACCAGCCGGTCCCGTGCCGCGTCGTCCAGGACCTCGCGGACCATCGTGCCCGCCTGGCCCCAGTCGTCGTCCTCGGCGTGGTCGACGTAGGCCGCCCGGGTGATGTCACCGTCGGCGTACCAGCTCGGCGGGGTGCCGTAGCGTGCCGTGTCGGCCTCCGGACCGCCCTTGGAGTTCGGGGCGTAGACCGGGTCGGTGGTCTTCCGGTACGCCATCGCCCCGTCCTTGGAGTACGTGTACACCGGCACGACGGGGGCGTTGACCGGCAGCTGCTGGTAGTTGCCGCCGATGCGGTGGCGGTGTGCGTCCGCGTAACTGAACAGCCGGGCCAGGAGCATCCGGTCCGGACTCGGGCCGATGCCGGGGACGAAGTTGTTCGGCTGGAAGGCCGCCTGCTCGATCTCGGCGTGGTTGTCCGTGGGGTTGCGGTCCAGCGTCATCCGGCCGACCTCGATCAGCGGGTAGTCGCCGTGCGGCCACACCTTGGTCAGGTCGAACGGGTTGAACCGGTAGTCCTTCGCGTCCTCGTACGGCATGATCTGGACCTTCAACGTCCAGCTCGGGTACTCCCCGTCGCGGATGTGCTCGAAGAGATCACGCGTGTGGTAGTCCGTGTCCGCGGCGGCCATCTGGTCGGCCTCGTGCTGCGTGAACGTCTCGACGCCCTGGTCGGTCTTGAAGTGGTACTTCACCCAGAACCGCTGCCCCTGCGCGTTGATCCACATGTACGTGTGCGAGGTGTAGCCGTTCATGTGGCGCCAGCTGCGCGGGATGCCCCGGTCGCCCATCAGCCAGGTGACCTGGTGGGCCGACTCGGGCGAGAGCGTCCAGAAGTCCCACTGCATGTCGTGGTCGCGGAGGTTGTTGTCCGCCCGGCGTTTCTGAGACCGGATGAAGTGCTGGAACTTCATCGGGTCCTTCACGAAGAACACGGGGGTGTTGTTGCCCACCATGTCGTAGTTGCCTTCGCTGGTGTAGAACTTCACCGCGAAGCCGCGCGGGTCCCGCCAGGTGTCCGGGCTGCCCCGCTCCCCGGCGACGGTGGAGAACCTGATGACCAGGTCGGTCGTGGTGCCGGGCTGGAACAGCGCGGCCTTCGTGTACGCGGAGACGTCCGCGGTCACCTCGAACCTCCCGAACGCGCCGCTGCCCTTGGCGTGCGGCTGGCGCTCGGGGATGCGTTCGCGGTTGAACTGGGCCATCTGCTCGATCAGGTAGGAGTCCTGGAGCAGAATCGGCCCGCCCGGGCCGACGGTGAGCGAATGCTCGTCGCTCTCCACCGGGGCGCCGGAGTCGGAGGTGGTCGGCTTGCGCGAGGTGTCGGTCATGTCGTCTTTTCCTCTTGTTCGTCTTCCGCAGACGCGTCGGCGATGTCTCCTACTACGGCCGCCCTTCCGGCCCTCTGCCAATGTAGGCAAACACGGGCGAATCGACCCGTCGAGGAACCGCTCCCGACGGGCCTCCGTGCCGCGTCGGCTCGATCGCCGTCCCGTGGCCGGCAGGCCGCCGGGCGGCCCGCCCACGATGTCGCCCCCGGCACCCTCGTGGTGCCCGGAACCCTCCGCGTATCCCCGTCGCGGAAGCTCACACATGCTGCCGGGGCCCCAGACCCCACCCCAGGGGCTCCATCATTCGCCTGCCCTCGTTACGCCGGACGGGAACGGGCGAAGGCACGCGGCCGAGGCCCCGGGCGGCGGCACCGACTCCTTCGAGCGGGCGCGGGACCTCCTCACCGCTCACCGCCCGGTTCCCGCCATGGCACCCGCTCACCCCCGCCGGGCCGCCACCGCCAGCCGGGTGTCCTCGGCGATCAGATCGCCGTTGACCGCGCCCGCCGCCATGAGGCCCGCCGCAGCGGCGCCGATCACCTGCTCGGTGAGCCGGGTGACGTTGCCCGCCGCCCAGACCCCGGGAACCTCCGTCGCGCCGGCCGGGTCGGTCGGGATGTACGTACCGATCACCGTCCCGCCCATCTCCTGCGCCACGGGCTTCAGCCCCAGCGACTCCAGGACCGCAGACCGGGCGGTGAACCGGGCCTGGACCACCAGCGCCTCGCGCGGGATCACCCGGCCGGACTCCAGCCGTACGCCGGTGAACCGGTCGTCGGCGACCTCCAGGCCCGTCACCTCGCCGTCCACCACCGCCACGCCCCGCGCGGCCAGCTCCTCGTACTCCGCGTCCGACGGCTCCGGGCCCGTGTGGCGGAAGAGGGTGACGTCCTCGCTCCACTGCCGCCACATCAGCGCCTGGTGCACGGCGAGGGGGCCGGTGGCGAGCACGCCGATCGGGCGGTCCGCCACCTCGTTGCCGTGGCAGTACGGGCAGTGCAGCACCTCACGCCCCCAGCGCTCCGCCAGGCCGGGCACGGGCGGCAGCTCGTCGACGAGCCCTGTCGTCACCAGCAGCCTGCGCGCCTCGACCGACCGGCCGTCCTCCGTCACCACCCGAAAGCCTCGCTCCCCCGGCAGCCGTTCGGCGGAGACCACCCGGCCCTCGGCGAACTCCGTTCCGTACCCGGCCGCCTCGCCCCGGCCGATCGCCAGCAGTTCGCCGGGCGGGGTCGACTCGCGGCCCAGGTAGTTGTGCACATGGGACGCGGGCGCGTTACGGGGCTCGCCCGCATCGATCACCAGGACCGAGCGCCGGGCCCGTGCCAGGGTCAGCGCCCCGCTCAGGCCGGCGGCCCCGCCGCCCACGATCACCACGTCGTACCGCTGCTGCTTCATGTCGCTCCTCCTTCGTCCCTGCGGAGCACCTCCGCTCGATGACGAGAGTGCGCCCGCGAGGCGGAAACGACAAACATCCTTGCCGAAACAGCAACTCACACGATGCCGAATTCGCACCACACGACCTTGCCGGGGCTCCGCTCGGCCACCCCCCACTTGTCCGCCAGTGCCGCGACGAGCAGCAACCCGCGCCCGCCCTCGTCGTCGGCCCCCGGCACCCCGTCCGCCGGGCGCACCTCACCGTCACCACTGTCGTGCAGCTCGACGCGGACCATGTTCTCGATCCGCTCCAGGTAGATGTGGACCTTGAAACCACGCCCCGGCGGGACACCGTGGCGGAGGGCGTTGGTCGCCAGTTCGGTTACGCAGAGCAGCACGTCGTCGGTGCGCTCTTCGCACTTCCACTCGACGAGAGCCTTGCGGGTGAACTTGCGTACGACCGGGATCGACCTGCGCTCGCGGCAGTAGAAGGCGGCGCGGAAGTAGGGGAGTTGAGTTGTCTCGTTCATGCTTTCACGCTCACACGGCGTGACTACGCTTCAGCAGAGCGGAGAGACGTACAAACGCTTTTGTACGGGTTCTGACGGGTTGACATCGGGACCGGAACGGGGAGAGCCACGTCATGCAAACCGGAAAGCAGAGCAGCATCAGGCGAGTTACCTCATGGCAGCTGGTCGGGGCGCAGCTGCGCCACCTCCGCAAACTCGCCGGGCTGACACAGGCCTCTCTCGCCGAGCAGCTCGGGGTGGGCGAGGACACCATCGCCTCGATCGAACAGGGGCGGCGAGCGCTCCAACTGGACCTGGCCGTCCAGCTCGATGAACTCCTTCAATCCAAGGGCGTGTTGAGGGTCGCGGTGGAAAGGATTCCGCGGAAGGAGCGCTACCAGGCGCTGGTCAAGGACTTCGTGCAGTACGAGCAGGACGCGGTGAGTCTGATCTCGTACGAGTCGCAGCTCATCCCGGGGCTGCTCCAGACCGAGGCGTACGCGCGCTTCATCTTCGGCTGCAACTATCCGCCGCTCGAAGAGGAGGAAATCGAGAAGCGGGTGGCGGACCGGCTCGGCCGCCAGAAGATCCTGGAGCGCAAGCCCCGGCCGATCCTCCACTTCATCCTGGAGGAGAGCATTCTGCACGCCCAGATGGGCGACCCCGAAGTGATGCGAGAGCAGCTTCTCCACCTGCGGCGCTGCATGGATCTGCCGTTCGTCACGATTCAGATCATGCCCCGGAACACGCCTCGGCACGCCGGGCTCGGAGGGCCACTCGTTCTGCTGGAGACACCAGACCACGACGGGCTCGCCTACATCAGCGGCCAGCTGCGGGCAGAGCTGTACGACGAACCCGCCGACGTCAGCGCACTTATGCAGAGGTATGGGATGCTGCGTTCCCAGGCGCTCACCGTCGCGGAGAGCACCCGGCTACTGGACGCACTGCTTGACGCACTGCTTGGAGAGACATGTCCCGCGCAGCACACCCCGCCCCCGGCCCTACCGCCCTCCACTGGTTCAAATCCAGCTACAGCGACGGCGACGGCGGCAACTGCATCGAAGTCGCCTACCACTGGCACAAGTCCAGCTACAGCGGCGACTTCGAGGACGCCTGCGTAGAGGTCGCCGCCCACCCCTCCGCCATCCACATCCGCGACTCCAAGGTGACCGACGGCCCCGTCCTCACCGTCGAGCCCGCCGCCTGGAGCGCCTTCGTCCACGGCAGCACG
This sequence comes from Streptomyces sp. SM11, assembly GCF_002910905.1. Classification (GTDB taxonomy): domain Bacteria; phylum Actinomycetota; class Actinomycetes; order Streptomycetales; family Streptomycetaceae; genus Streptomyces. The sequence goes on along the minus strand of NZ_NEUE01000008.1, from coordinate 23,817 downwards.
GCCGTCTGACCCGTACCCCGCACCCGAAAAGAGCCGCCCCGCCTCCAGCCGACAACGCGGCCGGAAGCGGGACGGCTCTCCTGTCAGCCGGCAGCCGACCGCTCCACCGGGATCCAGAGCTCCGCCTCCGCCCGCTTCCCCTCCTCCGACAGCCGCACCCGCAGGATCTCCGGGCCCGGCCTGGAGGCGTACGGGTTCGACGGGAACCACTGGGTGAAGACATCCCGCCAGAGGTACTGGAGGGCGTGCGGAAACTCCCCCTCGTTCTCGAAGACCGCCCATGTCCCCTTCGGTACGTCCAGGACGGCCAGGCCCTCTGGAGGCTCCGAACCGCTCACCACGCCGTGGTAGTAGTCGAGTTCGGTGCCCTCCGCGCGGCTCGGGTCGAGCTGGTCGCTCACCCCGACGATCCCGGCCGGCTCCTGGTCGGAGAGGGCCGCGATGCGGTCCAGCTCTTCCCGTCCGATTCCCCGGATGAACTCCGCGATGGCCGGATTCGGCCCCTCGTGGATGAGCGGGACGCGGGCCTTCTTCCCCACCACCCGGAACGCGTCCTTCTCCACCAGCTTGTACCGCATGGCGCTACTCCCTTCGACGACGAGTCGGAAGGTCAGCCGTTGCTGGGACCGCAGGACCGCGCCGCCGCGCCGGGCCTCGCCGGGGCCGATGCCGTGCACGGCCCGGAACGCGCGGGCGAAGCCTTCCCCCGTGTCGTAGCCGTACCGCACCGCCACGTCCAGCAGCGTCCGGTCAGGGGCGCCGAGCACCTCGGCCCCCGCGACCGTCATGCGGCGACGACGGATGTACTCCGACAGCGGGATCCCCGCGAGCGCGGAGAACATGCGGCGGAAGTGGTACTCCGACGTCATCGCGATACGTGCCAGCTCCGCCGCCTCGATGCGTTCGCCGAGGTGTGCCTCGATGTGCTCCATCGCGTCGTTCAGCCGTTCCAGCAACCGCTGACTCCTTCCCTTGCCCGTGCACCGTAGGAAGGAGCCACTCTGCCGGACCCGACCGTCCGTGCCCGGATCGGTCGGGCCGGCGAAGCGCTACTTCCCTGGCTTCGCCATCAGCTCCACCAGGGCCGAGCAGCTGTCGCGCCGCGCCCCGCCTCCATGCCACGCCGGAACAGGTCGACGACCGCGGCCGGGAGCGCTGAAGCGCGACCCGACAGCCGGGGCCGCGATGCCGCTCGGCCGGGCGCCGAGGACGGGCGCCGAGGACGGGCGACCCCCGCGAAGTTGCCCTGGCCACGGCCGACGAGCGAGGGTGGCCGGGTGACCCTGCTGCTGACTCGTTCCCAGATCACCGAGCTGCTCGACCCCGACACCGTGATGGCCGGGCTTCGCGCGGGCTTCCTCGCGCCCGCTCCGGACGTTCGACCGTTGCGCGTGCGCACGGACCTTCCCGGGCCGGGCACGGCGACAGCGCTTCTGCCCGGAGTGATCGACGGGATTCCGGCCTACACGGTGAAGGTCAACGCGAAGTTCCCCGACGCGGCTCCCGCGTTGCGCGGGCTCGTCTGTCTGCACGACCTGGCGGACGGAGAGCTGCTGGCCGTGCTCGACTCGGCTACGGTCACGGCCTGGCGCACCGGACTGGCCGCGGCTCTGGCGACCCATGTACTCGCCGACGAGCATGCCGGCTCGGTGAGCGTCGTCGGCGCGGGCGCCCAGGCCCGTATGGTGCTGCGTGGTCTCGTCCGACTGCGCACGTTGTCCAGGCTGACCGTGTGCGACACCGACCCCGCGCGGGCGGCCGCGTTCGCCGTGGAACACGAACGTCTTCTGGGCATCCCGGTCGAGACGGCTGCCGAACCTCGGCACGCCGCCGCACAGGGGGACATCGTCGTCCTGGCGACATGGTCGCGCAGCCCGCTGCTCGGCGCCTCTGATCTGCGCCCCGGTATGCACGTCACCACGCTCGGCGCCGATGAACCCGGCAAGGTCGAACTCGCCGCCGACGCCCCGCAACGCGCCCGCACGGTGGTCGACGACCTTGAACTCGCCGTCGCCATGGGGGCTCTGGGCAACAGCGGACTGGGGGCGGACGCCGCGTACGCCACACTCGGGCAGGTGCTCCACGGTGAGCGGGCCGGCCGCGAGAGAAGCGACCAGATCACCGTCTACGCCCCTGTCGGCCTGCCCTGGCAGGACCTGGCTCTGGCCTGGCCCGTTTACCGGGCCGCCGCCGGAGCGGGCTTCTGCCCGCGGGTCGATTTTCTGGCCTGACCTCGACGGCCGACGGTTCGCCTCGGAAGCCGACGCTGCGGCAGTCGGGGACGGAGGCAGGGGCGGCCGGTCCGGCCGCCCCTGCCGGCCGGGTCAGCTGAGCTGGGCGCCTTCCACGGTGCTGGTGACCGTACCCGCGGTGGAGGTGGTCGCCCCCGCCGCGCCGTCGACCAGTGTGCCGAGGTCACTGACGTCGTCCAGCGCGCCGAGGCTGACGGGCGGCTCGGCGGCGTGCACCGTGTCGCCGCCTCCCGGGGGCGGGCTGATCGCGGCGATGACCGCTCCGGCGGCGAGGGTGACAACGGCGAGTACGCTTCGCTTCTTCATGCCCGGTTCAACGGTCGGCACCCGGCAAAGGGCACGCTCCGATTCTCCGGCGGCGGCGACCAGGGGCGATCGACGCTCCGCCGTTGCCTGAGGAACTCCGCCACCGTCACCGCGCCACGGAAGCGGTGTCCGCACGGCGCAGCTCTCCGACCGCCAGCACGACGACGGCAGCACCGACGGACAAACGCTCCCGGCAGCCAGGTGAGCACGGCCAGCGACAGGGCGGCGGCACTCAGCACTGCCGCGATGCCGCCGTGCAGCTTGAAGCTCCATCTTTACGCCGCAGCCTGGCACGGACCCCACTTCCGGCCGCTCTCGGCCCCACCTCCCGGTCAACGGCCCCCGGCACGCCACCCCACCTTCGGGTGGCCACCCGGAGGCCCGACCGGGCCCGGGTCGATCACTCCGCGGCACCTGTTGCGCATGTTTCACACAACTTCCCTACAGATGAATAAAGTTGATCGTGTTCGCGGCGCAGACGCGCGCGATCGGTCAACCGAGACAATCAGTCAACAGAACACAGGAGGGCAGGTGTCCCGACACCTGTACACGACCAGCCGCACCCGGCGTACCGGACGGGCCGCGGGGGCGGCGGCGATCGCGGTGGCGCTGACCGGGGGGCTCGCCACGGCGCACGCGGCCGGGACGACCGAGGCCGCCGAAGTCCTGATACCCGCGCCCGACGCGTTCGGCGACGGGCCCGAGACCATACTGGCGACCGGCAGATACGGCGTCCTGCACCGCGAGGGCGGAAGCTACCTCTGGACGAACTCGTACAACAGGCGCACCCGGGTCGTCACGGAGATCGAATCGGTCCCGCAGGAACTGCTCGTGGGCGGTCACGACGAGCACAACCGGGCCGTCTACACGCAGCAGCGCGCGGACGGCGGGACCGACGTCGTACGGGTCGGCATCGAGGACCCCGCCTTCAACAGCACCCTCAAGGTGCCCGCCGGCTACCTCAACCTGCGCTACGCCGGCGGCTGGGTGCTGGCGACCGTCGACCGCGGCGACGGAACGTACGAGATGCGGGTGGCCCTGGGCGGGGAGCCGTCGGCGGACCCCGTCGTGCGGCTGCCCGCCGGAGCCACCACGGACGCCGAGCCCGTGGTGCTCGGCGGGCAGTCCAGCGATGTCCTCATCGGCTACCGCCTCGCCGACGGCTCCCCGGGCTACGGCCTCCTGACCGCGTACGACGGCCGGGTGACTCCGCTGCCCGTGACGGGCGACGCGAGCAGCTTCCGCCTCACCCAGACCACCGTCAGCTGGTTCTCGCGCGACGGCAGCGGCGGCCAGGGGGTCAGGATCATGCAGCGTGGCAGCACGGCCGCGCCCCGGGTCGTCCCGCTCCCCACGACGTCCCCCGACACCGAGGTCACCTCGTTCGTGGTGGAGGACAACATCGTCTGGCACGAGGGCATCGGCGGCCCGCTGCGGCTCACGCCCATCACCGGCGCGGACACCGAGCGCACGCTCCTGCACACGGTGGAGTTCGCCCAGCTCCGGGCCGAAGGCCACGGAAGCGTGCTGGCGCTCGGCAAGGACGCCGACGGCAAGCGGGCCATCCACTCGTTCAGCCAGGACGGCAGCGGGACCGTGTTCGATCTGGTGATGCGGGAGGTCCCGAAGGTCAAGACGGCGGACGGCGAGATCGGGGCGCTGAGCCTCGACCGGGGACGGCTGCGGTACGTCAACTCACTGGCCGGGAAGGACACCTTGCACGGCAAGGCCGTCGGGACCGGCCTCGACCCGGTGGAGGGCGCGCGGCTCGCCGACTTCCCCGGTCTCGCGGCGGGCCGTTTCGCCGACGGTGCGGACGAGGGACTGGCCCGGCTGGTCACCGATCCCGGCACCGGCGCCGACGTGCTGGTGACCGGCGACGACCCGGACCAGCAGACCGAGGGCCTGCCCCTGCCCGGCACGGGCGGACGCGTCATCGACGCCTCACCGGAGCTCGTGCTGTACGAGGCGGGCGGCCGGCAGTACGTCATCGACACCGCCCGCGACCTCGTCGTCCGCGAACAGCCGTCGCAGGGCGCGGTGCTGGACGGGAACCTGCTCTACAAGTCGGCCCCGAGCAAGCCCGGCAGGGTCAACGTGGTCGACCCGCGCACCGGCAGGGTGACCGGTACCCACGACATCGGTTCCGACTGCGTCCCCGGTGAACTCCAGCGCAGCGGGACCCTGTTGTACTGGAGCTGCGCCTCCGAGGACGCGGCGGGCGTGTACGACACGGCGACGCATCACGACTACCCCGCCCCGGAGTCCGGCGTCCTGCTGGGCGACCGCTTCCTGGCCGCGCGCGACGCCGCCGGGAATCTGCGCCTCACCGCCCTGCGCCCCGACGGCTCCACCTGGGCCCTGGACGCGGCTGCGGGCAAGCTCGCCTGGGTCGGGACCGACCACACCGTCCACGTCACCGCCCCGCAGCAGGCCGTCTCCCCTCTGGGCGTCACCCACAGCACCGTGCCCGCCACCTCGGCGGGCGGGTGGAACGCCGCGTGGTGGCTCTCCAAATCGGCCGCGTCCTGGCGGCTCACGCTCCACCCGCCGCTCGACCGGAGAGGTGGTCCGCACCTGGACGGGCGAGGAAGCGCGCGGCACGGTACGCGTCGGCTGGGACGGTACGTCCGCCTCGGGCGACCCCGTGCCGACCGGCGGCTACACGTGGAGGCTGACCGCCGCCCCCGCGGACGGCACGGGTGCGGACGCCACGGCCTCGGGCACGTTGCGGGTCACCGGCTGATCCCGGCCCGCTCGGGAGGGGGGCGCCCTTGGCGGGCGTTCCCCCTCCGGCACCCGCCCGCTCAGAATCCGCCGCCGTCGAACCCGCCGCCCCCGAAGCCTCCGCCGTCACCGAACCCGCCGCCGCCGAACCCGGAGGAGTCGAAGTCGGAGCCGGAGAAGTCGCCGCCGCCCCAGTCGCCGCCCGCCCCGCCGCCGAAGTCGCCGCCGCCGTACTCGGAGGCGTACGCCGGGGTGGCGAGCATCGAGCCGAGCATGGTGCCGACCAGGAGGCCGGGGAGCAGGCCGCCGCCGAAGTAGCCGCCGGCCCAGGGGCCGTACGCCGGGCCCGCTTCCCAGTACGGGCGCCGGTTGCCGTCGCCCACGTCGACCGTGCGGCTCATGGGGTCCTCGCCCCGGCCGAGCCGGATCTCGTCCGCGCCGCAGACCGGGACCTCGCGGGCCGCGCCGCCGGACGGGGTCCACAGGACCTCCGTGACCGCGGGGCCGTGGCGCGGGTCGAAGAAGCACGGCGGGCGGCGGGCCGGGATCTCCGCGCCGGTGCGGCGGGCCTCCAGGACCGCGAGGGAGTAGCGGCCGTCCTCCAGGGACTGGGTGACTCCGCGCACGTCCGAGGGGTGTCCGGCCTTGTCCATCTTCGTCTTGGCGCTCTCGTAGGAGTCCAGGGCCCGTTCGTAGTCGGCGCGCATGGTGTCGTCCGCGGCCGGTTCTGCGGGGTGGAAGTCCAGGCGTTCCAGGGTTTCGCCGTACGCGGTGATGTCCTCGTCGACGACGACCCGGAGCCTGTCGAGCGCGATGCGCTCCTCTTCCTCCCTGCGGCGCTTGTTGCGGCGGGAGATCGCGTACGCGCCCGCGCCGCCCGCCGCGACCAGCGCGCCGAGCGTGATCAGGCCGCCGACCGGGGCCCCGGGCTCGTCCGCCGCGCCTCCTCCGCCGGACCAGGAAGCGGGGGCCGTGCCCCGGGCCTGTTCGACGGCGCGGTCGACGAAGGCGTTGAGCTGGGCGTTCGTGTCCGTGGCGGTGGCGGGGTTCTCCACGGCGGCCGTGAGGTTCTCGACCGCCCGGGTGGGCATGACCTGCGGGTCCGCGCCCGCGTTGAAGCCGTCGCCGAGGCGGACCGCGTAGACGCCGGTGATGCCGGTGTCGCTGCGCAGGGTCTGGAGCAGGCCTTCCTCGGGGAAGGCCGGGGTATCGGGAAGGACGGCCACGAACACCGGCTTGTCGGCGTCCGTGATCTTGTTCTCCAGGGCCTTCTCGTCAGCGACGGAGAGCTGATCGCGAGCGCCCGGATCCACGTATACCGGGTCGTCGCGCAGGGCCTGGGCGGCGTCCTGGATGGTCGCGGCGGGCGCGGCGGGCGCGGCCGACGCGGGGGAGGTCAGGGCGAGAGCCGCCGCTGCGATGATGAGCAGCAGGCCCGCCAGCAGCGCGGGGAAGAGCCTTTTCCTCATACTTCACGCTACTCCAGACGGGCGACGAACGCCGTCGCCCGTCCGGAGAGCCCTTGGCCGGGAGCTACGCGGCGCGGTACGCCGTGCGCAGCTTGCCCACCGCTCCGGTCAGGTCACCGGTGAGCAGCAGGTGGTCCGCCTCCGCGAACGGCTTGGAGACCGCCTGGGTGAACGTCCCGCCGATCTTCTGCTGGACCAGCAGCCGGGCCTGGTCCACGATCGCCTTGCCCGCCGGGGTCTTCCCCAGGTGCGCCTTCTCGGCGGCCCGGGCGTCGGCCGCGAGAGCGGCCAGGGTCAGCTCACCGCCGGCCGGGGGCTTCTTCAGGGTGGTCAGGCCCCAGCCGTACGGGAACTGCGGGTCGTACGTCGGGTCCCCGACGTTGATCGGGAGCTGGTCCTCCGTCTTCGGCCAGGTCACCGGGGACTGTCCGGTGAAGGCGCGCTCGCCGTAGAGGACGTCCGCCACGCCGTCGCCCTCGGAACCCGGCAGCCAGGAGGCCACCAGCGCGTCGATCTTCCCGAGCCGGTCACCGATGAGCTGGGGACGGCCCGAGACGATCAGGACCGCGCACTTCATGGCGGCGCAGACCGTGTCGACCGCTGCCTTGTCGGCGGCCGTCAGCTCCAGGTCGTGACCGTTGCCGACGTCGCCGATGCCTTCGGCGTACGGGGTCTCGCCGACGACCACCACACCGACGTCGTAACCGTCCGTGGCGGCCGAGGCGTCCTGGGAGTAGGTGACGGAGTCGGGGCCCTTCGCCGACTTCCTCATCCCCTCCAGGATCGTCGTCCCCGTGGTGGTCGTTCCGGAGGAGCCCTGCCAGCTGATGGTCCAGCCGCCGGCCTGGTTGCCGATGTCGTCGGCGTTGGAACCGGCGACGTACACCTTCTGGGAACGCTTGAGGGGCAGGACCGCCCCCTCGTTCGTGTCGCCGTTCTTCAGCAGGACCTGGGACTTGGCCGCCGCCTCGCGGGCCACCGCACGGTGTTCGGCCGAGCCGACCTCGTCGAGGTGGGTGGTGTCCGCGTACGGCTTCTCGAAGAGGCCCAGGCGGAACTTCTGGGTGAGGATGCGGGCGACCGCGTCATCGATGCGTGCCTCGCTGATCCGGCCCGCCGCCACCTCGTCCTTCAGCGTCCTGGTGAAGTCCTGGTACGCGGTCGGGACCATGATCATGTCGAGTCCGGCGTTGATGGACGTACGCACATCGCTCGCGTAGTCGCCGGGGATCTGGTCGATGGCCTGCCAGTCGCTGATGACGAAGCCCTCGAAGCCCATCCGGCCCTTGAGGACGCCGTTGATCATCTCGGCGTTGGCGTGCGTCTTCACCGGGCCCTGGTCGTCGCCCTGGATGTCGAGCGAGGAGTACGAGGGCATGACCGTGCCGACGCCCCGCTTCACCGACTCCTCAAACGGGGAGAGGTGAACGGCCTCCAGCTCCTCGCGGGTGACCTCGGTGACGCCCTGGTCGATCGTGTACGAGCCGGTGGTGGCGGATCCGTACCCGGTGCCGCCGTCGCCGACGAAGTGCTTCGCGCTGCCGAGGACCTTGTCGTTGCGGTGCAGGTCCTTGCCCGACGGGCTGCCCTGCATGCCCTGGATGACCGTCTCCATGGCCTCGACCAGGGCCGGGTCCTCGCCGAACGCCTCGTACGACCGGCCCCAGCGTTCGTCGCGGGTGACGCAGACGCAGGGGGCGAAGTCCCACGGGACGCCGGTGGCGCGCACTTCCTTGGCGGTGATCGCGCCCGTCCTCTCGGCGCTCCCGGGGTCTCGGCCCGCGCCGATGCCGATGTTGTGCGGCATGATCGTCGCGCCGACGACGTTGTTGTGGCCGTGCACCGCGTCCACGCCGTAGATCAGCGGGATCTGGAAGCGGGTGGCCTGCGCGCGCAGTTGGTGGGCGTCGACCATATTGGCCCAGGCGGCGGCGGTGTTGGGGGTGGGGGCCGAGCCGCCGCCGGAGAGCAGCGAGCCGAGGCCGTAGGCGGCGATGTCGCCCGGGGTGCGGAGCGCGTTGCGCTCGGCCTGGGTCATCTGGCCGGCCTTCTCGGCGGGCGACATGCGTCCCAGCAGATCCGCCACGCGCCGCTCCACGGGCAGCTTCGCGTTCTGGTACGGGAACCCGTGAGCGTCGATGACGACCTGCGGGTTCTCCCGGGGGGCCTTCGCACCGGCGACGGTCAGCTCGACCGGGACCGTCTTCGCCTCGGCCGGCTCGGACACCTTCGCGGTGCGGACGGTGACCCGGTGCGTGGTGCCGTCCGCGGTGCCCGCGGGGAAGGTGTGGCTGCCGGTGACCGGGGCGTAGTCCTTCCCGGCCACCGCTGTGCCGCCCTCGGTGGCATACGTGACGGTGACGGGCTCCTCGATGGGGACGGAGCCCGTGGTGACCACGGAGAGCGCCACCTGGGCCGTTTCGCCGTGCTTCACCGGGTGGACCGCCGCGTCGGTGACGACGCTCGCGGTGAGGGCCGGCTCGACGGCCGTCGCGGCGGGGCCGGTGGCCGAGTCGGCGAGCAGCATGGCCAGCACGGCCGCGGCGGTGAGGGCGGCCGTCACGGGTCTGGCTCTGCCCTTCCGGGGCCGGGGCCGGGGCCGGGAGTGCGGGGTGCGGGGCATGCGGGAGCGCTCTCTCCTCGGGGGCGAGTTCGTGGACGTACCGGTGCGTCACGGTTCTTGGTGCGCTACGTGGCACTTTGGTGCGCTGCGTGATGGCTTGGCATGTTACGCGGAGCTCTGGTGCGCTACGCGGCTCTCTGGTGCGTTGCGCGATGTCGTCGCGGGTGCGGCGGATCGTGCCGCAGTACCACTTGGCGCTGCTCTTGGGCGTGCGGGCCCGGGTGTCGTGGTCGACGCGGACGACGCGGAATCGTTGGGCGCAGCCGTAGGCCGGTCGAAGTCGTCCAGGAGCGAGCGGGCGAAGTGGCCCCGGACGTCGCCCCCCCTTGCGCCTGGACGGCGACGACGGCGGCGCCGTTCTCCGTGATGACGGCCGGGAACGCGTGGTCGCGCCGCAACCGCACGAGCGGGCCGCGAGTTCGGCAGGGGTGATCTCCCGGTCCATCGCGGTACGGGCCGGTCGCGGTACGGGGAAGGTCACGCTCCACGACGCGGGTGACGGGCAGGCCGTCGGCACCGGTGGACGTCCGGACCCGTCCGCCCACCAGGCAGGGAGCGTTATGTGTTCACCTCTGAACGCGCGAGAGCCGCCGCCCGGCGCCGGGCGGCGGCTCTCGCGCGATGTGGTCCGGCCGGGCTACTCCGTGGGCTCCACGCCCGCACGCAGCAGTCCGTAGGTGTACGCGTCCTCCAGCGCCTGCCAGGAGGCGGCGATGACGTTCTCGGCGACCCCCACGGTCGCCCAGTCGCCGGTGCCGTCGCCCGTGGTGATGAGCACCCGGGTGGTGGACTCGGTGCCGGTGCGGCCCTCCAGGATGCGGACCTTGTAGTCGACCAGCTCCAGCTTGGCGAGCTGGGGGTGGATCCGCTCCAGGGCGACGCGCAGGGCCCGGTCCAGCGCGTTGACCGGGCCGTTGCCCTCGGCGGTGGCGACGATCCGCTCCCCGTTGGCCCAGAGCTTCACGGTCGCCTCGTTGGCGTGGGTGCCGTCGGGGCGGTCCTCGACGATGGCCCGCCAGGACTCCGTACGGAAGTAGCGCCGGGCCCGGCCCTCGACCTCCCCGCGCAGCAGCAGCTCGAAGGAGGCGTCGGCGGCCTCGTAGGTGTAGCCCTGGAGTTCGCGCTCCTTGACCCGTTCCACGACCCGGCCGACCAGGGCGCGGTCGTCGCCGAGGTCGATGCCGAGCTCCTTGCCCTTCAGCTCGATGGAGGCGCGGCCCGCCATGTCGGAGACCAGCATCCGCATGGTGTTGCCGACCAGCTCGGGGTCGATGTGCTGGTAGAGGTCGGGGTCGACCTTGATGGCGGAGGCGTGCAGCCCGGCCTTGTGGGCGAAGGCCGAGACGCCCACGTACGGCTGGTGGGTGGAGGGGGTGAGGTTGACGACCTCGGCGATGGCGTGCGAGATACGGGTCATCTCGGCGAGCGCGCCCTCGGGCAGCACCTTCATGCCGTACTTGAGTTCCAGGGCGGCGACGACCGGGAAGAGGTTGGCGTTGCCGACCCGCTCGCCGTAGCCGTTGGCCGTGCACTGGACGTGGGTGGCGCCGGCGTCCACCGCGGCCAGGGTGTTGGCGACGGCGCAGCCGGTGTCGTCCTGGGCGTGGATGCCGAGCCGGGCGCCGGTGTCGGCGACGACGGTGGAGACGACGGCCTGGACCTGGGCGGGGAGCATGCCGCCGTTGGTGTCGCAGAGGATGACGACCTCGGCGCCCGCCTCGTACGCGGTACGGACCACGGACTTGGCGTACTCGGCGTTGGCGCGGTAGCCGTCGAAGAAGTGTTCGCAGTCCACGAAGACCCTGCGGCCCTGCTCGCACAGATGGGAGACGGTGTCGCGGACCATCTCCAGGTTCTCGGCCAGAGTGGTGCGCAGGGCCAGCTCCACATGGCGGTCGTGCGCCTTGGCCACCAGCGTGATCACCGGGGCGCCGGAGTTCAGGAGTGCCTTCACCTGGGGGTCGTCGGCCGCGCTGCCGCCGGCCCTGCGGGTCGCGCCGAACGCCACGAGCTGGGCGTTCTCGAACGTGACCTCCTGCTGGGCGCGGGCGAAGAACTCCGTGTCGCGCGGGTTGGCCCCCGGCCAGCCGCCCTCGATGTACCCCACACCGAAAGTGTCCAGATGGCGGGCGATGGTCAGCTTGTCGGCGACCGTCAGGTTGATGCCCTCACGCTGAGCACCGTCGCGCAGTGTGGTGTCGAAGACGTGGAAACTGTCGTCGGTGGCGTTGGCCTTGGTGGTCATGCTGATCTGGCTCCTGTCGGATGAGTGGATCCGGACGGTCTGGGGCTGTTCGGGGAAACCCGGAACAGCCCCCGGCTCCACTTGCCCTCATCATCCCGCGCGCGCCGCCCCGGCCCGGGTGCGGGCCGGAAAACGAAAAAACCCCTCGCGGGTGCGAGAGGTCTGCGCGCGGGTCTGGGGCACGATGACCGCGCCGTACGTGGTGGTACGGGACGGTCACTGCGGACCGGCGCGCCTGCTGCCAATAATCATGACGAACGAGGACACGGCAGAATTCTCGCACAGCATCGGCTCCATGACGGCGGTGTCTCAGGATGCGGTCGTGACGCTGGTCGCACTCGTGCCGCACCGTGGGTCACGGGCACCGCGAGCGCGGTGTTCACGCGGGGCTCCGCGTCAGCGTCTCGTCGAGGAACTCCGCGGCTTGTGCCAGCACCTGCTCGCGTCCCGCCCCCGGGATCCCGACCGTCACATGGATGCTGAACCCGTCGAGCAGCGCCCGCAGCCGGGCGGCGAACCGCTCGGCGTCCACCGGCCGGAACTCGCCCCGCGAGATCCCCTCGGCGAGCAGCGCCACCAGGTCGCGGTGCCAGACCCCCTCGATCGCGGCCTGCCGGCCGCGGGCGTCGTCGTCGGCGTTCCGCGAGCGGCCCCAGACCTCCAGCCAGAGCGTCCAGTGGGGGTCGCGGTGGCCGACGGGCAGATAGAGGTCGAGGTAGGCATCCAGCCGCTCCCGGGCCGTTCCCGGCCGGGCGAGCAGAGCGCCGCGCTCGGCCCCGAGGCGCCGCTCGCTCCACTCCAGTGTCTGGAGGAGCAGTTCGTCCTTGGTGCGGAAGTAGTACAGCAGGTGCCCGCTGCTCATCCCCACCTCCCGCCCGAGCCCGGCCATGGTCAGCCCGTCGAGCCCGCGCTCGGCGATGGTGGCCATGGCGGCGGCGAGGACGTCCTCGCGGGGCGGGGCGGCCTGGTGGGTGCGACGGGGGGCGGCGGGCATGGGACCGGACTTTCGGAAGCGGTTCGGGTTCGGGCTCGGGCTCGGGCTCGGGTTGGAGTTGGGGTTGGGGTTGGGGTTCAGATCTTCGGCTGCTGCTGGGTGATGCAGTGGATGCCTCCACCACCGGCGAAGATCGTACGGGCGTCGACGAGGGACACCGTACGGTCCGGGAAGAGCCCCCGGAAGATCGCGGCGGCCTCCTCGTCACGCGGGTCGTCGAAGGCGCAGAGGACCACGCCGTCGTTGCAGAGGTAGTGGTTGATGTAGGAGTAGTCGACCCACTCACCGTCCTCGTCGCGCAGCACGGTGGGTGCGGGCACCTCGACGACCTCCAGGCGGCGGCCCCTGGCGTCGGTGGCGGCGCGCAGGACCGCCAGGTTCTCGCGGGTGACCTCGTGGTCGGGGTGGGCCGGGTCCGGCTGGACATGGGCGACGACGGTACCCGGGCGGGTGAAGGCGGCGACGATGTCGACATGGCCGAGCGTGCCGTACGTCCCGTAGTCGCCGGTCAGCCCGCGCGGCAGCCAGATGGCCTTCTCGGTGCCGAGGCGGGCGTGGATCTCGGCCTCGACCTGCTCCCTGCTCCAGCCGGGGTTGCGCTCCTTGCCGAGCTGGACGGTCTCGGTGAGCAGGACGGTGCCTTCGCCGTCCACGTGGATCGCGCCGCCCTCGTTGACGAGCGGGGAGCTGTGGGCGGGGACGCCGGCCAGCTCGGCGACGGCCCGGGCGATGTGCTGGTCGCTCTCCCAGCGGGCCCACCCCTGGGCGCCCCAGCCGTTGCAGGTCCAGTCGACGGCGGCGAGCATGCGGCCGTCGGTGACGAAGGTGGGCCCGATGTCCCGCATCCAGGCGTCGTCGAGCGGCCGCACGGCCAGCTCGACGTCGGAGCCGAGGAGATCCGCCGCCCCCTCCTCCTGACCGGGCCCGACGACCATCGTGTCCGGCTCGAACCGGCGCACGGCCCGTGCGACGGCGGCCCAGGCACGGCGGGCCTCCTCCAGCTCGGCGTCGGAGGCGAAGGTGGGGTTGGGCCCGGGCCAGGCCATCCAGGTGCGCTCGTGGGGAGCCCACTCGGGGAGCATGCGGAAGGAGGTGGGGGCGGCTGGCATGAGGACTCCTGGAACGACTGACGGTTAGAGCGTCACTCTAACCAGAGCGCAAGGCCGTGTGGAAGACTCCCATGGCTTCTTCGAGCGACGCTCAATTGTCCGCGTACGGAAAAGGCCGCACCGGGCGACGAGCCGGGCGCGGCCTGATCCGAACGGAAGACCCTAGCCGAGCGGGTGCATCCAGCCGTGGGTGTCCTCGACGACACCGCGCTGGATGTCGAGAAGGCGCTCCCGCAGCTTCATGGTGACCTCGCCGGGCTCGCCCCCGCTCTGGGTCCACTCGCCGCCCTCGGACTTCACCAGGCCGACGGGGGTGATGACGGCGGCGGTGCCGCAGGCGAAGACCTCGACGAGGGAGCCCTTCGCGGTGTCGTCGCGCCACTGGTCGATGGAGATTCGACCCTCCTCGGAGCCGTAACCGAGGTCGCGGGCGACCTTGAGGAGCGAGTCACGGGTGACGCCGGCGAGGAGGGAGCCGGTGAGGGTGGGCGTGATGATCTTCTTGGAGCCGTCCTCCTGGGCGTACACGAAGTAGAGGTTCATGCCGCCGAGCTCCTCGACCCACTTGTGCTCGACCGCGTCGAGGTAGGCGACCTGGGCGCAGCCGTGCGCGGCGGCCTCGGCCTGGGCGAGGAGGGAGGCGGCGTAGTTGCCGCCGGTCTTGGCATCGCCCATGCCGCCGGGGACGGCGCGGACCCGGTTCTCCGAGAGCCAGATGGAGACCGGCTTCACACCGCCGGGGAAGTAGGCGCCGGCGGGCGAGGCGATGACCAGGAAGAGGTACTCGTTGGCCGGCTTCACGCCGAGCCCGACCTCGGCGGCGATCATGAACGGGCGCAGGTAGAGGGACTCCTCGCCGCCGTGCGACGGGACCCACGCCTTGTCCTGCTGCACCAGGGCGTCGCACGCCGCGATGAACGTCTCGACGGGCAGCTCGGGCATGGCGAGCCGGGCGGCCGAGCGCTGGAAGCGCCGGGCGTTGGCGTCGGGGCGGAAGGAGGCGACCGTGCCGTCGGGCTGGCGGTAGGCCTTGAGCCCCTCGAAGATCTCCTGCGCGTAGTGCAGGGTCATGTTGGCCGGGTCCAGCGACAGCGGGCCGTAGGGGACCAGCTCGGCGTCGTGCCAGCCGCGGCCCTCGGTCCAGCGGATGGTCACCATGTGGTCGGTGAAGTGCCGACCGAATCCGGGGTTGACCAGGATCGCCTCGCGCTCCGCGTCGGACAGCGGGTTCGAGGAGGGCTTGAGCTCGATCGTGGGCGTCGTCATGAGTGCGTGTCCTTCACCGGTCTTGTGTGTGATGGACCGCGCTCACGACCGTCTCTGCCCGACGCTTTTCGGTCAGGTCCTAGGACGTCCGAGCTTTACCGCAAGCCACGGCCCCGCGTTCGATTATCTCTTGCGGGGGGCCGTGCACGAAATGGCGTGAATGCGGTCCAGGGGTCGATGGTGGCACCCGGGGGCCGCACAGGTGAAGCCGCCGGGTGCTTTCGCTGACCCGGCGGCTTCGAATGGAGTCGTCGGGTCAGCTCGCTACGCGTACCGCGAGGGCGTCGCCGATCTCGTCGGTCGTCCGCGTGGCAGCACCGTCGCGCTCCACGAGGTCGGCGGAGACGGCGTCCTCGACGCGCACGGCCTCGGCCTCATAACCGAGGTGGCGCAGCAGGAGGGCGACGGAGAGGACCGTGGCGGTCGGGTCGGCCTTGCCCTGCCCCGCGATGTCGGGGGCGGAGCCGTGGACGGGCTCGAACATCGACGGGAACGCGCCCGTCGGGTTGATGTTGCCGGAGGCGGCCAGGCCGATGCCGCCGGAGACAGCGGCGGCGAGGTCGGTGAGGATGTCGCCGAAGAGGTTGTCGGTGACGATGACGTCGAAGCGCTCCGGCTGGGTGACGAAGAAGATCGTCGCGGCGTCGACATGCAGATAGTCGGTGCTGACCTGCGGGTACTCGGCGGCGACCCGGTCGAAGGTGTTCTTCCACAGGTGGCCGGCGTAGACGAGGACGTTGTTCTTGTGGACCAGCGTCAGCTTCTGGCGCGGGCGGGCGGCCGCGCGCTCGAAGGCGTCCCGGACCACGCGCTCGACGCCGTACGCCGTGTTGAGGCTGACCTCGGTGGCGACCTCGGCGGGGGTGCCGGTGCGCAGCGAGCCGCCGTTGCCGGTGTACGGGCCCTCGGTACCCTCGCGGACGACGACGAAGTCGATGTCGGGGCGGCCGGCGAGCGGGGTCGCGGTGTTCCGGAAGAGCTTGGAGGGCCGCAGGTTGATGAAGTGGTCGAAGGCGAAACGCAGCTTCAGCAGCAGCCCCCGCTCCAGGACGCCGGACGGCACGGACGGGTCGCCGATCGCGCCGAGGAGGATGGCGTCGTGGTTCTTGAGGGCTTCCAGCTCCGCGTCCGGGAGGGTGTCACCGGTGCGGTGCCAGCGCTGGGCGCCGAGGTCGTACTCCTTGGTCTCCAGCTTCACATCCTGCGGGAGGACAGCGTTGAGGACCTTGAGGCCCTGGGCCACGACTTCCTGGCCGATTCCGTCACCGGGGATCACTGCGAGATCGATGCTGCGAGACATGCCGGAAGCCTAACGGTGCGTCCCACCCCATGACACCCGGCGTCCACCATGCGGACGGGACTCCAGGGTGTTCGGTGTGCGGGCGGGCGGGGTACGGACGGCGGGGTGCCGGTGGCGGACCCCGGCTCAGTGGCCGGTCGAGCCGCCGTTGTCGCGACGGTCGAGGGCGCGCTGGAGGGCGGCGGCGGCGTTCTTGCGGTCCGACTCCGACTGACGGGGAGTGTGGCGGACGCGGCGGGCGGTGGTGGTGGTCATGATGGATCGACTCCTTGAGATCACGTGGATGTCGAGACCGGGGCGCGAGGCGCGGACGGCGGCCGATGGACGGCCGCGACGCCGGACGGGCAGCACGGTACCGAGGGATCAGGTTCGGATTTCGAGGCGCCGGAAGGGGCGGGGAGCGTACGCCGCAGGGGTTACCTGCTTCGGGGCGTGCGCCTGCAACCGCCACAGTCGCTCGATCGAGCGATTCGTTCGGCTCCTACAAAGCTAGGACACTCGGGCCGCTCTGTCTCCACAGTTAGTCGGACTTCCTACTATCTGAGACGGCCGCCTCCGCGCGTTCCGCCCGCAGCTCCCGGATCAGCGCCCGCACCGCGAGCGATCGCGCCTGCTCAGGGGTGGTGACATAGCCGATCGAGCGGGTGGGACGGTCGGGCCCGAGAGCAGCGATCTCCGTTCCGTCGGGTGCTCCGTACAGGGACAGACCGGGCATGATCGCCATGCCGAGGCCACGGGACACCATCGAGAGCACCGCTCCGTCGTCCTCGGCCTCGGCCGTCGCCCGGGGGATCCATTCCTGGGCCGCCCACCAGTCGCGGGTGTACGAGGTGCAGTTCTCGACCCAGTCGACCAGGGGCAGGGTGCGGGGCGCCGCGTGTCCGGCCGGGTGCACCAGGGAGCACTCCTCCTCCATCAGTACGCCGCCGACCAGGCCCGGCGGCACCGACGAGGTGGTCCCGAGCGTCGCGACGGCCAGGTCGGCCCGCCCGTCCAGCACCTCACCGGCCGTGCCCCGGCCCACTTCGCGGACCATCCGGACCACCGGCTCGATCCCCGGATGGCGGGCGGTGAGACGTTCCAGCGCCGGCGGCAGCAGATACAGGGCGGCGCTGCGGAAGGCGGCGATCCGCAGCGGCCCGCTCACCGTGCCCGCGCCGCCGGACCCCGCCACGGCCCCCGGGCCTCGGCGCCCAGCACATCGAGCAGCCGCAGGATGCGCCGCGCGTGCCCGGCGACCACGTCACCGGCCGGGGTGGGGGCGGCACCGAGGCGCCCGCGCTCGAAGAGCACCGCACCGATCTTGCGCTCGCTGGCGCGCACGGAGTGGGACACGGCGGACTGCGTCATGCCGAGGGTCCGGGCGGCGGCCGAGAATCCGCGCGCGTCGGCCACGGCGGCGATGACGCGGAGTTCCTGCGGGAGGAGGTCGGTCATCGCGCCGCCCGCCCCGGGCCCAGTGCCTCACCTGGTCCCGCCCCGGACTCCCCGCATGAAAGCTGCTCATGGAAGTGATTCTTCCATCGACGCCGCCCCCTGCCCGACGGCCGCGACCCCTCCTACCGTCGACGGCATGACGACACAGCGCACCGCGGGTACCGCCCGCGCCTTCCACCTCACCGCCCGCCCGAACGGCTTCCCGTCGGCGGATCTCTTCGCCGTCGACGAGTCACCCGTACCGGAACCGGATCCCGGTACGGCGGTGGTGGAGAACCTCTATCTCTCGGTGGACCCGTACCACCGCGAGGAGATGGACGGCGGCTGGGAGCTGGGCGTCCCGCTGGAGGGCCGCGCCCTCGGCCGGGTGACGGCCTCCCGCGCCCCCGGCGTCGCGGAGGGCGACCTCGTCCTGCACCGTGCGGGCTGGCGGACCCACGCCCTGGTGACACCCGGCCGGGACGGAGTGCGTCCGGTGCCCTCGTACGACGGGGTCCCGCTCACCGCCCACCTCTCGATCCTCGGCGGCACCGGGCTCACCGCCTATGTGGCGCTCACCCGGACGCTCAGGTTCCGGGCGGGCCAGGACCTGTTCGTCTCGGCGGCGGGCGGGGTCGGCACCGCGGTGGGGCGGATCGCGCGGCTGCTGGGCGCCGGACGCCTGATCGGCAGCGCGGGAACTCCCGCGAAGGTCGCCCGGCTGACCGGGGAGCTCGGGTTCGACGCGGCCTTCGACTACCACGAAGGACCGGTCGGCGAACTGCTGGCGAAGGCGGCCCCGGACGGCATCGACGCCTATGTGGACAACGTCGGCGGGGACCATCTGGAGGGCGCGATCTCGGCCCTCCGCGAGCACGGGCGGATCGCCTGGGTCGGCGCGATCTCCCAGTACCACTCCGCGCACGAACCTCCCGCCGCTCCGCGCAACCTGTTCGACATCGTGGAGAAGAGCCTGCACCTGGAAGGCGTACTGGTGCGCGACTATCCGCACGCGCAGACGGAGTTGGACGCACTACTGGTACCGCACCTGCGAAGTGGGCTGGTCGTGCCGGACGTCACCGTCGTGGACGGTTTCGAGCGGACGGTGGACGGGTTCCTCGGGATGCTGCGGGGCGAGAACACCGGCAAGATGCTGATCCGGATCGCCGACTGAGGCCCCCCTGCGGGCCGTTGCCCGTGCCGCCCCGTCACAGCGGGTCGCCGTCCCGCCGGTCGAAGCGGAGCGGGTGGCCCGAGGCGGCCAGGGCCGCCCGGCCGCGGGGCGGAGGCAGGCGCTGCCCGCCCCCTCGGTCAGCGGGACGGGGCCGGGCGGGCCAAGGGCGTCGAGCCGGCCCGGCGGGAACGGTCCGTGTACGGGACCCGGCGCTGGACGATGCCGCCGTGGGCGATCGGGAGGCCGTCGGCGTCGCGTACCAGGGTGCGGACGCCGCCGAGGGCGTGCTCCCAGCACTCCTCCCTGCCCATGGGCGTATATCGCCTCCGTACGCGAAGGCCCGCCCGGACCGGTGTGCGCGGTGGTCCGGGCGGGCGCGGCGCTCGCAGCGCGGCGACACGGTCGGTGGCGGCCGAGCAGTCGGTGGTGCGGACCATGTCGGGGACGCACCGGGAAGGGAATTCGACTGCCCATCATCTGCTCCACAAGACCGCGCGCCCCGGGGTCCCGCTGGGCGGACAAGCCGCACCGGTCACCGGTCATCGGACGCTGACCGGGACCAGCTCCACGCCTGTCCGAAGTGCCGCTTCCCCCGGACCGCCCCCACCGCGCACACTGCGGCCATGTCCGACACGACGCCCGCACCCGCTCAGTGGTCACCCACCCATGGCGACCCGTACCGCCCCACGCCCTACCGCCCCGAGCGGATCGCCCCCGAGGAGTCCATCGCCCGCGCCGCCCGGCTGCGGGAGCGCATGGACGAGCGCAGGACCGTCCGCGCCTTCTCCCCCGACCCGGTCCCCGAGCAGGTGGTGCGCGACGCCATCGCCTGCGCGGCCACCGCTCCCTCCGGCGCGCACCAGCAGCCGTGGACCTTCGCCCTGGTCAAGGACCCCGAGGTCCGCCGCCGGATCCGGGAGGCCGCCGAGCACGAGGAGAAGGTGAGTTACGACGGGCGGCTCGGCGAGGAGTGGCTCGCCGCGCTGCGCCCGCTGGGCACCGACGCGGTGAAGGCCCACATGACGGACGCGCCCGCCCTGATCGTGGTGTTCCAGCAGCGCTACTGGCTGGGCGAGGACGGCACGAAGCGCAAGCACTACTACGGGGACGAGTCCGTCGGGATCGCGGTGGGCATGCTGCTCACCGCCCTGCACCTGGCCGGTCTCGCCGCGCTGATCCACACTCCGAGCCCGATGCGTTTCCTCGGCGAGGTCCTGAACCGGCCCGAGAACGAGAAGGCGTTCGCCGTGATCCCCGTCGGTTATCCCGCCGACGACTGCGAGGTCCCCGACCTGGTGCGCAAGTCACTGCACCAGGTGCTCGTGGAGATCTGAGAAGCCTCGCCGGCCCCGCGAACGGGACACATGGAAACCGCCCCCCCGGCCGGCAGGGGGACCGGTCGGGGGGCGGTGCTCAGGGGGGCCGCCGCAGCGGAGGCCCCTGGTCCGGGGCGTCGTGCCGCGGCGCCCCGGGAGGGCGTCAGCCCTGGTGGGGGTAGGTGTAGTCGGTCGGCGGGACCAGCGTCTCCTTGATGGCCCGGGTCAGGGTCCAGCGCTGGAGGTTCTGCGGGGCGCCCGCCTTGTCGCAGGTGCCCGACGCGCGGCCGCCGCCGAAGGGCTGCTGGCCGACGACGGCGCCGGTCGACTTGTCGTTGATGTAGAAGTTGCCCGCGGCGTAGCGGAGCTTGTCCATCGTGTACGCGGCGGCCGCGCGGTCGCCCGCGATGACCGAGCCGGTCAGCGCGTAGTCGGAGACGGACTCCATCTGCTCCAGCATGGCGTCGTACTTCTCGTCCTCGTACACGTGGATCGCGAGGATCGGACCGAAGTACTCGGTCGTGAAGACCTCGCTCGAAGGGTCGGAGCACACGATGACGGTCGGGCGGACGAAGTAGCCCACCGAGTCGTCGTAGGTGCCGCCCGCGACGATTCGGCACGCCGGGTCGGACTTCGCGCGGTCGATCGCGGCCTTGTTCTTGGCGAACGAGCGCTCGTCGATGACGGCCCCGATGAAGTTCGACAGGTCGGTGACGTCGCCCATCGTGACGGAGTCGACCTCGGCCGCGAACTCCTCCTGGAAACCGGAGTTCCAGATGGAGGCCGGAACGTACGCCCGCGAGGACGCCGAGCACTTCTGGCCCTGGAACTCGAAGGAGCCGCGGGTCAGCGCGGTCTTCAGGATGGCGCGGTCGGCGCTGGGGTGCGCGACGACGAAGTCCTTGCCGCCGGTCTCGCCGACGAGCCGCGGGTAGGTGCGGTACGTGGCGATGTTGTTGCCGACCGTCTTCCACAGGTGCTGGAAGGTGGGGGTCGAGCCGGTGAAGTGGATGCCGGCCAGGTCGCGGTGGTTCAGCGCCACCTCGGAGACGGCGATGCCGTCGCCGGTGACCAGGTTGATGACGCCCTTGGGCAGACCGGCCTCCTCCAGGAGCTGCATCAGCAGCACGGCGGCGTGGGTCTGGGTCGGGGACGGCTTCCACACCACGACGTTGCCCATGAGGGCGGGGGCGGTGGGGAGGTTGCCCGCGATGGCCGTGAAGTTGAACGGCGTGATCGCGTAGACGAAGCCCTCCAGCGGGCGGTGGTCCATACGGTTCCACACGCCCGGGGAGTTCGCCGGGGGCTGCTCGGCGAGGATCTGGCGCGCGTAGTGCACGTTGAAGCGCCAGAAGTCGATGAGCTCGCAGGGGGTGTCGATCTCGGCCTGCTGGGCGGTCTTGGACTGGCCGAGCATGGTGGAGGCGGCCAGCGTCTCGCGCCAGGGTCCCGCCAGCAGCTCCGCGGCGCGCAGGATGATCGCCGCGCGGTCGTCGAAGGACATCGCGCGCCAGGCCGGAGCGGCGGCGAGGGCCGCGTCGACGGCGTCCTGGGCGTCCTGCTCGGTGGCGCCGGCGAAGGTGCCGATGACGGCCTTGTGGTTGTGCGGCTGTACGACGTTCACACGCTCGCCGCCGCCCATCCGCTTCTCGCCGCCGATGGTCATCGGCAGGTCGATCGGGTTGTCGGCGAGCTCCTTGAGCTTCACCTCCAGGCGGGCGCGCTCCGGGGAGCCCGGGGCGTAGGAGTGGACCGGCTCGTTGACCGGCGCGGGGACCTGGGTGACGGCGTCCATGGTTGCCTTGTCTCCTTGGTGTCGGCGGGGATGGGTGTGTCGGCCGTGGCCGGTTCAGCCCCGGGTCGGGGCCGGGCGCTCGACAGGCTCTCAGCCCTTGGTGAGGATCGAGCGGCCGAAGAACAGCAGGTTGGCCGGCTTCTCCGCGAGGCGGCGCATGAAGTATCCGTACCAGTCGGTGCCGTACGCCGTGTAGACGCGCATCCGGTGGCCCTCGGCCGCGAGCCGGATGTGCTCGTCGCTGCGGATGCCGTACAGCATCTGGAACTCGTACTCATCCAGTTTGCGCCCGGCCTGGCGTCCCAGCTCCTGGGCGATGGCGATGAGACGGGGGTCGTGGGACCCGATCATCGGGTAGCCCTCGCCCTCCATCAGGATCCTGGTGATACGGACATACGCCTTGTCGATCTCGGCCTTGTCCTGGTACGCGACGGAGGCGGGCTCCTTGTAGGCGCCCTTCACGATGCGGACACGGCTGCCGGCCTCGGCCAGGCGGCGGGCGTCGTCCTCGGTGCGGAACAGGTAGGACTGGATGACACAGCCGGTCTGCGGGAAGTCCTTCCGCAGCTCCTCGTGGATGGCGAACATCGAGTCGAGGGTGGTGTGGTCCTCGGCGTCCAGGGTGACCGTGGTGCCGATGGCGGCCGCCGCCTCGACGACCGGGCGCACGTTGGCGAGAGCCAGCTCGTGGCCGTTCTCCAGCGCCTGGCCGAACATGGACAGCTTGACGGACATCTCGGCGCGGGCGCCCAGGCCGAGGTCCTTCAGGCGCTCGATGAGCTCCAGGTACGCGTCGCGGGCGACCTCGGCCTGCGCGGGGGTGGTGATGTCCTCGCCGACGACGTCGAGCGTGACCTCCAGGCCCCTGTCCGCGGCGTCCTCGACGATCGGCACGACCTGGTCGACGGTCTCCCCGGCGATGAAGCGGTCGACGACCTGCTTGGTGCCGGGCGCGGCCGAGACGAACCGGCGCATCTTGTCGCTGCGCGATGCGGCGAGAATCACGGGACCCAGCACGGGGCACCTCCACGAATGTACGGACGAAGGGCCGTAACAGTACGAATGCAAACGGACCGGTACGGCACGGATAACCACCGTGAAATCTAGGGACCGCTCCGATCCTGTGCCATCGACACCTGTCACGCATCCGTGGCCGCCATCTCAGACATCTGTCTGAAGGAGGTGCGAGAATGGCGGAGTGACAGGCGACTACCAGGAACTGGTCGACGAGATCTCGGCCCTCCTCGACGCCCCGGCCACCCTGGAGAACCGGGACTTCGGCCTGGTCGCCTTCGGAGCCCACGACAGCGACGACGACTCCGCGATGGACCCGGTCCGCACCCGCTCGATCCTGACCCGGCGCTCCACGCCCGCCGTGCGCGCCTGGTTCGAGGGGTTCGGCATCACCCGGGCGACCGGGCCCGTCCGGATCCCCGCCGCCCCCGAGGCCGGGGTGTTCCGGGACCGCGTCTGCCTGCCGGTACGCCATCGAGGTGTCGTCCTCGGTTACGTCTGGCTGCTCGACGCGGACCCGGGCCCGGCCGACGAGCAGCTGGCCGCCGCGATGGAGGTCGCCGCCCGGATCGGGGCGCTGCTCTCCGACGAGGCGCGGGCGGGCGCGGACCTCTCGCGGGAGTTCGGCGCGGTGCTCGCGGCGGGTCCCGGCCGGCAGCACGACACCGCCGTCGCGGCACTGGGCGAGGCCCTGGGACGGGACGCGGAGGGGCTGCACACGGTGGTGTGCGTGACCCCGTGGGCGGATGACACGCCCTCGGTACGGGGGGTGGCCTCGGCGGCCGCGCTGGCGACGGTCGCCGCGCCGGGG
>NZ_NEUE01000094.1 GCF_002910905.1 Streptomyces sp. SM11 | reverse complement strand
GGGAGCGGCCCCCGACCCCGCCGCCGCCCCGGCCACCGGGACCAGCGCGAGCCCCACGAGCAGCCCCTCGGCGGGCACCAGACCCGAGCCGTGCCCCGAACACACCGTGCACTCGCGGGCGTGGCGGGCCAGCCGCTTGCGCCACAGGGCGGAGGGGTCGCCGTCCCAGCCGGCGGTGACGCCTTCCAGTAGCACGCACGGCGGTTCGGCTGCCAGCGCGCCCACCACGACCCTCGCCGCCTCCAACTGGGCCTTCATCCGCTGCACCCGTACGGCGGTGTGCTGCGGGGAGAGCTCGAGAGCGGCGGCTACCTCGGCCCGGGACAGGTGCCCGGCGGTCTCCAGCCACCACAGCGACAACAGCGCGCGGTCGTCCTCGTCCAGCCAGCGCGTCGCCTCCGCCACCTGCCGGCGCTGGCCGGTCAGGCCGAGCTCCAGGATCGTCACCTCGACGAAGTCCGCGCGGGGATCCGGCAGGTCGTACGCGGTGTCCAGCCGGTCCGCCGGTAGCGCACCCGACTGCCTCTCGCGCCAGTGCGTGCGCATCTCGTTCATGGCTATCGCCACCAGCCAGGAACGGAAACGCTCCGGGTCACGCAGTTCGGGCAGACCCCGGAGCATGCGCAGCAGCGTCTCCTGCACCACGTCGTCCACGTCCGCATGACCGTCCAACGCGCGTCCGACGACGTTGTACAACAGCGGCAGGTACGCCGAGACGAGCTCGTCCTTGGCCTGCTGGTCGCCGCCCTGCGCCGCCGCGATCAAGACCGACGGGTGATCCTTGCCCATGCTGTGCTCACTCTTCCGGGGTCGGGTGCTGTCACTTCCCACACTCGGGAGATGGGGTGCGGGCGGGACGATAACAAGAATCCGGCGGGCAACCCCGGAAACTTTCCCGCGCATATGGGTCTATACCCCCGCACGCTGGTCCGTGCCACATGTCACCATCCGTGGCACGGACCGGCGTGCGGGGCGTGGCGGCCGTCCTCCGGCCGACCGGTCACCGGCGTGGCGGCTCAGCTGCGGGGCGGCCCGTCCTGGTCGCGGTCCGCCCCGAACTGCTGCTTGAGCTTGTCCTGGGCGGTGTCGACATGGCCTTTGTACTTGCCCTCCGTACGGTCGTCGACCATGTCGCCGGCCTTGTCGACGCCCTTGCCGACGTGGCCCTCGTGGCCCTTGAACATCTTCTTGATCTTGTCCAGCGCGGACATACGCCCTCCTTCTCGACTGTGCGCCCCCACGTCAAGGGTCACCGCACCGGACCCGGCCCGCATCCGCGCCGGGAGACCGCGAGGACGCGCACAGGCGGCCCGGGGCGGGCGGGAAGTGTGAAGCCGCTCCGACTGGGCACATACCGGATGACCAGGAGGAGGTGGTGGCAATGGGCCGCATCCGAGTCGTCGTCCGTCGTCCCCCGCCCCCTTCGGGGCCGCCGCCGCTGGATCTGCGCACCCCGTCCGGCCGCCCCCTGCCGTACTGACCCCGGCGCCGGCTTCGCCTAGTACCGGTCCGGGTGGGGGCCGCCGTCGAGCGGGCCGTGCCGCCACGGTCTGTCCTCGTGCCGTGCGGCGGCGGGCCCCGACAGCGGAGCGAGCTGCTCCACCAGGGCTTCCAGCTCCGTGACGGCGTTCTCCGTTTCACGGCGGATGTTCTTGTGCTCCGCGACGGTGGCCCCGAGCAGCAGTGCGGTGAGCGCGACGCATCCGTTGAGCAGCGAAAGATTGGCCATGATCTCCATCAGGCTGTGCCCCGCGAACGGCCCCAGGCCATCCGTACCGGCGAGGATGGCGAGCACCGAGACGACCAGGGCGCACGGTGCGCTGCCGGGCAACTGGAAGCGCAGGGCCGCCCAGATGATCACCGGGAACACCAGATAGATCATCGACAGCGAGCTGTGCGTGGCGATCAACGACGACACGACCACGACGACCGCGAGGACCGAGGCCTCCAGCCACCGGTCGGTCGGGCGGGGCCACCGCACCCCGCGCAGGACCAGCAGCACCGGGGTGACCACCAGGACTCCCATCGCGTCCCCCGCCCACCAGGATGACCAGACCAGCCAGAACCGTCCCGGCGGGACCTTGCCGTCGAGCAGCAGCGTGAAACTTCCGATGGTGGCGCTGATCAGCATCCCCGCGAACGCGCCGAGGAAGACCAGACAGACCCCGTCCCGCAGCCGGACGAGCTCACTGCGGAAGCCCACCTTCCGCAACAGTGCGTACGATGCGAGCGGCGCGACCGTGTTGCCGAACATGATGGCCAGCCTGCTCACCGTGAACGCGTCGCCGATCTCGGAGACCGTGACCAGTGTGCCCAGCGCGATGCCCGGCCAGACTCGGACGCCCGAACACAGCAGCGCGGCCAGTGCGATGCCGGTGGGCGGCCAGAGTGGAGTCACGACCGCGCCGTCCACGACGACCTGGCGCATCAGCCCGATCCGTCCCGAGAGGTAGTAGGCGCCGGCCACGCCCAGCACCTGCGCCATGTACACGGCCCGGCGTCTGGCTTCCTTGCTGTGGATCACACCACTCATCAGACACCGACCGCGACGGGAGTCGGCAGGTGACACGCGCGGTACGGTCCGGCGTCACCGCGGTCCGCGCCGGGCGGCGGCATGCCGCAGGACCAGTACGGCGGCGTCGTCCTCGTGCCCCGTCAGCTCCGCCGCGCCCAGGACGTCGTCGGCCAGCTGCGGCGCGCTCGCCCCGACGTGCGCGGCGACCAGCTGCCGGACCCGCTCGAGACCGTCCTCGATCAGCAGCGACGGCCCCTCGACGACCCCGTCGGTGAGCAGCACGATCGCCCCGTCGGAGTCCAGGGTGCGCCGTGTGACGGGATATCCCTCGCCGGGCTCGATGCCCAGCGGCATGCCGCCCGGGTCCTCCGTGACGCCGGACCGGCCCTCCGTGGTGGCCCACACGCACGCCACGTGCCCGGCCCGCGCGCTGTGCAGCTCCCAGGTCGTCGGGTCCAGCCGCAGAAACGTGCAGGTCGCGAAGAGCCCCGAGTCCACGGACAGCAGCAGGTCGTTCGTCCTGCCCAGAACCTCGCCCGGGTCTGACGCCGTGCCCGCGATGGCCCGCATCGCGATGCGGACCTGCCCCATGAAGGCAGCCGCCTCGACGTCATGACCCTGTACGTCGCCGATGGCGAAGGCGAGAGCCCCGTCCGCGAGCGCGAAACCGTCGTACCAGTCGCCGCCGATGTCCAGACCGTGGCGGGCGGGTGCGTAGCGTGCCGCGGTCTGGAGGCCGGCGAGCGTGGGCAGGGTCGCCGGAAGCATGTCGCGCTGGAGTGCCTGCGCGAGTTCCACCCTGGCCTGGTGGAACTCCACTTCGCGCCGAGCGCGGGCCGTGAGGTTCTGCAGGGTGTTGAGCAGGTCTTCGGCGCTAGCTGAGCGGGGAGTCCGACGCCGGTTCATGTGCCGCTCCGCGGTGCGTTAAGTCCCTGAATCATATGGCGAGCGCCCCTGAGCGGCGACTGCGGGGACTTCCGCGTGCCCACGGCCGCCGGGGCGCCGCTCAGGAAGGCCGGCGCGGTACAGATCGCGGAGCAGGGCGATCTCGGCGCCGTGGTGCAGCACCTCCTGATTGACCCACCAGACGGTGTCGACAAAGAGGTCCTCGGAGTCGCTGCCGTTCGGATACGTGCTGTACCCGACGGTGTCCAGAGCCGCGTCGTCGGCGGTGAGCAGGACTTCGCGCCAGGCTGCGGACGCGGTTTCGAAGGCGGCCACCGCCCCGGCGGCGTCCCCCGGCGTACGGTAGCCGTCGCGCGTGAGCGACCTGCTGCCATGCGTGTAGTTGGCACGGAGGGTGAGCATCTCGGCGAGGTGGCTCAGACGCCACGCGATGGTGGTGGACGGCGGAGGGAACGGGTGCGGGGAGTCCGCCGCGTCCCGGCCCCAGTCCCCGGCCCCCGCCAGAACGGTTGCCCGCGCCCCGGGGCCGTCGCCGCGGTGGCGTACGGACCAGCATTCGGGCACGGGTTCCCAGAGGTGCTCGTCGTCGCCGAGCGGGGTGACGCCGATGTCGACGCCGTTGCCGCTGTCCATGACGGGACCGGCCAGACGGCAGAGGAGCCGCTCACAGGAGAAATCGAACTGCTCCAGCAAGGGGATCAGGCGCTGTGGGAGGGTCATCGGTGGAGCGTGCCACAGGCGACGGGCGGGCGCGCGCCCATTTTCCGGCGGCTGCCGGCCCGCCGGCCCGGATCGGCGGCCGGACGGCGGAGGACGGCCGGACGGCGGGCGGTGACGGGCGGTCGCCGGAGGCCGGATGGACCCTCGTACCGAGCCGTTGTCAGTGCCCGGTGGGATGCTGCCCGCATGGACGAGCTGATGAGGCAGCGACGGGTGTACGGCACCGACCACGACGACCCCCACCCAGGGCCGAGGCCGGGCCACGACTACCGCGAACTGGTCGGCGGCCCGCTCGACGGGCTGCTGCTCGACGTCACCGGGTGGGGCGACGCGGACCTGCGCGACGGCGTCGGGCTGGTCACCGAGATCGGTGCCTATGGTCCGGGCGGACGTGCCGAGTACGGGCCACGGTCGCCGGACAGCCACCAGTGGGACTGGCGCGGCGACGTGCGATGACGGAGGCCGGGTGGTGATGGCAGGGGCGGCAGGAATCGAACCTGCGACATACGGTTTTGGAGACCGCCGCTCTGGCCGCCGAGCTACGCCCCTTGGTCACGGGTGAAGCCTGACACGCCTCGACGCTCCCGCCAACAGGTTTACGCGGGTGCCGCGTTGAGCACCGTGGCGCGGAAGGCGCCCACCACGGGCCGCAGATCGACGCGGTGCCAGGCCGCCCACAGCCGCGCGGACCCGCTGCGCCAGGGCAGTTCGCGTACGGCCACGCCGGGTGCCGTGCCCCGCACCATGCTCCGCTGCACCAGCGCGAGGCCGAACCCGGAGGCGACGAGCCCCAGCGCGGTGAGGGGTTCGGCCGCGTCCAGCGTGATGTCCGGGGTGAATCCCGCCGCCACGCACGAGGCGACGAACGCGTCGCGCCAGGCCGGATCCCGGCTGCTCTCCACCGCGATCCATGGCTGCCCGTCCAGGTCCTCCGGCACGAGGTCCGCCTTGTCCGCCAGCGGATGACCGGCGGGCAGCACGAGCAGAAGCGGGTCCTCCAACAACAGCGCCGAGCGCAGATCCGGATCGTCCTCGGCCGGCGGCTCCTGGACCAGCGCGATGTCCAGGCTGCGCTGCCGCAGCCCCTCGAACTGCTCCGCGCTCTGCTGCCCGTACAGCGCCACATGGATCCCCGGCCGCTCCAGGCGCAGCGTGCGCAGCGCGGCGGGCAGGAGACCCGTGTGCATGGCGTCCGGTACGTAGCCGACGCAGAGCCCGCCTTCCTCGCCCCGCCCGAGCCGGCGTCCCAGGTTCTCCAGTCGTCCGGCGTGGGTCAGCAGGGCCCGGGCCTCGGCGAGGAAGACACGGCCGTCGGCCGTCAGGCGGATCCGCTGCCGGTCCCGCTCGAACAGGACCAGGCCGAGCTCCTTCTCCAGCTGGGCGATCTGCCGGCTGAGCGGCGACTGGGAGATGTGGAGCTGTTCGGCGGCGCGGCCGACGTGTTCCGTCTCGGCGACGGCGACGAAATAGCGGAGCTGGCGGAGATCGAGCATGGCACGTCCTTGTAAGACCTTCGGAGACTCAAGTCAGCCCAAACGTGTCTTGGACAGTCTCAACATCCGATCCTAACCTCGAATGCGTAAGGCCGACAGAGCGTGCGCAACGGGATATCTCCTGATCAAAGCGGCGTAAAGGGTTGGTTCCCGCGCAGAAACAAGGACGCACACATGAGCATCACCCACCTCCTCCCCGGCCGCCTCGGCTTCGGCACCGCACCGCTCGGCAACATGTTCCGGGCGATCCCCGACGACGAGGCCGCCGCCACCGTGCAGGCCGCTTGGGACCAGGGCATCCGCTACTTCGACACCGCCCCCTTCTACGGCGCCGGCCTCTCCGAGGTCCGGCTCGGCGACACCCTCGCCCAGCACCCGCGCGACGCCTACGTACTCAGCACCAAGGTCGGCCGGGTCGTCCTGGACGAGGCCGAGGACCTCGCCTCCCGCGACCTCGGCGAGAAGGGCGGACTCTTCGAGCACGGCCGCCCCAACAAGATGATCAACGAATACACCGCGGACGCCACCCTGCGCTCCATCGAGGGCAGTCTGAAGCGGCTGCGCACCGACCGCCTGGACATCGTCTGGGTCCACGATGTCGTCCAGGACTTCTACGGCGACGAGTGGCTCGCGGCTTTCGAAAGCGCCCGCACCGGCGCTCTCCGGGTCCTGACCCGGCTGCGTGAGGAAGGCGTCATCAAGGCCTGGGGCCTCGGCGTCAACAAGGTCGAGCCGCTCGAACTCACCCTCGACCTCGACGAACCGCGCCCCGACGCGTTCCTCCTCGCGGGCCGCTACACCCTCCTCGACCATGACCGCGCCCTGCAGCGGCTTCTCCCGGCGGCGGCCGAGCACGACGTCGACCTCGTCGTCGGCGGACCGTACAGCTCCGGCATCCTCGCGGGCGGCGCGCACTTCGAATACCAGAAGGCGCCCGCGCACATCGTCACCAAGGTGGAGCGCCTCAAGGCGCTGGCCGAACAGCACGGCATCGGCATCAAGGCCGCCGCGCTCCAGTTCGCCCTCGCCCACCCGGCCACGGCGGCGGCGATCCCCGGAGCGACCCGGCCCAGCCGCATCGCCGAGGATCTCGCCGCCCTCGACGAGAAGATCCCCGAGGCCTTCTGGGCGGCTCTGCGCGAGGAGAAGCTGGTCTCCGGCGACGCCCCCGTCCCCACCGTCTGAACCCACAGCACCACACGCATCCCGCACCGCACCGGGTGCCGACACCTCCAGGAAGTCATCCATGACCAGCACCACCGCCTCCACCGAACTCCCCGTATCCGCCGACCGCGTCTGGCAGCTCATCGGCGGCTTCGGCTCCCTCCCCGACTGGCTCCCGTACATCCCGGCCAGTGAACTGAGCGAGGGCGGCCGCGTCCGCACCCTCGTCAACGAGGGGGGCGGCGTCATCGTGGAGCGCCTCGAGGCCTTCGACAACGCGTCGCGCAGCTGCTCCATCCTCCGGGCCCCGTTCCCGGTCACGGGCTATCTGTCCACCATCGCCGTGCGCGAGGGCTCGGCGCCGGACCGGGCGCGCGTCGAGTGGTCCGGCACCTTCACCCCGGACGGGATCGGCGACGACGAGGCCGCCGCCCTCTTCCACGGCGTCTCCGCCGACGGCGTGGCCGCCCTCACGCAGTCGCTCGCCGGCTGAAAGCCACGGACGCCCGGAGACCCTCCGGGCGTCCGGCAAGCCGGGGGAGCGGCTGTGGGGCAGGCCCGGCCGTCCGATAGCTTGGCCGGTCATGTGGGCTTTGAGTGCGGTCGGGCACCGTCGGCTGGGTGCGGCAGGATCCCTGGCGGTCGTCGGCGGCGGCTGGTTCGCCGGGAAGCTACCGGTCCACGACCCCTGGGGCCTGTGGGTCGACCACGGGTCCGCCACGAAAGCGGCCGCCGCCGTTCTCGCCTACGCCGGACTGACCGTGCTCGTGGTGGCCTGGTGGCAGTACGGCAAGACCGTCTCCACCGTCCGCGACACCCTCGTCACCCTCGCCTGGTGGACCGCCCCGTTCCTGCTCGCGCCCCCGCTCTACAGCGCCGACGTCTACAGCTACATCGCCCAGGGTTCGATGGTCGTCGAAGGACACGACGTCTACACCGTCGGCCCCTCCGCCCTGGACCCCGGTGGAATCGGCGGCGACGCCGCCGCGAGCGTCGGCAACCACTGGCGCGACACCCCCGCCCCCTACGGACCGCTCTTCCTGCTGCTCTCCGCAGCCGTCGCCCGGACCACCGGCGGCACGATCGTCCCCGCCGTCCTGGCGATGCGGATCGTCGCACTCGCCTCCCTGGTACTGATCGTCTGGGCCCTGCGCCGACTGGCACGCGAGCACGGCCGCGGCGAGAGCCGCGCCCTGTGGCTGGGAGCCCTCAACCCGCTGCTGCTGATCCACGTGGTCGGCGGCGTGCACAACGACGGGCTGATGATCGGCCTGATGCTCGCCGGCCTGGTGCTAGCCCTGCGCGGACGGTGGATCGCGGGCAGCGCCCTGGTCGGCCTCGCCATCATGGTGAAGTCACCGGCGGCCGTGGCGCTCCTGTTCATCGGGGTCCTCGTGCACGCGTCCGCGACCGGCCCCCAGTGGCGCCGCCGGTCCAAGGGGCTGCTCGCGCCCGGCCTGGTCGCCTGCGCGGTCGCCGGAGGGGCGACGCTGATCAGCGGTGCCGGATTCGGCTGGCTCCACACCCAGGGCGTCGCCGCGAACATACACACCGCGCTCTCCGTCACCAGCGACCTCGGCCTCGGACTGGGAGAGCTGGCCCACCTCCTCCTGGACGTCGACGCGGAGCCGGTCAAGTCCGCCGTCCGGACGCTGGGCCTGGCGGCCGCGCTCGCCCTGATCCTCGTGCTGGCCCGACGTGCGATGCGCGGCGGTGTGACGCCCGCCCACGCGCTCGGCCTCTCGCTGCTCGCCCTGGTCGCCCTCTCACCCATGGTCCAGCCCTGGTACCTGCTGTGGGGCATCGCCGTCGTCTCCGCGACCGAACAGTACGGCCGCCTCTCCGCCGTCCTGATCGTGCTCTCGGCGGCACTGGTGTACGAGACCCACCCCATGGGAGCCACCCCGCCCTACGGGTTCGCCCTCGCCGGCCTCGCCGCCGTCCTCGGCACGCTCGCCGTCCGGCGGACAGCCGTCGTGCCGCCCGGCGTCCGACTGCCCGGCCAGCGCGGCCCGGCGGACGCGACCGCCGGGAGCGCCCCCGCCGAGGTACCAGCCCCGTCTCCGCAGAGCGCTCCGTAGGTAAATCCCTCGTCGCACGGCAAGATCCTCGGCTACGCTGAACGGGTCCTGTTGTCTCCGATAGAGGTGGACGTTGCGCATCTGAGGTCCGCGATCATCGCGCGGTACGGCCCTGGCCCGTACAAGGTCACGACTCGGTCGGCATGCCTGCCGCCCGTGACTTCCGCGTGGATGCGACCTCGGTGCAGAGCCGTCCCTCACTCCACAGGACCGTTCTTCCCACCCTTTTCCGGCCCTCGGCCGGGTCGCCGCGTGCTGTTCGCATACGAAGCCCCCGCTCCTTCGCCTTCCGACTGCGAGAACCACATGAGCCATCCCACTGCACCCAGCGCCTCCGCCGCCGCCTCCAATCTCACCTTCCGGTGGCCCGACGGCACGAACCTCTTCGACGGACTCTCCCTCACCGTCCCCCGGGGCCGCACCGGCCTGGCCGGCGCCAACGGGGCCGGAAAGTCGACCCTGCTGCGCCTGTTCGCCGGGCTCCTGCACCCCTCGGCGGGTTCCGTCACCGTCGGCGGGAACCTCGCCTACCTGCCCCAGAACATCACCCTTGACACCGGCCTGCGCGTCGACGCGGCCCTCGGCATCGCCGAGCGGCGGGCCGCCCTGCGCGCCATCGAATCCGGAGACGTACGGGAGGAGCACTTCGAGACGGTCGGCGACGACTGGGACGTCGAGGAACGCGCCCTGGCAACCCTCGGCTCCCTCGGGCTCGGCGACGTCGAACTGGACCGCACCGTAGGTCAGCTGTCCGGCGGGGAGACCGTCCTGCTGCGCCTGGCCGCGCTGCTTCTGGAACGTCCGGACGTCCTTCTCCTCGACGAGCCGACCAACAACCTGGACCTGACCGCCCGCCGCAGGCTCCACGACGCCGTCGACTCCTGGCGCTCCGGGATCCTGATCGTCGTCAGCCACGACCGGGACCTGCTGGAGCGGGTCGACCGCATCGCCGAACTGCGATCGGGCTCGGTGAGCTGGTACGGGGGTGGCTGGTCCGCGTACCAGGAGGCCCTCGCCACCCAGCAGGAGGCCGCCGGGCGGATGCTGCGCGCCGCCGACGCCGACGTACGCCGACAACAGCGCGAACTGGAGGAGACCCGGGTCAAGGTCGCCCGCCGCCACCGCCACGACAAGAAACTGGACGGCCAGCGGAAGGCCCCGCGCATCGTCGCCGGGGAACGCAAGCGCTCGGCCCAGGAATCCGGGGACCGGCTGCGCGGGCTGCACGAGGACCGCCTCGACGAGGCCCGCGAGCGCAGGGAGGAAGCCGCCGAAGCCATCCGCCGGGACGCCGAGATCAAGGTGAGCCTGCCCCACACCGCCGTACCCGCGGGCCGCACCGTCCTGACCGCACGGGACCTCAGCCTCCCCTACGGACGGCTGCGCGAGGGCAGCCTCCAGGTGAAGGGACCCGAACGCATCGCCCTGGTCGGCCGCAACGGGGCCGGCAAGACGACCCTGCTGCGCACGTTCACCGGGGAGATCGAGCCGGCCACCGGAGAGGCCACGGCGGCGGTGCCGCTGAAATTCCTCCCGCAGCGGCTGGACGTCCTCGACGACGCGCTGAGCGTCGCCGACAACGTCGCCCGTACCGCCCCGGGCACCACCGACAACCAGATCCGCTCCCAGCTCGCCCGGTTCCTCTTCAAGGGGGCCCGCGCGGAACAGCCGGCGGGGACGCTCTCGGGCGGCGAACGCTTCCGGGCCGCGCTCGCGGCGACGATGCTCGCCGCCCCCGCCCCGCAGCTGCTCCTGCTGGACGAGCCGACGAACAACCTCGACCTGGCGAGCGTGCGGCAGCTGACGAGCGCCCTGGAGTCCTACGAGGGCGCCCTGGTCATCGCCAGCCACGACCTGCCGTTCCTGGAATCCGTGGGCATCACCCGCTGGATCCTGCTGGACGAGGCACTGCGGGAGTCCGACGCCGAGGAGGTCCGCGAACTGTTCGGCAGCCCGGAGTCCACCCCGGTGGGCACGGCATGAGGCGGGCGGGGAACGCCGGAGCAGGAGAGGAGGAGACCCGGATGGGCGCCGGCCTCGGCCCCTGTGTCGTGCTGATCACCGGAGTGATGGCCGCGGGGAAGTCCACCGTCGCCCAGCTCCTGGCGGAGAGTCTGCCGCGAGCGGTCCATGTGCGCGGCGACGTCTTCCGCCGCATGATCGTCTCCGGCCGCGCCGAGATGACACCCGACGAGGCGGAGGAGGCCCGGAGCCAGCTCGACCTGCGCCAGCGGATCTCTGCCCAGGTGGCCGAAGCCTACGCGGAGGACGGCTGGACGGCCGTCGTCCAGGACATCGTCCTCGGCGACGACCTGCCCCGCTACATCGGCCGGGTCCGCACCCGCCCGCTCCATGTCGTCGTGCTCGCCCCCTCACCGGGGACCGTGCGCGAGAGGGAGGAGGCGCGGGGGAAGACGGGGTACGAGGAGTGGACGGTCGAGGCGTTCGACGTGCATCTGCGGAGCGGGACTCCCCGCATCGGCCTGTGGCTGGACAGCTCCGGTCAGACGCCCGAGGAGACGGTTTCGGTCATCCTCGACGGCCTTGGCGGTGCGCGAGGTGCGGGTGGCACAGCCGCTCAGGCCGCCTCGTAGAGGTGGGCCCGCCCGCCCCGCCATTCCACCCAGACCGGGTTGTCGAGGATCCGGTCCGCTTCTTCGAGGCCGGCCTCGCTCAGGAACACGATGACGTCGTGGTCGCTGTGGGCCAGCCCGAGTATCTCGTCCCGGCCTTCGTAGTGCACGGTCACCCGGCGGCCGCCCGAGGGGGTCGGACGGTGGATGACGATCGGGGGATTTGCCATGGGTTCACCCTGCGACGCGCCCCGCCCCCTCGCATCCCCGGCCGCCCCCCTCCGCGAACGAGCAGCAGCCGGTGCGGAAAAGGCTCCGGCGCCCGCCCGGGCGCCGCGGAGGCCCTCACCGCCCGGCGGCCCCGAGTTCCACCGTTG
This sequence comes from Streptomyces sp. SM11, assembly GCF_002910905.1. Classification (GTDB taxonomy): domain Bacteria; phylum Actinomycetota; class Actinomycetes; order Streptomycetales; family Streptomycetaceae; genus Streptomyces. The sequence goes on along the minus strand of NZ_NEUE01000094.1, from coordinate 4,474 downwards.
TGGTGACGCGCACCAGGGACGGGCTGCGCGGGGCGGATCCGAACCCGAAGGCGACCGGCGGATCGAGCGGCGCGAGCGCGCCCAGGCTCACTCCGTCCAGCACGGCGTCTGCGGCCACGACCGGCCACAGACCTCGCGCCCCGTACCACTCCCGCCGTCCCGGGCCCGCGCGGCCCAGGGTGCGTACGCCGGGCATCAGCGACCGGGCCGGTACGTCGCACAGCGCGGCCCAGAGCGGGCTGCGGGCGAGCGGGGCCGGTACGGCGGACAGCAGCAGACCGAGGACGGACCGACGGCCTGTCCGCAGCCGAAGGCGCAGCTGCCCCGCCTCGACGAGCCAGGTGTCGCCGACGACGAGGACGGTCACGGGCACCACCTCGATCCGGTCGAAGAGGTACGTGGCGGCCACGAAGTCCGCGATCCGCCGGGACGGGGCCAGCAGGACCCGTTCGCCGTCGGGATGCTCGACCATGACGTCGCTGAACGCCCCGAACGGTGAATCCGGCCAGTGCCCGACCACCAACCGGGTGCCCGAGGCGGTCCCCACACCGGCGATCCAGCCGTCGAACCGCAGTCGCTCACCTGTCACGCCCGCCAGTTTCCCCCGTCATGGGCGGCGGGGAAGGACCGGCGACCGGCGCGGCGGGGCCCCGCCGCCGTACGGGCTACTCGAAGCGGGACGTGTCCCCGGCTCCGTGGCGTACGATCTCGGGTTCGTCGCCGGAGAAGTCGATCACCGTGGTCGGCTCGGTGCCGCAGTCGCCCGAGTCGATGACGGCGTCCACCTCGTGGTCGAGCCGCTCCTTGATCTCCCAGCCCTGCGTCAGCGGTTCCTCCTCGTCCGGCAGCAGCAGGGTGCTGGAGAGCAGCGGTTCGCCGAGCTCGGCGACCAGCGCCTGGGTCACGACGTGGTCGGGGATGCGCACACCGACCGTCTTCTTCTTCGGATGCAGCAACTGGCGGGGCACCTCCTTCGTCGCCGGGAGGATGAAGGTGTAGCTGCCGGGCGTCGCCGCCTTGACCGCCCGGAACACGTCGTTGTCCACGCGGACGAACTGCGCCAGCTGCGCGAAGTCGTGGCACACCAGCGTGAAGTGGTGCTTGTCGTCGAGGTTCCGGATCGACCGGATCCGGCCGAGGGCGTCACGGTTGCCCAACTGGCAGCCCAGCGCGTAGCACGAGTCGGTCGGGTACGCGACGAGCGCACCGGACCGGATGCTGTCGACCACCGTGCTGATGGTGCGGGGCTGGGGATTCGCGGGGTGCACGTCGAAGTACTTGGCCATCCGCCGAGCTTACGCGCTCGGGCGGGAGAGGCAGGGTGCTGTGCCGGAAACCGCGGGAGGCGGCCCGTCGTGCGACGGGCCGCCTCTTCTTCCGCTTGGTGCGGTGGTGTTCACCGCCGGGCCGGTCAGACCGCGGCGGCCCCCACCAGCTCGTCCAGTACGTCCTCCATCGTCACGAAGCCGATGACCGTGCCCTTGTCCCCGGCGACCGCCGCGAGATGCGTACCGGCGGCACGCATCGCGGTGAGGGTGTCGTCGAGCGGGGTGTCGATCTCGACCCGGATGACGGGGTGGAGGGCGCTCTTGGGCAGCGCTTGGGTGCGCTCCGCGACGCCGAGGGCGTCCTTGATGTGGAAGTAGCCCAGCAGCCCGTCGTCGGGTCCGGTGACCGGCAGCCGGGAGAAGCCCGAGGCGACCGCGGCCCGCTCCAGACCCTGCGGAGTGATGCCCAGGTCGACGGTGACGGTCCGGTTCAGCGGGACCATCACCTCGCCGACCGGCCGGGTACCGAGCTCCAGCGCGTCCCGCAGTCGCTCCCCGTCGGCCGGGGCGAGCAGCCCGGCGTCGCTGGAGTCCTTCACCAGCCGCACGAGCTCGTCGTCGGTGAACACCGAGGCGACCTCGTCCTTGGGGTCGACCTTCAGCAGCCGCAGCAGCATGTTGGCGAAGGCGTTGATACCGAAGATGACCGGACGCAGCGCCCGCGTCAGGCCCACCAGGGACGGCCCGAGCGCCAGTGCGGTGGCGACGGGGGCGGCCAGCGCGATGTTCTTCGGGATCATCTCGCCGATCAGCATGTGCAGATACGTCGCCAGGGTCAGCGCGATCACGAAGGCGATCGGGTGAACCAGCGCCTCAGGCACGCCGACCGCGTCGAACGGCGGTTCCAGCAGATGGGCGATGGCCGGCTCCGCGACGGCACCCAGCACCAGGGAGGAGATGGTGATGCCGAGCTGCGCGGTGGCCATGGCGGCCGACAGGTGTTCGAGGCCCCACAGGGCGCTCTTGGCGCGTCGGCTGCCCCGTACGGCCTGCGGCTCGATCTGACTGCGACGGACCGAGATGAGGGCGAACTCCGCCCCCACGAAGAACGCGTTGGTGAGCAGTGTGAGCGCGCCGATGGCGAGCTGGATGGCGGTCATCGGGCGTCCTCCCGCACCAGGACCGGCGCCGGCACGGGCGCGGTGATCCGGACCCGGTCGGCGCGGTGGTGCTCGATGTCGAGCACGTCGAACTGCCAGCTGTCGAACTCCACCCGGTCCGTACGGACCGGGATGCGGGCCAGCTGGTTGGCGAGCAGACCGGCGAGCGTCTCGTACGGGCCTTCCGGCGCGCGGAAGCCGATGCGGTCGAGCTGGTCCAGCCGGATACTGCCCTCGGCCTCCCAGACCGGGCGCCCGTCGCCGAGCGGCTCGGCCGGTGCGAGGTCGGGACGCTCATGGGGATCGTGCTCGTCGCGGACCTCGCCGACGACCTCCTCGACGATGTCCTCGACGGTGGCGACTCCTGCCGTACCGCCGTACTCGTCGATCACCACCGCCATCGTCCGGTGCTTGCGCAACTGCGCGAGCAGCCGGTCCACGGGCAGCGAGTCGGGCACCAGGAGCGGCTCGGTCGCCAGTGCCGTGACCGGGGTCCGGGACCGCTCGGACTCGTCCAGGGCGAGGACGTCGCGGATGTGGACCGTGCCGATGACCTCGTCCAGGCTGTCGCGGTATACCGGGAAGCGGGACAGGCCGGTGGCCAGGGTGAGGTTGGCGGCGTCGGCTGCGGTGGCGTGCGCCTCCAGCGCCCGGACGTCGACGCGCGGCGTCATCACGTTCTCGGCGGACAGCTCCGCCAGGTGCAGGGTGCGGACGAACAGCTCGGCCGAGTCCTGCTCGATGGCGCCTTCGCGTGCGGAGTGCTGGGCGAGAGCGATCAACTCCTGCGGCGTACGGGCGGAGGCCAGCTCCTCGGCCGGCTCCAGGCCCAGCCGCCGTACGGCGCGGTTCGCGGTGTTGTTGAGGTGTCGGATCAGCGGGGCGAAAGCGGCTGTGAACGCCCGCTGCGGGGTCGAGACGACCTTGGCGACCGTGAGCGGGCTGGAGATCGCCCAGTTCTTCGGGACCAGCTCACCGATGACCATGAGGACCACGGTGGAGGCGGCCACGCCGAGCAGGGTGGCTACCGTGGACACGGCGCCGGCCGGAAGCCCGACGTCCGCAAGCGGGCCGCGCAGCAGCACCGCGAGGGACGGCTCGGCCAGCATGCCGATGACCAGGGAGGTCACGGTGATGCCGAGCTGGGCTCCGGAGAGCTGGAACGTCAGCCGCTTGGCGGCCTTGAGCGCGCTCTCGGCACCGCGCTCTCCGGCCTTGGCGGCACGCTCGAGCTCGCTGCGCTCGATGGTCGTCAGCGAGAACTCGGCCGCGACGAACACCGCACAGGCAAGTGTCAGCGCGAGCGCGAGGAGAAGCAGGATCACTTCGCTCACCGTGTCACCTCCGTCCCCTGGTGCGCGGGGTCGGGGATGACACGGTTCGTACTGGGAGGCTCACCCATTGCGGTGCGCAGCTCCTTCTCTGTTCGGGGCGTCGGGATCGACGGTGGGAGACGGGTGTGAACCCGCCCTATAGATAGTAAAGGGAACGCAAAGCAATGGGGAGTGGTGAGTGTCACACGGTGCCGCCCTCGGGTGGTCACGTCATCCGCGTTCTTGGTGGCTGGAACTGTGCTCAGTGGTCGTGGGCTCGGGGAATCCTCCACTGCTTCCAGGATTCCGCCCGGCGACCTCCTCTCCGGGGAAGTCCGGCTGCGTGGCGACGGGACGGACGTTGTCGGTCGACCGGATCTCCCTTCTCCTCGTCGCCGGGGTCGAGAGGGAGGACCAGGAGGAGGAGCACGAGGACACGGTCGTCCTCGAACGGTTCACCGTCGGCGGCGGGTTCCGGCTGGCGGAAGAGGCCGAACACGCCGTGCCGTTCACCGTCACCCTGCCGCGGGAGACACCGATCATCGAACTCCACGGCCGGCCGCTGGGGTCGGTGCTCGGCCTCCGGACGGAGCTGGAGATCGCGGGGGCCAGGGGCAAGGGCGACCTCGACGAGCTCCCGGTGGGCCTGCTGCCCGCGCAGGAAGCGATCCTGGAGGCCTTCGGGCAGCTCGCCTACGTGTTCAGGCCGGCAGGCCTGGAGCTCGGCCACATC
>NZ_NEUE01000093.1 GCF_002910905.1 Streptomyces sp. SM11 | reverse complement strand
GTCGGTCAGCGGCTCGGAGGGCTCCGGGGCCGGAGGCGGCGTGGGCGGGCGGTGGTCCGCGGAGCCCGTCGCGTGCCGTACGCGGTCGCCTCCCGGGGTGCGGGTCGGCGGGGACACCGAGCGGGCCAGACCCCGGGTGACGGCCTCCTGGATGGATCCGGCCAGTCCTGCGGACTCGGCCAGGCCCTGGTCGGCGAGCATCTCGGCGAGCCCGCCTGCGTACCCCTGTCCCACGGCTCGGACCTTCCAGGCGTCCTGGCGGCGGTAGAGCTCCAGGGCGCTGACCGCGGACTCGTCGTCCAGGCCGGTGAGCGTGAAGGTGGCGATCTCGGCGCCGTCGAGCCCGGTGACGGCGACGAAGGGTGCGGGGACCGCGCCGAACCGCGCCGGGCCGCCCGCGCCGACGGGAAGCGCGAGCAGCACGGTGACCCGGTGGGCACCGGCGGGCAGGGCCTCCAGATCGACGGCGAGCCGGTGGTCGGCCGCCGCCTGCTGGGAGACTTCGAGCCCGGGGAGCTGGGGCGAGCCGGGGTGGGCGATCCACTCGACGCCGCGCACCGTGCCCCGTTCGTCGCCGAGGGTAGCTCCGGCGACGACAGGTGTGCCCGCCGACACCCGGATCTCCAGACGGGTCTGGGGCAAGGTGTGGTTCTGCCCCCGGACCAGTTCGGCCGTCATTGCCCTGTCCCCCTCGACGATGGCCCGCGCGCCCGTGGGCGCCGTGCCGTGCGGTGCCGCGTTCGTGCTGTGCCGCGCGTGGCTGTGTGCCGTGGCTGTACGTGAGCGCCGTGCGTGGGGCAGCTCCCGGCGGCGGGTGCCGCCGGGAGCTGCCCTGCCCGTTTCCGCGCCAGCCCGTGCCGGGCCGGTCCGGGACCCTACAGGTGCGGGAGGATCGACGGCATCAGGTCCTGGAAGGTGCGGCCGTTGGCCGGGTTCCCGAGGGCCGTCATCTGCCATCCGCCGCCCGCGCGGTGCACCTTCGCCATGATCTGGGCGGTGTACTGGCCGCCACCGTCGAGCGTGTACCGGGCGAGCTCCTGGCCGTTGGTCTCGTCGACGATGCGGCAGAAGGCGTGTCGGACCTCCTGGAACGTCTGCCCGGTGAAGGAGTTCACCGTGAAGACGATCTGGTCGATGTGGACCGGCACGCGCTGGAGGTCGACGAGGATCGCCTCGTCGTCGCCGCCGGAGCCCGCGCCGCCGACCAGGTTGTCACCGGTGTGCTTGACCGAGCCGTCATCGCTGACGAGGTGGCGGAAGAACACCACGTCGACCGGCTGCTTGTCGGCGAAGAGCACCGCCGAGGCGTCCAGGTCGATTTCGCGGGTGCGTGAGCCGAACAGGCCGCGGCGCGGAGCCGCCTGCCAGCCGAGACCCATCCGTACCGCGGTCAGGGTCCCCCCGTCGCTCTTCTGCAGGCTGATGGCCTGACCCTTGGTCATATTGACCGTCACGCGCTGTCCCCTCTCGGCATTGCCCCGCAACCATCCGTGTGCGGTTTCACCGCACCCTACGCATTCCACCCCGGGCGGCAGCAGGCTCGGTCCGTTTTCGTGTCGGTCTTGCAACACACCCGGCGCCGCATGCCCGGTGCCGCGGACATCGGTACCGGACCCGGTGCCGGACTCGGCAGCGGCGCCGGCCGCGGCGCCGGAATCAGGCGAGGCCCGCTTCCTTCATCTGACGCAATTCCTTCTTCAGCTCACCGACCTCGTCGCGCAGCCGGGCGGCCACCTCGAACTGCAGATCCGCGGCGGCGGCCCGCATCCGTTCGGTCATCTCCTCGACGATCCCCGCCAGTTCGGTCGCGGGCCGGTCGCTGAGGACCGCGCCGGGCGAGGCCGCCCTGCCCTTCGTCCCGCCCTTGGCGGCCTTGCCGCCGAGCGTGGGTACCGGCGCCTTGGCCTCCTTGCCCTGCCGGTAGCCGGTACCGAGCAGCTGCTCGGTGTCGACCTCCTCACGGGCGATGGTCGCGACGATGTCGTTGATCTTCTTGCGCAGCGGCTGCGGGTCGAGGCCGCGCTCGGTGTTGTAGGCGATCTGCTTCTCGCGGCGGCGGTTCGTCTCGTCGATCGCCTGCGCCATGGCCGGGGTGATCTTGTCGGCGTACATGTGGACCTGGCCGGACACGTTGCGGGCGGCGCGGCCGATGGTCTGGATGAGCGAGGTACCGGAGCGCAGGAAGCCCTGCTTGTCGGCGTCGAGGATGGCCACGAGGGACACCTCGGGAAGGTCGAGGCCCTCGCGCAGGAGATTGATGCCGACGAGCACGTCGTACTCGCCGGAGCGCAGCTCGCGCAGCAGCTCGATGCGGCGCAGGGTGTCGACGTCGCTGTGCAGGTAGCGGACCTGGATGCCGAGCTCCAGGAAGTAGTCGGTGAGGTCCTCCGACATCTTCTTGGTGAGCGTGGTGACCAGGACCCGCTCGTCGCGCTCGGTCCTCTTGCGGATCTCGTGGACCAGGTCGTCGATCTGACCCTCGGTGGGCTTGACCACGACCTCTGGGTCGACGAGGCCGGTGGGGCGGATGATCTGCTCGACGAACCCGTCGCCACGCGAGAGCTCGTACTTCCCCGGGGTGGCGGAGAGATACACCGTCTGGTCGATCCGCTTCAGGAACTCCTCCCACTTCAGCGGCCGGTTGTCCATGGCGGACGGCAGCCGGAAGCCGTGGTCGACGAGGGTCCGCTTGCGGGAGGCGTCCCCCTCGTACATCGCGCCGATCTGCGGGACCGTGACGTGGGACTCGTCCAGGACGAGGAGGAAGTCGTCCGGGAAGTAGTCGAGGAGGGTGTTGGGGGCGGTGCCGGGCGCACGGTCGTCGAAGTGCATCGAGTAGTTCTCGACGCCGGAGCAGGTGCCGATCTGTCGGAGCATCTCGATGTCGTACGTGGTGCGCATGCGCAGTCGCTGGGCCTCCAGCATCTTGCCCTGCTTGTCCAGCTCGGCCAGGCGCTGCTCCAGCTCCTGCTCGATGCCGCCGACGGCCTTCTCCAAGCGCTCGGGCCCGGCGACATAGTGGCTGGCGGGGAAGACGTGGACCATGGGGTCCTCGCTGATGATCTCGCCGGTCAGCGGGTGGAGCGTGGACAGGGCCTCGATCTCGTCGCCGAACATCTCGATGCGGACGGCGAGCTCCTCGTAGACCGGGAAGATCTCGATGGTGTCGCCCCGGACCCGGAAGGTGCCGCGGGTGAACGCCAGGTCGTTGCGGCTGTACTGCATCTCGACGAAGCGGCGCAGCAGCTGGTCGCGGTCGATCTCCTCGCCGACCTTGAGCCGGACCATGCGGTCCACGTACTCCTGGGGCGTGCCGAGGCCGTAGATGCAGGAGACGGAGGCGACCACAACGACGTCGCGCCGGGTGAGCAGCGAATTCGTCGCCGAATGGCGCAGCCGCTCGACCTCCTCGTTGATGGAGGAGTCCTTCTCGATGTACGTGTCCGACTGCGGGACGTACGCCTCGGGCTGGTAGTAGTCGTAGTACGAGACGAAATACTCCACCGCGTTGTTCGGGAGGAGCTCACGGAACTCGTTGGCCAGTTGGGCGGCGAGGGTCTTGTTCGGCGCCATCACCAGGGTGGGACGCTGCAGCTTCTCGATCATCCAGGCAGTGGTCGCCGACTTACCGGTGCCGGTCGCGCCGAGCAGGACGACGTCCTTCTCATCGGCGCGGATACGCCGTTCCAGCTCGGCGATGGCCGCCGGCTGGTCGCCGCTGGGCTGGTAGGGACTGACGACCTCGAAGGGCGCCACCGAACGTTCGATCTTGGAAACGGGCCGCATGCAACCACCGTACGGCTCACCACTGACAACGGCCCCGGATCAGCGGTACCGGGACCCTCCCGCCCCCTCGCGGGTGGTGCTCCGCGGGCGCCCCCCGACCCGCGGGTCCGGGCGGGGTTCGCCCGTCACCGCCCTCGGGTCGAACATCAGCACCACGGCGGCGATGAGCAGGAAACCGGCGGGGCCGACCAGCATCGGGCCGATCATCTCCGTGGGCCGGTCGCCGGGCAGGTCGGCCGACAGGGTGGACGGCAGATGCAGGTGCACGTCGAGCGCGGCCATGCCGGTGTAGTGCATCCCGGTCACCGCGACGGCCATCAGGATGCTCGCGCCGAAACCGGCGAGGGCTCCCCGGAGGGCGACGGCCGCCCACAGCGCGCCCGTGGCGGCGCACCCGGCGATCAGCACCGAGAGGACGACGAGGGGCGTGTCGTACGCGAACCGCGCGTCCATGCGCATGCCCGCCATGCCGAGATAGTGCATGGAGGCGATACCGAGACCGGTGATGGTGCCGCCCGTGATCAACGCCATGCGGGTCGCGCCCCGGTACCCGACAATGAAGATGCCGATGCCGACCATCACCACGGCCACGGCCAGGCCGGCGAAGGTGAGGGGCTTGTCGTAGGAGATCGGAGACTCCTGGACGGTGAAGCCCGTCATCGCGACGAAGTGCATGGTCCACACCCCGGAGCCGATGGACAGCGAGCCCAGCGCCAGCCAGCCGGCCCCGTGGGAGCGTGCGGTGTGGAGGGACCGGGTGGTGCAGCGGAGCCCGAGGGCGGCTCCCAGCGCGGCCATGAGGAATGCCGCGACCGGAGTCACCAGGCCGTAGGTGAAACCGTCGACTGTTCCCTGCATGCGCACACGCCCTTCGAGAAAGCCCGGGGTCGAGGAGGGTCCCCAAGGGGCGAGTCCCGGCAGGCAGACAAAGAAAGCACATTTTATCGGCACGACGTCGTGCCGGGCCGGCGGTGGTCCCCCGGGACCGAAGGTTCCGTTCATTCCGCGGCCATCGCAGCCCCGCCGGGGGTTGGCGGGCCGCTGTCACTCTCTGCGTATCCGCACACTCCCGACGTGAGGAGTCCCCGTGTTCGTCCGCACCGCAACCGCCTCCACCACGGCCGCCGCCCTGCTCGGCGCCGGCGCCCTGCTGCTTCCCGCCGACCGGCCCGAGGCTCCGGAGCGGCAGACGGCCCCGGTCGTCGTGGCCCACCGGGGGGCATCGGGCTACGCGCCGGAGAACACCCTCGCCGCCGCCGACGCCGCGGACGCCCTCGGCATCGACTGGGTCGAGAACGACGTCCACCGCACCCGCGACGGCGAGCTCGTCGTGCTGCACGACACCAGCCTGAAGCGCACGACGGACGTCGAGCAGGTCTTCCCCGACCGGGCGCCGTGGGCGGTCAAGGACTTCACCGCGGCGGAGCTGGCGAAGCTCGACGCGGGCAGCTGGTTCGGAACGCAGTTCACCGGGGCCGGGGTGCCGACGCTCACCCAGTTCCTGCACCGCCTGGAGCGCAACCGGCAGAAGCTGCTCCTGGAGATCAAGAGCCCGGCGACCTACCCGGGCATCGAGCGGGACATCATCCGGGTACTGGGGCGGTCGGGGTGGCTGGACCGCTCCCACGTACGGAACCGGCTGGTCATCCAGAGCTTCGGCGCCGACAGCGTGCGGAAGGTGCACGCCCTGCGCCCCGACATCACGACCGGCTTCCTGGGCACCCCGGCGGTGGCCGACCTGCCCTCGTACGCGGCGTTCACCGATCAGATCAACCCCTCGTACGCGACGATCGGCGCCGACTACGTGGCGGCCGTCCAGCGGCTCAAGGGCCCGCACGGCAAGCGTCTGCGGGTGAACACGTGGACGGTCAACAAGGCGGCGGACGCGGTGAAGGCCCGCGACTACGGGGTCGACGGCATCATCACCAACTTCCCCGACGTGGTGCGCGACGCGACGAGCTGACGCACCGGGGTCGGTCCCGTCGGTCTGCCGCCGACGGGACCGCCGCTGTCAGTGGCCGGTCGTACCGTGGTCGGCATGAACAACTACGGGACCGGCGGCGAGCCGGCCGTCGAGTGGTCCGTCGTGGACAGCGGCATCGGCCCGCTGCTGCTCGCCGCCACCGGGGCCGGTCTGGTGAGCGTGTCCTTCCACGCCCGCCCCGACATACGGGACGCGATGCTCGACCGGTTGCGGGCCCGGTTCGGCTCGGAGCCGGTGGAGGCGCCCGGCTCGACGCGGCTCGCCGAGCCCATACGCCGGCTCGCGGCGTATTTCGCGGGCGAGCGGCAGGACTTCGACCTCGATCTGGACTGGTCGCTGGCCTCGGGGTTCCACCGTGAGGTGCTCCGCGAGCTGGCGTCCGGGGTGCCCTACGGGACGGTCGTCGGGTACGGAGAGCTGGCCGCGCGGGTCGGCCGGCCGGAGGGAGCGCAGGCGGTGGGGGCGGCCATGGGGGCCAACCCGCTGCCGGTGGTGGTGCCGTGCCACCGGGTGGTGGAGAGCGACGGCGGCCTGGGCGGGTTCGGCGGCGGTACGGAGACCAAGCGGCAGCTGCTGGCGCTGGAGGGGGTCCTGCCGCAGCCGCTGTTCTAGGGCCTGTCGTCGAACTGCCGTCGTCGCCCGAAGGGCGGCCGGCGGCGCATGGTGCGTGCGCGATCGCACGGCGCTGGATGCGTGCGATCGCACGGCGCAGCAATGGTCTCGGACGCGGCCTCCCCCGCTCGAACGGAGCTGAGAGCTCGGGGAAGGAGCTACTGGGGCCTGTCGATCCTGCCGGGCACTCCTGGGAAGCGCCCACGGGGTGCCCGGCATCCCTGGCGAGCGTCCGGCCGGACACCGCCGGGATGCGTTCACCCGCCCGGATGCACGGCGGCGGCCGAGCGGTGGCACACTGCGCCGGTGACGCCACCTCCCTCCCTCCCCCAGTTCACGGCCGCCGGGCTGCCCGCTCTCCAGCGCCGGACGTCGGCCGTGCTCGTCGTCAGCCAGATACTCGGCGGCCTCGGTGTGGCCATCGGCATCGCCCTGGCCCCGATGCTGGCCGCCGAGGTGAGCGGATCCGAGGCGCTGTCCGGGCTCGCGCCGACCGCGTCCGTCGTCGGCACGGCGCTGCTGTCGCTGCCGCTGGCCGCCCTGATGACCTCCCGGGGCCGTCGGTCCGGCCTGGTGCTCGCCTATCTGATCGGTGCGCTGGGCGGTGGTCTGGTGGTCCTCGCCACCGTGCTGCCCAGCTTCCCGCTGCTGCTGCTCGGCATGGCGGCGTTCGGCGCGGGGTCCCTGGCCGGTCTCCAGGCCCGGTTCGCGGCGGCCGACCTGGTGGGGCCGGAGCGACGGGGGCGGGCGATCTCCACCGTCGTCTGGGCCACCACGATCGGCTCGGTGCTGGGGCCCAACATCTCGGCCCCGGCGAGCCGGCTGTTCCGCGGTACGCCGGTGCCCGAGGCGGCCGGGCCGTTTCTGTGCTCGGCCGCCGTGTTCCTGCTCGCCGGGCTCGTCGTGGCGCTCGCGCTGCGCCCGGATCCGCTCCTCACCGCCCGCGCCCTGGCCCCGGAGGGCCTGGCGGGACCGGCGGGACCGCCGAAGCGGCCCCTGCGTGTCGGGATCGATGCGGTGCGGGAGTCGCCGATGGCGCGGCTGGCCCTGGTGACGGTCACCGTGTCGCACACCGCCATGGTGTCGATCATGGTCATGACCCCGGTCGACCTGGGACGGCACGGCGCCGGTCTCCAGCTGATCGGACTCGTCATCAGCGGACACATCGCCGGCATGTACGCGTTCTCCCCGGTGATGGGGTGGCTGGCCGACCGGTTCGGCCGACTGGCCGTGATCGGCCTGGCCGTCGGACTGCTGAGCCTCGCCGCGCTGCTCGCGGGCACCGCCGGGCCCCGGCACGGCCAGACCGCCGTGGGCCTGTTCGTGCTGGGCCTCGGCTGGTCGGCGGGGATGATCGCCGGTTCGGCTCTGCTCACCGACGCGGTGCCGCAGTCCGCCCAGGCGGCGGTGCAGGGGCTGTCGGACCTGACGATGAACGCGGCGGCGGGGGTCGGCGGGGCGGCGGCCGGGGTGATCGTCGCCCAGTGGGGGTACGGCCTCCTGAACGCGATCGGCGCCGCTCTGCTGCTGCCGGTCGCCGCGCTCGCCCTGCGCCGGGACCTGCGGCGGCCGGGAGTGGCGGGCGGCTGACGCGCCGCCGGACCGCGGCCGCATCCACCGCCACCACCGCCACCACCACAGCCGGAATCACAGCAGCGGCAACAGCCGTCAGAGGCTGATGTGGTACGCCTTGCGAAGCGTCTCGTGGACGGTCCAGGTCGTCCGGTCACCCTCGCGCAGGACGCAGGCGTCCCCCGGGCCGATCTCCAGCGTCGCCCCGCCATCGACCGCGACCGTCGCCCGGCCGCTGACGACCACGAACAGCTCGTTCGCCTCGGTGTCGGTGACCACGCCGGGCGTGATCTGCCAGATCCCCCGGATCTGCCGGCCGTCGGCCGATTCCCACAGCACCTTGCCCGTCACCACGGGATCGCCCGAGACGATCTGCGCCGGATCGAGAGGTTCCGGAACGAGCTCGGCGTCCGGGATGTGTACGGCGAAGGAGGCGGGGACCTGGTCGTTTGTCGTCATGGCCGGTCACCTTAGCGACCGCTTCCGGCCACACCGCGGCCAGGACCCACCACAGGACGCCCATCCATGGTTTGCACCCCTCCCGCCCGCGACAGGGATGGGGGCATGCCTCATAACTCACCAGGACCCTACGAGCCGGTGCTTCCGGCGGAGGTACGCACCGCCCTGAGCGCCGGTCTGCCCGTCGTGGCGCTGGAGTCGACGATCATCGCGCACGGCCTGCCGCGCCCCCGCAACCTCTCCGTGGCCCTGGAGCTGGAGGGGCTCGTCCGGTCCGCCGGCGCTGTCCCCGCCACCGTCGCCGTTCTGGACGGGCGGGCCCATGTCGGCCTGAGCGAGGAGCAGTTGGAGCGGGTCGCCGGTGATCCGGCGGTACGCAAGCTGGGGCACCGCGATCTCGCCCCGGCGCTCGCCTCCGGGGCGAGCGGGGCGACGACGGTGTCCGCGACGGCGTTCCTGGCGGCGCGGGCGGGCGTCGGCGTCTTCGCGACGGGCGGTCTCGGCGGCGTGCACCGGGGATGGGCCGACGACCAGGACGAGTCGGCCGATCTGCGGCTGCTCGCCCGCACCGGGATCACCGTGGTCTGCGCGGGAGTGAAGTCGATCCTCGACGTCCCGGCGACCCTCCAGCGGCTGGAGACCCTCGGCGTCGGCATCGTCGGCTACGGCACGGAGCACTTTCCCGGCTTCTACCTGAGCAGCTCCGGCGAACCGGTCGACTGGACGGTGCACAGCCCCGAACAGGTGGTGGAGGTGATCCGGGCGAAGGAGGCGCTGGGCGGCCCGGCGGCCGCGCTGATCGTCGCCAACCCCGTACCGGAAAAGGACCAGTTGGATCCGGCGCTGCACGACCGGGTGCTGGCGGAGGCGCTGGACGCGTGCCGGGAGCGGGGGATCTCGGGGCAGGGCGTCACGCCGTTCCTGCTGGACCAGCTGATGCGGCGGACCGGGGGCGCGTCGCTGGAGGCGAACCTCGCGGCCATACGCGGAAACGTGGCTCTGGCGGCGCGGATCGCCGTCGCGGCGACCCGCGCCCGGTGAACCGCCGGGCGGCGGGCGGTGGGCTGTTGGTGGTGGGTGACGTGGTCACGGACGTGGTGGCGCGGTACGGACCGGCGCTCGCTCACGGCACGGACACCGCGGCCCGGATCCGCACCGTGCCGGGCGGCGCGGGGGCCAACGTCGCCTGTTGGGCGGTGCGTTCGGGCTGCCTGGACGCCCGACTGCTGGCCAGAGTCGGGGCGGAGTCCGCCGACTGGCACTGTCAGGCGCTGGAGCGGGCGGGGGTACGGGCGTTCCTGGCGGTGGACGACGAGCTTCCGACGGCGACCGTCATCGCCCTGGTCGACGCGGCGGCCGAGCGCACGTTCCTGACCGACGGCGGGGCGGTGCTGCGGCTGGCCGCCGAGGACTTCGCGCCGTCGATGCTCGACGGTGTCGGGCGGCTGCATCTCTCCGGCTATCTCCTGTTCGCCGCGACGAGCCGGGCCGCCGCCCTCCTCGCCCTGCGGACCGCCGTGGAGCGGGGCGTTCCGGTGAGCGTGGATCCGGCGTCGGCCGGGTTCCTCGGCGAGCTGGGGTCGAAGCGGTTCCTGGAGTTCGCGGAGGGGGCGGAGCTGCTGCTGCCGAACGCGGACGAGGCCCGGCTCCTCACCGGGCTGCCCGGACCGGAGCCGGCGGCGGCCGAGCTGAGCCGGTGGTTCCCGCGCGTCGTCGTCACCCTGGGCGCGCGGGGAGCCGTGGTGGCCGCCGGGGGCGAGGTCATCGGCCGCGTTCCCGCCCCGCCGGTGCGCGAGCCGGTCGACTCGACGGGGGCGGGCGACGCGTTCAACGGCGGATTCCTCGCGGCCCTGCTGGCCGGGGCGGACGACCTGGCCGCGGCGGCCGAGGGCTGCC
>NZ_NEUE01000092.1 GCF_002910905.1 Streptomyces sp. SM11 | reverse complement strand
GCGCTCGGTCGGCGAGCTCTTCCGCACCCTCGACCACGCGTACGGCGGCGGCCACGCCCGGCAGGCCCTCGTGCGGTATCTGGAGCACGAGGCAGAGCCGATGCTCCGGGGCACGTACGGCGAGGCCACCGGACGGAGGCTGTTCGCCGCCGTCGCCGACCTGACCCGGCTGGCCGGCTGGACCTCGTACGACATCGCCGCCCACGGCCTGGCCCAGCGGTACTTCGTCCAGGCGCTGCGGCTCGCCCAGGCCGCCGGGGACCGCGGCTACGGCGCCTACGTGCTGATCACGATGAGCCGGCAGGCGGTCTACCTCGGGCACGGCAGGGAAGCCGTCCAGCTCGCCCGCGTGGCCCAGCAGGGTGTCGGCTCGTCCGCCCCGCCCCTCGTCCAGGCGCTGCTGCACGCGGTCGAGGCGCGCGGGCACGGTGTGCTCGGCGAGGCGCGCTCCTGCACCGCCGCCCTGACCCGGGCCGAACACGCCCTGGAGGCCGCCCGCCCCGGCGACGAGGTGCCGCACTGGGCCCGCACCTTCGACGAGGCGCAGCTCGCCGACGAGCTGAGCCACTGCCACCGCGACCTCCAGCAGTACCAGGCCGCCGCCCAGCACGCCGAGCGGTCGCTCGCGCTGCGCGCCCCGGCGTACGCCCGCAGCAGGCTGTTCTGCCGGGTGGTCCTCGCCTCGGCCCGGCTGGGCCTGGGCGAGCTGGACCAGGCCTGCCTGCTGGGCGCGGAGGCGGCCCAGCAGGCGGCCGAGATGCGCTCGGTGCGCGCCACCGAGTACGTACGCGCCTTCGAGCGCAGCCTGGAGCCCTACCGGGACGCGGTCGCCGTACGCGGCTACCGCGACCGGGTCGCCGCCTTCGGCTGACCCGGCCGGGGTGGCTCAGGCCGCCTTCGGCAGCCGTGGGCTCCCCTCGTGCGCACCCGGGACGGCCAGGTCGGTGAGGATCGCCTCCGCGGCCCGGCGGCCCGAGTGCAGCGCGCCCCGGACCGAGCTCGTGTCGCGGTGGTCGCCGCACACGTACAGCCCGGCCAGCACCCGCACCGGCCGACGCGGATCGTGCGGAGCCGCCATCGCGGGCACCGCCTCCGGGTCGTGATGGGCCGCCAGCAGCTCCCAGCCGTCCGTCGGTACGCCGTACAGCCCGGCCAGCTGCGCCCGCACCGAGCGGTCCAGGTCCGGCGGCGGGGTGCCGAGCACCGTCGAGGTGATCAGCGCCCGGCCCTCCGGCGCCCGCGAGGGATCGACCTCGCTCATCACCGCGGTGTACGCCACCGGGCCCGACCGGTCACCGTCCAGCACCAGCGACCTGCCTGTCGGCGGCGGGACGGGCGTGGTGTGGTGAAGGACCGTCACCGGGTGGAAGGACGGCACCCGCAGACCGGGCAGCAGCTCGGCCGCCGCCCCCGCGCCGGTTGCCAGCAGCAGGGAGCGGCACCCCAGTTCACCGTGCTCCTTGGTGCGTACGGAGGTGATGTCCGCGGCCGTCACATGGACGCCCGTACGCACCGTCCCCGGCGGCAGCGAGGCCGCCAGCAGCTCCGGCAGCGCGGACGAACCGCCCGCCGGTACGCACAGCCCGCCGCGCGCGTAGTCCCGCAGCGCGAGATCGGCGCACCGGCTCGACGTGGTGAGGGAGGGATCGCTGAGCAGCGCGATGAGGAGGGGGCGCAGCACGCCGTCCACCGTACGGGCGGGCAGCCCGACTCCGGCCAGCGCGTCGGCGACCGTCCGCTCCGGGCGGGCCAGCAGCCGGGCCGGAGGGGTGGCCGCCAGCCGGGACAGCGCCGCGCCCAGCCGGGCCCGGTCGATCGCCCCGGTCACCACCCCGCCCCGGCCGCCGCGCGCCGGGGCGGGGTGCTCGTGCCCGTACGCGCCCTGCGTCGTCAAGGAAGCCCGGGGAGCGCGGGGAGCGCGGTGGGCCCAGGGAGCGCTGGATCGGGTGCGTGCTGCCTTGAGTGCGCCCCTCGCGCTCCGTATGTCGCCGGTGAGATGGCGGCGGCCCTCGCTGTGGACCAGGACGCCCGGCGAGAACTCCCGCAGCTCCGGGACGCCGAGCCCCGGGGTGCCGGTCAGCTCGGGCCAGCCGGCGGAGAGAAGTGGACCGAGCCGGTCGAGCCGGAACCCGTCCATCTCGTCGGTGGCGAGCCGGCCGCCCACCCGGGGCGCGGCCTCCAGAACGCTGACGCCGAGCCCCGCCCCGATGAGCAGGTGGGCCGCTGACAGGCCGGCGATTCCGGCCCCGATGATGACCACGTCTGCGTGGTGTGCCGTGCTGCGCACGTGCCCCTCCCCGAGTCGGTGCGACTGGTGGGAGGCTCTTGCCCCCAACAGGCCCCCGGAATGCCGGAGTTCGCATCGAGGCTAAGAGGATGGCTGATACTGGGTCAGACGCGCGTGCCGGGGAGCACCGGGGCACGGGGTCGCACACGCCGAACCGGACGGGGCGCGAAGGGGGCGCGCGGACCGGTTTCCCCGCGTCCTGCCCGGAGCAGCCGGGGCCCTCGGGGCTGCCCGCTCACCGCAGCGCCGCGCGGATCGCCCCGTCGATGCCGGGGAAGGCGAACGAGAAGCCGGAGTCCAGCAGCTTCGCCGGGATCACCCGCTGGCTGCCCAGTACGTCCTCCGCGAACTCCCCGAGCACCAGTCGCAGCGCGGGCGCCGGCGCGGGGAACAGCGTCGGGCGACGCAGCACCCGGCCCATCGCGGCGGTCACCTCGGCGTTGGTGACCGGCTTCGGGCCGGTCAGGTTCACCGGGCCGGTCAGCGACTCGGTGTCCAGGAGGTGACGCAGCGCCGCGACGTGGTCGTGCAGCGCGATGAAGCTCCAGTACTGGCGGCCGTTGCCGAGCCGCCCGCCCAGCCCCGCCCTGAACAGCGGGAAGAGCCGCCCCCAGGCCCCGCCCTCGCGGCCGACGACCAGCCCGGTCCGGGCGTGCACCGTGCGGATGCCCGCCTCCTCGGCGGCGGCGGTGGCCGCCTCCCACTCCTCGCAGACCGAGGGCAGGAACCCGTCACCGGGCGGCGCGCTCTCGTCCACCGGCTGGTCCCCGGTGTCGCCGTAGAAGCCGATGGCGGACCCGGAGAGCAGGACGCGGGGCGGCGTGTCGAGCGAGGCGACGGCCTCGGCGACGGCGGCGGTTCCCAGGACCCGGCTGTCCCGGATCTCCCGCTTGTAGGCGTCGGTCCAGCGGTGGTCGCCCACCCCGGCCCCGGCCAGGTGCACGACGGCGTCGCAGCCGACGAGCCCGGCCACGTCCACGTAACCCCGCTCGGGGTCCCACTCGACCTCGTCGCCGGTTCTGGCGGGGCGGCGCACCAGGCGGGCCACCTCGTGCCCGTCGGCGCGCAGCGAGCGCACCAGCTCCGCTCCGATGAGTCCGGATGATCCGCTGACGGCGATACGGGAAGTCGGCATGGGCTCATCCTGCCCCATGAGATGCCTCGAACACCGGGAACACCGCGTGGCACAGTGACCCCATGGCCGCACTCACCCTCCGCCCCGTCCGCCCCGCCGTGCCCGCCGACGACGACGGGCTCGCCGAGCTCGACCGGTCCACCTGGTCGACGCTGCACGCGGTCCTGCCGAAGCCCGTGCCCCCGTACGACCCCTTCTTCGGGGAGCGGAACCCGCCGGAGGACTTCCTCGTGGTGGAGGCGGAGGGCGATACCCCCCGGATCGCCGGGTACATCCGTCTCGTCCCGCCCACCCCGCTCGCCTCCAACGCCCATGTGCGCCAGATACAGGGCCTCGCCGTGGCGACCTGGGCGCGCGGCGCCGGTGTGGGGCGGACCCTGCTGCGGGCCGCCTTCGCCGAGGCCCGCCGCCAGGGCGCCAACCGGATCACGCTGCGGGTGCTCGGGCACAACGAACCCGCCCGCGCGCTGTACGCCTCCGAGGGCTTCACCGTCGAAGGGGTGCTGTCCGGGGAGTTCTTCCTGAACGGGCGTTACGTCGACGACGTCTGCATGGGCCGCTCGCTCGGCCCCGCCTGAGCGCCGGAGGTCACCGGGGCCCGAAGCGGTTCCACAGCTCGGGGAAGCGGGCGGCGAGCGCCCCCTCGTCCTCGAAGTCGACCGGGGTGCCCAGCGGCTCGGCGGCCTGCGGCGGCAGCCCCAGATACGGCGCGACCACCCCGGTGAGCTGTTCGTACGCCTCGTCGGCCGCGTAGCCCAGCTCCTCGCCGTCCCCATCGATCTCCTCGTCGAAGTCCTCCAGCAGCTCCGCCAGGCTGTCCGGGTCGTGCAGCGCGCCCTCGAAGACCTCCCGGCCCTGGCCGATCAGCCAGCAGCGGAAGTAGTCGAACGCGTCGTCGCTCGCCCCGCCCAGCAGCACGGCCGCCGCGCCCCAGAGGTCCCAGTGGTAGGCCCGGTTGTAGCGGGCCTCGAAGTGCCGGGCGAAGTCCAGCACGGAATCGGGATCGAGCTGCACCAGCCGTTCCACCAGCAGGTCGGCGTGGTCCTCGGGGTCGCCCTCGGCGGCCTCTCGGGTGCTGTCGATGATCTCCCAGAATTCCGTTTCGTCCATCACGGGTCCAGCATCCAGCCTGCCGGGTGCTCCCGCACGCGCAGACACCGAATTGAAGCCTTTCAGCGATACATCTCGCGCAGGCGTTCGGCGGCGTCCGCGAACCGGGCCCGCAGCGACCCGGGCGCCAGGACCTCCAACTCGGGTCCCAGCGCCAGCAGCTGGCCGTAGGCCACGTCCAGTGACTCCACCGGCAGCGTGAGGGTGCGCCACCCGTCCGGGCCGGGCTCGGAGGTATCCGCGAGCGCCGCCGCGGCCGCCGCCCGGTCCACGGTGTACGCGAGCATCCGCGCCCCGCGCCCGGACACCCGTACGGTCACCTCCGTACGCAGCAGGGACCGGGCGAACCCGGCGGCCCGCTCCTCCCAGAACCCGGGCAGGTCGAAGGTCTCGTCCCGCTCGAAGCGCTCCTCGGCGGCCTCCACGGCGGTGAAGCGGTCGATCCGGTAGACCCGGAAGTCGTCGCCCGCCCTGGCGCACAGGTACCAGACCCCGGCCTTGAGGACGAGACCGTACGGAGCGAGCTCCCGCGCCACCTCCGTACCCTCGTCGCCCGCCTCGCGGCCCCCGCCCCTGCGGTAGCGGGCCCGCAGCAGCCGGTCGTCCCAGACCGCGTCGGCGATCGCGGGCAGCAGTTTCGGGGTCTCCGGCTCGTGGTACCAGGAGGGCGCGTCCAGATGGAAGCGCCGGGCGGCGGAGGAGGAGGCGTCGCGCAGGGAGGGCAGCAGCGCCGCCGACACCTTGAGGCGGGCGGCCGACGCCGCGTCCTGAAGACCCATCTCGCGCAGCGCGGCGGGCAGCCCGGAGAGGAAGAGCGCCTCGGCCTCGTCCCGGGCGAGGCCGGTCAGCCGGGTGCGGTAGCCGCCGACGAGCCGGTAGCCGCCGGCCCGGCCGCGCTCCGCGTACACCGGGACGCCCGCGTCCGAGAGTGCCTGCGCGTCCCGGGTGACCGTACGCTCCGACACCTCCAGCTCGGCCGCCAGCTCGGCGGCGGTCATCGCGGGCCGGGCCTGCAGGAGCAGCACCATCTTGATCAGCCGGGCAGCACGCATGGGCCCATTGTGGCGGCAGCGAAACCGGAAGGCCGTCGATGCCGAAACCCCCGGCCGCCGGGGCGGACGCGTTGTCGGACGCGTCCGCCCCGGTGACCGGGGGCCGGACCAGCAGGAGGGAGTGGGCTCAGAGCCCGTAGCGCTCCCGGGCCTCCTTGACCGCCGAGGCCGGGACCTCGCCGCGCCTGACCAGCTGGGCCAGCGAGGCGACCACGATCGACTGGGCGTCGACGCCGAAGTGGCGGCGGGCCGCGGCGCGGGTGTCGGAGAGGCCGAAGCCGTCCGTGCCGAGCGAGGACCAGTCCTGCTCCACCCACTGGCTGATCTGGTCCGGGACCTGGCGCATCCAGTCGCTGACCGCGAGCACCGGGCCCGGCGCACCGGAGAGCGCCTGGGTCACGTACGGGACCCGCACCTCACCGCGGAGCAGCGCCTCGTCGGCCTCCAGCGCGTCGCGGCGCAGCTCGCCCCACGAGGTGGCGGACCAGACGTCGGCCGTGACACCCCAGTCGGCGGCGAGCAGTTCCTGGGCCTCCAGGGCCCAGTGGATGGCCGTTCCGGAGGAGAGCAGCTGGATGCGCGGCGCGTCCGCCTGCGCGGGCGTGCCCTCCTTGAAGCGGTACAGGCCCTTGATGATGCCCTCCTCGACGCCCTCGGGCATCGCGGGCTGGGGCTTCGGCTCGTTGTAGACCGTCAGGTAGTAGAAGACGTTCTCGGCCTCGGGGCCGTACATCCGGCGCAGACCGTCCTTGACGATCACCGCGACCTCGTACGCGAACGCCGGGTCGTAGTTGAGCGAGGCCGGGTTGGTGGCCGCGATCAGGTGGGAGTGGCCGTCCGCGTGCTGGAGGCCCTCACCCGTCAGGGTGGTACGGCCGGCCGTCGCGCCGACGATGAAGCCCTTGCCGAGCTGGTCGGCGAGCTGCCACATCTGGTCGCCGGTCCGCTGCCAGCCGAACATCGAGTAGAAGATGTAGAACGGGATCATCGTCTCGCCGTGCGTCGCGTACGACGTGGCGGCGGCGATGAAGTCGGCCATGGCCCCGGCCTCGGTGATCCCCTCGTTGAGGATCTGGCCGTCCTTGGCTTCCTTGTAGTACATCAGCTGGTCGCGGTCGACCGGGTCGTACGTCTGGCCCAGCGGCGAGTAGATACCGGCGGACGGGAAGAGCGACTCCATACCGAAGGTACGGGCCTCGTCCGGGACGATCGGCACCCAGCGCTTGCCGGACT
Source organism: Streptomyces sp. SM11 (assembly GCF_002910905.1). Lineage (GTDB taxonomy): Bacteria > Actinomycetota > Actinomycetes > Streptomycetales > Streptomycetaceae > Streptomyces. Next base: position 3,413 of record NZ_NEUE01000092.1, on the reverse strand, counting down.
CCTTGTCCCGCATCAGGTCCTTCACCAGGCGGACGAACGCCATGGTGGTGGCCATCTCCTGCTTGCCGGACCCCTTGTACAGGGCCTTGAACGCGCGCTCCTCGGGCTGCGGAAGCGCCACCGCGTGCACCCGGCGGGCGGGGGCGGGGCCGCCGAGGGCGGCACGGCGCTCCTGGAGGTAGCGGACCTCGGGGGAGTCGGCGCCGGGGTGGCCGTAGGGGACGAGACCGTCCTCGAAGGCGCTGTCGGGGATCGGGAGGCCGAGCAGCTCGCGCATGCCCTTGAACTCGTCGATCGACAGCTTCTTCATCTGGTGGTTGGCGTTCTTGGACTCGAAGCCCTTGCCGAGCGTGTAGCCCTTGACCGTCTGGGCCAGGATCACGGTCGGCGCGCCCTTGTGCTCGACCGCCGCTCGGTAGGCCGCGTACACCTTGCGGGCCTCGTGGCCGCCGCGCGAGGTGTAGAAACACTCGGCGATCTTGGCGTCGGTGAGCAGCTTCGCCAGCTCGGCGAGCGCGGGCTCGGTACCGAAGAAGTGCTCGCGGATGTAGGCGACGTCGCGGGTGGCGTACGTCTGGAACTGCGCGTCCGGGACCTCGCGCAGGCGGCGCAGCAGCGCGCCCGTGGTGTCCAGCTGGAACAGCTCGTCCCAGGCGTTGCCCCAGAGCGTCTTGACGACGTTCCAGCCGGCCCCGCGGAACTGCGCCTCCAGCTCCTGGACCACGCGGAAGTTGGCGCGGACCGGGCCGTCGAGGCGCTGCAGGTTGCAGTTGATGACGAACGTCAGGTTGTCGAGCTGCTCACGGGACGCCAGCGCGAGGGCCGCGGTCGACTCGGGCTCGTCCATCTCGCCGTCGCCCAGGAAGGCCCAGACGTGCGAGTTCGCGGTGTCCTTGATGTTGCGGTTGGCCAGATAGCGGTTGAAGCGCGCCTGATAGATGGCCGAGAGCGGGCCGAGGCCCATCGACACGGTGGGGAACTCCCACAGCCAGGGCAGCCGCCGCGGGTGCGGGTAGGAGGGCAGACCGTCGCCGCCCGACTCCTGGCGGAAGTTGTCGAGCTGCTGCTCGCTCAGCCGGCCGTCGAGGAAGGCGCGGGCGTAGATGCCGGGGGAGGCGTGGCCCTGGATGTAGAGCTGGTCGCCGCTGCCGTCCCCTTCCTTGCCGCGGAAGAAGTGGTTGAAGCCGGTTTCGTAGAGCCAGGCCGCCGAGGCGAAGGTGGCGATGTGGCCGCCGACCCCGTACCGGGCGCCCCGGGTGACCATCGCGGCCGCGTTCCAGCGGTTCCACGCGGTGATCCTCGACTCCATCTCCAGGTCGCCGTCGAACGCGGGCTCGGCGGCGGTCGGGATGGAGTTGACGTAATCGGTCTCCAGCAGCTTGGGCAGCGCGAGACCGGCGCCCTCGGCGTGCTGCAGCGAGCGGCGCATCAGGTACGCGGCACGGTGCGGGCCGGCGGCCTGGGTGACGGCGTCCAGGGAGGCCGCCCATTCGGCGGTCTCCTCGGGGTCACGGTCCGGGAGCTGGTCGAGCTCGCTCGGAAGCTTTCCTACGGGGTCGGTCATGATCGCCGCCTTCCGGAGAGGAGGGGGGTGGAGAAGGCCCTGACTGGCAGGACAGGGCGATGGGGCCGGTGGGCCCGCGGATGAACTGTAAGGCGCTGATCGATGATCGATCAAAGGATTGAAGGCAAAACTTCTCGATACGAAGAAAAGTGGCATGGGGTGCCTCGAAACGGGGCACGGAGTGACGCGGAATAGTGCGCAAAATGGGCGCTGACCTGCACGGAAGAGCAGGCCGGGCGCCAGATGATCGGGCGGTCGTGAAGCCTCGCGCGCGGGCTTACGCGCGGGGCGCGCAGCCCAGCACATGCGCCTTCACCAGGGCCCCGATCTGCGGGTCCTCGGCGAGGAACGCCTCGATGAGCGCCTGGTGCTCCTCGGCGTACGACTTCTGCACCGTGCCCAGCCAGCGGATCGACAGGGCCGTGAACACCTCGATGCCCAGCCCCTCCCAGGTGTGCAGCAGCACCGCGTTCCCGGCGGCCCGCACCAGCTCCCGGTGGAAGCCGACCGTGTGCCGCACCTGGGCCTCACCGTCGGCCAGCCGGTCCGCCTCGTACAGGGCGGCCACGTGCGGAGCCAGCGCCGAGCAGTCCTGGCCGAGCCGGGGAGCCGCCAGCTCCGCCGCGATCTGCTCCAGGCCGGCCCGGACCGGGTAGCTCTCCTCCAGGTCGGCCGCGGTGAGGTTGCGGACCCGGACGCCCTTGTTGGGGGCCGACTCGATCAGCCGGAGCGTCTCCAGCTCGCGCAGCGCCTCGCGCACGGGCGTCTGGCTGACCTCCAGCTCGGTGGCGATGCGGCGCTCCACGATCCGCTCACCCGGCTTCCAGCGCCCGCTGACGATCCCCTCCACGATGTGCTCGCGGATCTGTTCGCGCAGCGAGTGGACGACGGGCGGGGTCATGGAGGGCTCCTTCAGGGCAGACCGGTGCTGCCTACATCATCACGGTGGCAGTGGCCGCCCGTGGTGCTTAGACAATACGGCGGCGCCCCCGTCCGGATGAGTTCCGGACGGGGGCGCCGCTGGTGAGGCTGGTTACAGCCGGAGCGTTCAGAGGCCGAGCTCGACCTCGAACTCACCGGCCTCCAGGATCGCCTTGACCGAGGTCAGGTAGCGGGCGGCGTCCGCGCCGTCCACCAGACGGTGGTCGTAGGAGAGCGCGAGGTACGTCATGTCGCGCACCGCGATGGTCTCGCCGAGGTCCGGGTGGTCGATGACCACCGGACGGCGGACCGTGGCGCCGATGCCCAGAATGGCTGCCTGGTTCGGCGGCACGATGACGGTGTCGAACAGCGCACCGCGCGAACCGGTGTTGCTGATGGTGAAGGTGGCGCCGGACATGTCGTCCGGGGTCAGGCCGCCACCGCGCGCCTTGCCCGCGAGCTCGGCGGTCTTCTTCGAGATACCGGCGATGTTCAGGTCGCCCGCACCCTTGATGACCGGAGTCATCAGGCCCTTCTCCGCGTCCACGGCGATGCCGATGTTCTCCGCGTCGAAGTACGTGATGGTGCCATCGTCCTCGTTGATCCGGGCGTTGACGACCGGGTGGGCCTTCAGCGCCTGGGCCGCCGCCTTCACGAAGAACGGCATCGGGGACAGCTTGACGCCCTCACGGGCGGCGAAGGAGGCCTTCGCCTGGTTGCGCAGCTTCATCAGCTTGGTGATGTCGACCTCGACGACCGAGGTCAGCTGGGCCTGCGAGTGCAGTGCCTTCATCATGTTGTCGCCGATGACCTTGCGCATGCGGGTCATCTTGACCGTCTGACCGCGCAGCGGGGACGCCTCCAGCTTCGGCGCGGCCTTGGCGGCAGCCGGAGCGGCGGCGGGCGCCGGGGCGGCAGCGGCGGCCTT
>NZ_NEUE01000007.1 GCF_002910905.1 Streptomyces sp. SM11 | reverse complement strand
GGAGGCCCAGCCCGGTGCCTCGGCGCCCCGGGCCGCGGCGGCTCCCGCGCCCCGCCCGGAGGTGGACAGCCCCAACTCGGGACGGACCCTCAGCGCGGGTCCCCGCGTCGGGCCCCAGCGCACCGCGGCCTCCTCCCCGCACCGTGACTCGGGCCGCACCCCGTACCCGGCGGCGGGCGCCCCCGACCCGGACCGGACCCCGTATCCACCGCCGGACACCCGCGACTCCGGCCGCACGCCGTATCCGGGCAACCGCTCCGACCCGGACCGGACGCCCTACCCACCGTTGGACACCCGAGACTCCGGCCGCACGCCCTACCCGGGCGCCCAGCGTTCCGGGTCGCGTCAGGCCTCCGGGGCCGGGGAGCGGGGCGACGGGGCCGCGGACCGGCCCGCCGTGCACACCGGCCGGCCGGTCATCGTGCTCGGGGCGGGCCCCCTGGGCCCCCTCGGCGTCGACCTCGCCGACGAGGGCCCGCACCTGCTGATCGAGGGGCCACCGGGCAGCGGCCGCACCGAGCTGCTCCGGGCCGTCGCCGCCTCGCTCGCCTCCGCGGCCCGGCCCGACCGGCTCGGCATCCTGCTCGTCGACGGCTCCGGCGGCGAGCACGGGGAGCGCGGCGAAGGCCTGCTCCCCTGTACGGAGCTGCCGCATGTCTTCACGCACCTCGTGGCGTGCGACCCGGTCCGGATGCGGGAGTTCGCGCAGGCCCTGGGCGGTGAGCTGAAGCGGCGCGCCGAGCTGCTCGGCGACCTGGACTTCGCCGCCTGGCACGAGCGGTACACCCAGCAGGAGACCCCCCGCGTCGTGGGCCAGCGGCCGCCGAGCGGCGCCGAGCGGCGGGGCGATCTGGACTCCCCGGCCAGCGGCACCCTGCGGCTGCGCCCGGCCGCCCGGCCCGCGGACCCCGGCCCGTCTCCGCTGCCCCGGCTCGTCGTCCTCGCCGACGACTTCGACGCGCTGGTCGCCCCGGCGCTCGGCAGTCCCGGCCGGCCCGCCGCCGGTTCGGTGGTGCGGGCGCTGGAGGCCGTGGCCCGGGACGGCGGACGGCTCGGGGTGCATCTGGTCGCCACCTCCGCGCGCCCCGACCGAACCGAGGACACCGAGCTGGCCCGCGGCGCCCGGCTGCGCATCGTGCTGGACGCCCCGGTGCTGCCGCCGTCCCCGGACGAACCGGCTCCCGGCCGGGGCAGGCTGGGGCATCCGGACGGCCGGGTGACGCCGTTCCAGGGAGGCCGGGTCACCGGCCGCATCCCGCGTACGGCGACGCTGCGCCCCACCGTCGTCCCGCTGGAGTGGGAGCGGATGGGCGATCCGCCGACCCGGCGCCCGGTCCGGGAGCTGGGCAACGGGCCGACGGACCTGGCGCTGCTCGCCAGTGCGCTGGAGCGCGCGGCCCGTTCGGTGAACGCCGAGCGGCTGCCGGCACTTGTGCCGTTCACGGCCTGACCGTGCGACCGGCTCGGCCCACTCCTGAACCTGACGCGGCACACCGGCTCGGCCCGCCCCTGCCCCGCGCGCTCCCGACATGCCCTGACATGACGTCACGAGGCGATCACGATGGACGCGTTGGGCCCTCCGGCGGTATTGCGGGGCCCGTGCACCGGGCGTAGGACTGTGCGCACGGACGACGTGGTCCGGGCATGCGCACATGGCCGGGCGCGTACGGGAGAGACGGGGCAGGAATGCGCACAACCTTCTCGATACGCAGGGCCGCACTCGTGTTCGCGGCGGTCGGCGCTCTGGCGCTCACCGGCTGCGGGGGCGACGGCGACGGCAAGAAGAAGTCGGACGACGGCTCCGGCAAGGGCACGGACAGCGCGTCCACGGTCGAGCTGCCGAAGCTGGACGGGGAGAACATCTCCGTCGCTGCGGTCTGGACCGGGCCCGAGCAGGCCAACTTCACCAAGGTGCTGGACGAGTTCGAGAAGCGTACGGGCGCGAGCGTCACGTTCGTCCCGGCGCAGGACCCGATCATCAACTTCCTGGGCACGAAGATCGCGGGCAAGCAGCCGCCGGACGTGGCGATGATCCCGCAGGTCGGCGCCATCCAGCAGGCGGCCGCGAAGAAGTGGGCCAAGCCGGTCGGCCCCGAGGCGCGGGCCCAGCTCAGCCAGAACTACGCCGAGGTCTGGCAGGAGCTCGGCAGGGTGGACGGCACCCAGTACGCCGTGTACTTCAAGGCCGCCAACAAGTCCCTGATCTGGTACAACGCCGCCGCCTTAGACAACGCGGGGGCGAGTGAGCCGAAGACCTGGAAGGACTTCCTGACGACCGCGGAGACCATCTCCGCCTCCGGCGTCACCCCGGTCTCGGTGGGCGGCGCGGACGGCTGGACCCTGACCGACTGGTTCGAGAACGTCTATCTCTCCCAGGCGGGTCCGGAGAAGTACGACCAGCTGGCGAAGCACGAGATCCCGTGGACCGACCCGTCCGTGAAGGACGCGCTGACCACGCTGGCCGGGCTGTTCGGGAAGCCCGAGCTCATCGCGGGCGGCGCGGACGGGGCCCTGCAGACGGAGTTCCCGACCTCGGTGACCCAGACCTTCACCGGGGGCGACCAGCCCAAGGGCGCGATGGTCTTCGAGGGTGACTTCGTCGCCGTCAACATCGCGCAGACCGAGGCGAAGATCGGCACGGACGCCAAGGTGTTCCCGTTCCCGGCGGTCGGCGCGGAATCCCCCGTGGTGACCGGCGGCGACGCGGCGGTGGCGCTGAAGGACACCAAGGGCGCGCAGGCGCTGCTGACCTGGCTGGCCTCGTCCGACGCGGCGAGGATCTGGGCCGAGGCGGGCGGGTTCATCTCCCCGAACAAGGGCCTGGACCTGAAGGCCTACCCGAACGACGTGCAGCGCACGATGGCCCAGGCGCTGATCGACGCCGGTGACGACGTCCGGTTCGACATGTCCGACCAGGCCCCGCAGTCGTTCGGCGGAACGCCCGGGAAGGGCGAGTGGAAGATCCTCCAGGACTTCCTGAAGAACCCGAAGGACATCGCGGGGACCCAGAAACAGCTGGAGTCCGCAGCGGTCGAGGCGTACAAGAGCTGACGCCGTGACGACAGCGACCGCGGGGGGCGCCGGTGCGGCGCCCCCCGCCGACGACACGAGTCCGCGCCCGTCCCCGCCGCCCGATCCGGGGAAGTCCCGCCGGAGCGTGACCGGCACCCGAAAGATCATCGCGGCGGCGTTCCTGCTGCCCGCGCTGGTCCTGCTCGGCGCGCTGGTGCTCTATCCGATCGGGTACTCGGTCTACCGGTCCTTCTTCGACCAGGCCGGTACGGGCTTCGCCGGGATCGACAACTACAAGGCCCTGTTCACCGACGCCACCATCCTCACGGCGGTGAAGAACAACGCGATCTGGGTGGTCTTCGCCCCGACGGTCGCCACCGCGCTCGGGCTGATCTTCGCGGTGCTGACCGAGCGGATCCGCTGGGGCACCGCGTTCAAGCTGATCGTCTTCATGCCGATGGCGATCTCGATGCTGGCGGCGGGCATCATCTTCCGGCTGGTGTACGACCAGGCTCCCGAGCGCGGTGTCGCCAACGCGGTGGCGGTGGGCGTGCACGACACGTTCAACCAGTCCTCCGGCTTCCCCAAGGCCCGCCCGCTGCCCGTGCACCCGTTGGAGAAGGGCGACGGCGGGGCGTTCGTGGGGAAGGAGCCGATCCGGGCGGGCCTGCCGCTGCTGGTGCCGCTGGTCGGCGTGGCTCCGGCGAAGATGCCCGGCGACGCACGGCCCGCCGAGGGGACTCCGACGGCCTCCGGTGACCGGATCAGCGGCACGGCCTGGCTGGACTTCACCCGGGGCGGCGGCGGAAAGCCGAATGTCGTCGACCCGAAGGAGCTGGGCCTGGAGGGCCTCACGGTCGAGGCCGTGAAGGACGGCGAGGTCGTCGCCATGGCCACGGCTGGCCCGGACGGTGTGTTCACCCTGCCGGCTTCGGCGGACGGGGCCCAACTACGGCTGCCCACCGACAACTTCCGCGAGCCGTACAACGGCGTCGACTGGCTCGGGCCGTCCCTGGTGACGCCCGGGATCATCGGCAGCTACGTGTGGATGTGGGCCGGGTTCGCGATGGTGCTGATCGCCGCGGGACTGGCCGGCCTGCCGCGCGAACTCCTGGAGGCGGCCCGGGTGGACGGCGCCAACGAGTGGCAGGTGTTCCGCCGGATCACGGTGCCGATGCTGGCGCCGGTGCTGGCGGTGGTCCTGGTGACGCTGATGATCAACGTGCTCAAGGTCTTCGACCTGGTGTTCATCATCGCGCCGGGCTCCTCCCAGGACGACGCGAACGTGCTGGCCCTCCAGCTGTACCGGTCCTCGTTCGGCACGGACGCGGACCTGGGGATCGGAAGCGCGATCGCGGTGCTCCTGCTGCTGCTGGTGATCCCGGTGATGCTGTTCAACGTCCGAAGGATCCGGAAGGAGGGACGCCGATGAGCGCACCCGACGCACCCAAGGCCAAGCGGTCCCTCGGCGCCCGGATCGCCGCCCGTGCCGGCGGCGGGGCGATGCGGGTCTTCCTGATCCTGGTCGCCCTGTTCTGGCTGATGCCCACGATCGGCCTGCTGCTGTCCTCGCTGCGCGGGCCGCAGGACATCGCGGCGACCGGCTGGTGGAAGATCTTCACCGCCCCGTCCGAGATGACCTTCGCCAACTATGAGCGGCTGCTGGACAATTCGACGATCACCGGCTCGCTCCTCAGCACGATCATGATCACCGTGCCCTCCACGGTGCTGGTGGTGGTCATCGGATCCCTCGCCGGATACGCCTTCGCGTGGATGGAGTTCCCCGGCCGGGACTGGTGGTTCCTGCTGGTCGTCGGGTTGCTGGTGGTGCCGGTGCAGGTCGCGCTGATCCCGGTGTCCGAACTCTTCGGCACCATCGGGATCTTCGAGACGACGCTCGGGGTGGTGCTGTTCCACACGGCGTTCGGCCTGCCGTTCGCGATCTTCCTGCTGCGGAACTTCTTCGCGGAGATCCCCCGCGAGCTGCTGGAGGCCGCCCGGCTCGACGGGGCCGGCGAGATCCGTCTCTTCACCCGGGTCGTGATGCCGCTGGGCGGTCCGGCGATCGCCTCGCTCGGGATCTTCCAGTTCCTGTGGGTGTGGAACGACATGCTGGTCGCGCTGATCTTCGCGGACTCCGGGTCGCCGCCGATCACCGTGGCGCTCCAGCAGCAGGTACGCCAGTTCGGCAACAACATCGACGTCCTCGCGCCCGGCGCGTTCGTGTCGATGGTGATCCCGCTGGCGGTGTTCTTCGCCTTCCAGCGGCAGTTCGTGTCCGGCGTGATGGCGGGCGCGGTCAAGTAGCCCTCACCACAAGGCTGTACACCCTCGGAGGCGTACGGCTGTACGTCAACCCGGAGCGGCCCGGTTCCCCGGAACCGGGCCGCTTCGCCGTCCGCGTCCCCCGATTGCCGCGTCCGGCGTAACCCTGTCATTCCATCCGACGTTTGCGGTCTGCCTGGTTCCCGCGAACGATCGACCCATGGATGTGTAGTGCCCCGGTTCTCCGTCATCGTGCCCGCATTCCGGGTCCAGGCGTATCTGCACGAGTGTCTGGATTCCGTGCTGGCGCAGTCCTTCGAGGACTACGAGATCGTCGTGGTCGACGACTGCTCCCCCGACGCCTGCGGGCCGATCGCCGACGAGTACGCCCGACGGGACCCCCGCGTCACCGCACTGCATCTCCCCCGCAACACCGGCCTCGGACCGGCCCGCAACGCCGGGATGGGCCGGGCGGGCGGCGACTACCTGATCTTCCTCGACGGCGACGACACCCTGCTGCCGGACGCGCTCCGGACCATCGCCGACCGGATCGACGCGACCGGCGAGCCCGACGTCCTGATGTACGACTACACCCGTACGTACTGGACGGGCCGCAGCGTCCGCAACGTCCTGGCCGCCCACCTCGACGAGGGCGGGCCCGACCGTTTCCGGCTCATCGACCGCCCGGAGCTGCTGCAACTCCTCATGGTCGTCTGGAACAAGGCGTACCGTCGTGCGTTCGTCGAGGACGAGGGGTTCACCTTCCCGCCCGGCTACTACGAGGACACTCCCTGGACCTACCCGGTGCTGATGTCGGCCGGGTCGATCGCGGTCCTGGACGCGGTGTGCGTGTCCTACCGGCAGCGGCGGCGCGGCAACATCCTCTCCACCACCAGCGAGAAGCACTTCGACGTCTTCGACCAGTACGACCGGGTGTTCGCGTTCATCGACTCCCGCCCCGAACTCGCCCTGTGGCGGCCGGTGATGTTCCGCCGGATGCTGGACCACTTCTCGGCGCTGTTCGCCTCCCGGGACCGGCTGCCGCTCCACAGCCGCGCCGCGTTCTTCCGCCGGGCGACCGCGTCCTGCCGCCGCTATCACACCCCCGGCGCCCCGGTCCCCCGCCGCGCGCTGCTGCGGCACGGCCTGCTG
>NZ_NEUE01000091.1 GCF_002910905.1 Streptomyces sp. SM11 | reverse complement strand
TGGAGAGTGGGGTCCGACCCCGGGCCCGCTCCTCGAACGCCGGAGGGGCTGGAGAGGCTGGGTCCGGGTCAGGGCCCGCTCCTCGAACGCCGGAGAGGCTGGGTCCGGCCCCGGGTCCGCTCCTCGCGCGCCGGAGGTTTGGAGAGCGGGGTCCGGGTCAGGCTGTGCGGATCAGGGTCAGGACCTCGTCGCGTACCGCTGCCATCGTCTGCTCGTCCCTCGCCTCTACGTTCAGACGCAGCAGGGGTTCCGTGTTCGAGGCGCGGAGGTTGAACCACCAGTCGGCGGCCGTGGCCGTGAGGCCGTCCAGGTCGTCGAAGGTGATGCCGTCGCGGGTGCCGTAGGCCGTCCTGACCGTGGTCAGGCTGGCGGTCTGGTCGGCGACGGTGGAGTTGATCTCGCCGGATCCGGTGTACCGGTCGTACTCCGACACCAGCTCGGAGAGCGGCTTCTGCTGGCCGCCGAGCGCGGCGAGTACATGAAGGGCTGCGAGCATGCCCGTATCGGCGTTCCAGAAGTCGCGGAAGTAGTAGTGCGCCGAATGCTCGCCGCCGAAGATCGCGCCGTGCTCCGCCATCTCCGTCTTGATGAAGGAGTGGCCGACGCGGGTGCGGACCGGGGTGCCGCCGTTCTCGCGGACCACCTCGGGGACGGACCAGGAGGTGATCAGGTTGTGGATGACGATGCCCTCGCCGCCGTTGCGGGCCAGTTCGCGGGCGGCCACCAGAGCCGTGATCGCGGAGGGGGAGACGCCCGCGCCCCGCTCGTCGACCACGAAGCAGCGGTCCGCGTCGCCGTCGAAGGCGAGGCCGAGGTCGGCGCCCTCGGCGAGGACGCGGGCCTGGAGGTCGACGATGTTCTTGGGGTCGAGGGGGTTGGCCTCGTGGTTGGGGAACGTGCCGTCCAGGTCGAAGTACATGGGTACGAGGTCGAGCGGGAGGCCGCCGAAGACCGTGGGGACCGTGTGGCCTCCCATGCCGTTGCCCGCGTCCACCACGACCTTCAGGGGACGGATGGACCTGAGGTCGACCAGGCCCAGGAGGTGGGCCGCGTAGTCGGCGAGGGTGTCCCGTTCGGTGATCGTGCCGGGGGTGGTGGTGGCCGGCGGCTGTGGGGCGCCTTCCGACCACTGCTCGACCAGGGTGCGGATCTCTGCGAGACCGGTGTCCTGACCGACCGGGGCGGCGCCCGCCCGGCACATCTTGATGCCGTTGTACCGCGCCGGGTTGTGCGAGGCCGTGAACATCGCCCCGGGCAGGCCGAGTGCTCCCGACGCGTAGTACAGCTGGTCCGTCGAGCAGAGGCCGATGAGCGTGACGTCCGCACCCCGCGCCGCCGCGCCCCGGGCGAACGCTCCGGCGAGGCCGGGGGAGGTCGGGCGCATGTCGTGGCCGATCACGATCGCTTCGGCGTCCGTGACCTGGACGAACGCGGCTCCGAAGCGTTCGGCCAGCGCCTCGTCCCACTGGTCGGGCACCACTCCGCGCACGTCGTACGCCTTCACGAGCTGCGACAGATCAGCAACCACGGCCGGTCCTCCTGGGGTCTCTACGGACCGCCCAAACTACCTGCCCGGTAGTGCCTCAGGAGTCGGCGTCAGGAGTCGGGGGAGCGCAGCACCCTGAGATGGCCTCGGCGGGCCACTTCCACCGGGTCCGCGGAGCGCGGGCCCCGGCCCCCGGGGCCCGGGGCCCGGTCGTGCGGGCGTGCCGCTTCGCGGACCGCGTTGGCCAGTGCTTCGAGGTCGTCGCCGCTGGGGTGCGCGGGTGCGGAGCCGTCGGAGAGCCGCACCACTTCCCAGCCCCGTGGCGCGGTAAGCCGCTCACTGTGTTCGGCACAGAGGTCGTAGCAGTGGGGCTCGGCGTAGGTGGCGAGCGGGCCGAGGACCGCGGTCGAATCGGCATAGACGTACGTCAGTGTCGCGACGGCGGGGCGGCCGCACGCAGTGCGCGAACAGCGACGTACAGGGCTCACGATGTTGGACGGTACCGCACTCTTGAGCGGGCTGCGACGACTGTCCGTCGGGTCACCCCACCGTGTCGCCCTGTGACCTGCGGCACAGCGGTGCTTTCGGTGGCCCCCCTGACCTGCGCCGGGCGGGGGCCCGGTGATCGCACGGTGGTCGAGCCGGTCGCGGGCGAGGGCGGATCGCGGCGTCGGGCGCGCGGTCAACGGTCGGATTACGGGCCGGAAAAGGGCTCAGTCTTGGCCGAAATATTCAACGGTGGGCGTCCTGAAGCAGGGACCGCCTCCGCCTCCGCCTCCGCCTCAGCCTCCAGTGAACGCGGGCGGTCGTCCCGGCACGGAGGCGCCCCTGCCGTGCGTCCTGCTGACGCGCCTGCGGCCCGTGCCCGTGCCGTATACCTGCCCGCCCTGCCCGTGACCCATGCCCGTCCCCGTGCCGTACACCTGCCGCCCTGCCCGCGCCTACCCGGTCGGCCGCGTCGTCTCACCGATCGTCCCCGTCCCCGGAGCGTTACGCTGCGTCGGTGATGGACAGCTCCGTACCTCCCCACCCGTTCGAGCCGCGGTCCCGGCGTCGTGACCGTCATGGCCGCGGTATGCGCGGGCCGGTCGCGCCACCCCAGGTTCCGCTGTCGGCCAGCCGGGGTGAGACCTTCCGTGATCTGGTCCAGGACTCGGTGGAACGGCTGGAGCGGCGCTGGCCTCAGCTGGCCGAGGTCGACTTCGTCGTCCTCGATGTGCCCAGCACGCCGGAGGAGGTCGTGCCGCTCGGCAGCGCGGTGTCCGCGGGCAAGGGGCGGCCCGCGCAGATCGTCGTCTACCGGCGGCCCGTCGAGATCCGCACCAAGAGCCGCGACGAGCGCGCCCTGCTCGTGCACGAGGTCGTCGTCGAGCAGGTCGCCGAGCTGCTGGGGCTGGCCCCCGAGTCGGTCGACCCGCGGTACGGGCAGGACTGACCTGCCGGGGGCCGGCTGTCGGGGGCTCGCCCTCAGTCGTCCAGGACCGAGAGGTCCTCGCGGGCCGTCGGGACCTCGACCGTGCCGCCGTCGTCGGGAAGCGTCTGCACCGTGAACATCTGGACGCCGCCCTCCGTGCGCTCCAGGGTGCGTGACGCGTGGACCGGGCCGCCCGAGGTCGTCTCGACGGTCAGCGCGTAGGCGCCCTTGAGTCCGTCCGGGGCCTTCGGCGTGACGGCGAGGGTCGTACCGGCCTTGACCGTGTACGTCTCCACGGACGGTTCGCCGCCCTCACTGCCCGCCGACGCGGTGACCTTCACCTTGGCCGTGGCGCCCGGCGCGGTCAGGGACAGCGTGGAGTCCTTTTCCCAGTTGTCCGGGACGCTCGCCCGTGCTCCGACAGGCCCGGCGGCCGGGATGTAGGCGACCTCCTGCTTGTCGCCCTTGCCGCGGACCACGCGCAGCGCCGCCACGATCGGGGTCGCCCGGTCCTTCCGCACCGGGCTCAGGAGCAGGGAGCCCGGCTCGTCGCGGGTGACGTCCTTGAGGTCGACGGTCGCCGTCATCGAGGACTTGATGTGCAGGGTGGCGTTCCCGGCCGGCGAGAACGTCGCGTTCTTCCCCACGAGCTGGACCTTCACGTCCGCGTCGTCCTCGCCCGGCGCGAACGCCACCAGCTGTACGGAGGTGGCGTCGGCCGGGATGCCCGGCAGCACGAGCGTGCCGGAGGGGTCCTCGGACGCGGTGATCCAGTCGCTGCCCACGCCGTCGTCGGCGCTCATGACGACCGCTCCGATCCGCCCCGAACGGGTGGTGACGTGCGCGGTCAGCTGGTCGACGGCCTCGGAGGTGCGGGTCGACAGCAGGAGGGCGACGCTGGAGCGGGCCGGCACGTTGATGCCGTCGCCGAAGTCGGACTTGAGCGCGCCCTCCGGGCCGTACAGCTCGATGTCGGCGACGGCGCCGGTGTCATCGGGGTTGGTGAGGTGGATGTAGTCCCGGCGGGACTTGGCGGTGCTCGCGCCCGGGAACCAGAAGTCCGTGCCCGGGGCGGTGCAGGTGACCCCGAGGAGCCCCCGGGCGCCGCCCGCGGTGACCTCGGTGGTCTGCTGGGCGGCCCAGCCGGGGGCCAGCCGGCCGGTGGCCGTGCCGACGAGGGCCGGGGCGTCGGAGCCGTCCGCCTCGGCGACGACCGGCTTTCCGGGCTCCTTCACGGCGAGGACCGGCTTGTCGGCCTTCTCCTTCGCCTTCTTCGCCGCTTCCTCGGCCTTCTTGACCTTCTTCGGGTCGGTCTCGTCCTCGTCGTCCGCGACCGGCAGGGCCGGCTTCAGCTCGGCGGTGCCCTTGGCATCGCCGCCCTCGCCCGCCGGAGTGAAGGAGGTGTACCGCGTCTCCGCCAGGTCGGAGTTGCTGGGCGCCGGGCAGACCAGACTGGAGCGCTCGACCGGCAGCAGCGTGGCGGCCTTCGCCCCGGTGTCCGCCGGGACGCCGGGCGCGGTGACCGTGGCGAATCCGGTGATGGCGGCCAGGACGGTGGCGCCCGCGATCAGGGACAGGTGGGTGGACTTCACTCGGACTCGCCTCGCGATGCGTTACCGGTCTGCCACGGGGCCTGGCCCGGGGCCGGGGGGTCGGTGTGTTCGCCGTTCTCGGCGGGGTGCTGGGCGGGGTCGGTGTACTGGTGCTGCTGGTGCTGGTACTGCCCGCCGGTGTACTGGCCGTACTCGTCGTACGTGCCCTGGTCGTTGTACGTGCCCTGGTCGTTGTACTGCTGCGTGTAGGGGTCCGGGGCAGCGTAGCCGCCGCTCCGGTCGCCGTAGCCCTGGTAGGCGGCGTGCTGCTGTTGCTGCTGGTTCTGTTGCTGCTGGTTCTGTTGCTGTTGGGCGTACGGGTCCGGCTGGTACGCCTCGTAGTAGTCGGCGCCCGGCTGCTGCTGCCCGTCCCACTGCGCGTACTCGCCGTACTGCTGCTGCGGGACCGCCGCATAGCCGCCGGTGGCCTCCTGCGGGTCGTGCACCGGGGGGTTCGCGGCGTACGGGTCGGCGGACTGCTGCGCGGGGATGTACTCCCCCGGGTCCGCTCCCCGCGACGGGTCGTGCTCCTGGGCGGCTCCGCCGTCCGGCGTGCCGCCCGTGCCGTCCGTGCCGGGGCCGTCGGGCCGGTACGGGTCGTCCCCGGTGCCCTCGGGGGCGGCCGCCGCCTCGGCCT
>NZ_NEUE01000090.1 GCF_002910905.1 Streptomyces sp. SM11 | reverse complement strand
ACGCGGCCACCATCACCGCCATCGCCCGCGAACTAGCCGCCGCCCCCACCTTCCAGGAAGGCGCACCGATGACCGTGCTCGCCCTGTTCCACCATGCCGGAGGCTCGGCGGCCGTGTTCCGCCGGCTGACCCACCTGTTGCCCGACGACATCAGGCCCGTAGTGGCCGAGCTTCCCGGACGGGGCCGCCGCTGGCGTGAGCCCGCCCTCCACACCGCGGAAGAGGCCGTCCAGGACCTGACCG
Organism: Streptomyces sp. SM11; assembly: GCF_002910905.1. Taxonomy (GTDB): domain Bacteria; phylum Actinomycetota; class Actinomycetes; order Streptomycetales; family Streptomycetaceae; genus Streptomyces. Next base: position 4,420 of record NZ_NEUE01000090.1, on the reverse strand, counting down.
ACCTGCTGGCCGAAGAAGTCGGCGCCGACGACGAACTGTCCATCCTCGGCCACAGCATGGGCGCCTACCTCGGACTCGGCGTGGCGGCGGCCCTGGAGCGGCGCGGCGGACCGCGCTGCCAGGTTCTCTTCGCCTCCGCCAACCTGGCCCCGCAACTCGGCTCGCCGCTGTTCGCCGACGGCACCGCCGGCGTGTCCGACGAGGAGGTGCTGGAGTGCGCCGCGCGGTACGACGCGCTGGACGCCCGGCTGCTCCGCCATCCGCACATCGCCGACCGCGCCGTGGCCCTGCTGCGATCCGACTTCGACGTCTGCGACTCGTTCGTCCGCACCATGTCCCGGACCGTGACCGAGAGCCGCATCGTCGTCTGCCGGGGGCAGCAGGACGCCTTCGGCGACGAGCACACCGACCCGTGGCAGTGGCGCAGCATCCAGCCGCTCACCACCCTCACGTTCCCCGGCGGCCACCTCTACCTGGAGGCGGCCGGGGCCGAACCGCTCGCGGCGGCGATCGCTTCGGTCATGACCGAACCGGCGCGGTCCCGAACCTGATCCGGCCTGGGAGCAACCATTGAACGAGGTAGTGAAGTCCAACGGAAGGACCCCGCTCGCGCACGAACTCTTCGAGGCGCGGCGCATGTCCCATCCCGGCCTGCCCGCCGTGATCCGGGGCGACAGGTCTCTCACCTACGAGGAGCTGGGGCGTGACGCGGACCGGCTCGCCCACGCGTTGCGGCTGGAGGGCGTCACCGGACAACCGGTCGGAGTGTTCTTCGAGCGGGGGTTCGCCATCGCCGTCGCGGTGCTCGGCGTACTCAAGGCGGGCTGCGCCTACGTGCCGCTCGACCCGGCCTATCCCGACGAACGGCTCGCGGCCATGGTGCGCGACAGCGACGCCACGGTCCTGCTGACCGAGAAGGCGGTCCTCGACCGCGTTCCCCTGCCGGACGGCACCCGCGCCATCCTGCTCGAAGACGCCCTGTCCGCCGCCGGTGACGCGCCCCGGCCGACGGCGCCGACGGCGGGACCGGACACCCTCGCCTACGTCATCTACACGTCCGGGTCCAGCGGGGCGCCCAAAGGCGTGGCCATGCCCCACGGCCCGCTGGCCAACCTCATCGACTGGCAGTGCGAGCAGTCGTCCTGCGGCACCGGTGACCGGACCCTCCAGTTCTCCGCGCTGAGCTTCGACGTGTCCTTCCAGGAGCTGTTCAGCACCTGGGCGTCCGGCGGGGCCCTGGTGGTGGCCGACGACGCGACCCGCCGGAGCTGGCAGGCCCTGATCGAGCTGCTGAACCGCGCCTCGGTCCGGCGGATGTTCCTGCCGTTCGTAGCACTGCAGGCGATAGCGGCGCACGCCGGCTCCGTCGGCGTGTGGCCGGCCTCCCTCCGTGAGGTCGTCACGGCCGGCGAACAGCTTCAGGTGACCCCCGCGGTGCGCGCCCTGTTCCAGCACCTGGACGGGGCGGTGCTGGTGAACCAGTACGGCCCGTCGGAGACCCACGTGGTGACCTCGCTCGAACTCGGCGGCGATCCACGGGAGTGGCCGGACCAGCCCAGCATCGGCCGGCCCATCGCCAACGCCGAGGCGTATGTTCTCGACGAGCACCTGCGCCCGCAACAGCCTGGCACGGCGGGGGAGTTGTGCATCGGCGGCCCGGTGCTCGCGCAGGGCTACCTGGGTATGCCCGAAGCGACCGCCGCGCGGTTCCGGACCGTACCCGGCCTGGCCGGCGGAGGGCGGATCTACCGGACGGGCGATCTGGTCGAACTCCGGCCGGACGGTACCATCCAGTTCCTCGGACGGCTGGACGACCAGGTGAAGATCCGGGGCCATCGGGTGGAGACCGGCGAGGTCGAGGCGCACCTGCGGACCCTGCCGGAGGTCGCCGACGCGGCCGTGGTCGTGCGGGAGGGCGCGGGAGGCATCAAGCAACTGGTGGCGTTCTGCGTCCCGGCGCACGGCGCCGAGGTGGTGGCGTCCGTGATCCGGCGGAGCCTGTCGGTGCGTCTGCCCGACCATATGATCCCTTCGTCGATACGTCCTCTGCCTTCCCTGCCGCTCACCTCCAGCGGCAAGGTCGACCGCAGGACGCTGGCGCGGGGCCTCTGACCGCCGCCCGCTCCCCTTTCTTCGAGAAGGAATGAGGACAAGCATGTCGACGCATGGTCCGGCCATCAGTGCGGGGGAGAGCGGTGGCGTCGCCGGGACCGTCCTGGTGGGCGTGGCCCTGGTGCTCGTCGCCGCCTTCCTGTTCTCCGCTGCGGCCAAGCGGGTCCGCCAACCCGCGGTGATGGGCGAGATCGTCGCCGGGATAGCACTGGGACCGAGCCTGCTCGGGCTCCTGCCCGGCGATCTGCCCGGGCTGCTGTTCCCCCCGGAAGCCCGCCCGTACCTGGAGGTGCTCGCCCAGTTGGGCCTGGTGCTCTTCATGTTCGGAGTCGGCTATCAGCTGAGCCTTTCGCACGTGAGCGGCGTCGGGAGGCGCATCGCGCTGGTCTCGTTCAGTTCGGTGGCGCTGCCGTTCGCCATGGGCGCCGGGCTCGCCGTACTGCTGTACCCGTGGCTCGACCGGTCCGAGCTGAGAACGCAAGGGGTGCTCGGCCCGGCGCTGTTCCTCGGCGCGGCGATGTCCATCACGGCCTTTCCCGTGCTCGCCCGGATCATCGTCGAACGGGGCCTGCAGAAGCACCGGGTGGGCGTGGTGGCCCTGGTCAGCGCGGCGATCCAGGACGTGGTCGCCTGGACCGTGCTGGCCGCGGTCGTCACGGTGGTGAGCGTCAGCGGCCTGTGGTCGTTCGGGCGGACCGCCGGCGGCGCGGTGGCCTTCGGCCTCGTGCTGGTCTTCGTGGTGCGGCCGGCCCTGGCCTGGCTGCTGGCCCCGCGACGGCGCTGGGCCGGCAACGGCCCGACCGTCCACGTCGTGCTCTGTTCCGGCCTGCTGGTCAGTGCGTGGATCACCGACGAGATCGGGCTGCACGCCGTGTTCGGCGCGTTCCTGTTCGGCGCCGTCGCGCCCCGCCACCACATCGACGCGACCGCCCCCGAGGTGCCGGAGCGCATCGACCAGACCAGCCTGCTTCTGCTTCCGGTGTTCTTCACCGTGACCGGGCTTTCGGTGGACCTCGCCGGGCTCGGCGCGCAGGGGCTCGTCATGGTCCTCGCGACCGTCGCGGTGGCGTGCGTCGGCAAGTTCCTCGGCGCGATGGGCGCGGCGCGGCTGACCGGGTCCACCGGGCGCGAGTCCACGGTCCTCGGCATCCTGCTCAACGCGCGCGGACTGACCGAACTGGTCGTCCTCAACGTGGGCCTGAGCCTGGGCGCCCTCGACACCAGGCTGTTCACCGCCATGGTCGTGATGGCACTGCTCACCACGCTGATGACCGGACCCCTGCTGACCCGGTTCCCGATCGATGCCGAGCCGGCCCCGGCACCCGCACGGCGGCCGATGAAGCACGCCGGAAAGGACGCGGCCCGATGACCGGGACCACCACGGGACAGGTGGTGTACGCGCTCACCGCTCCCACCCCGGCCCGGCTGCCGCTGCGCGGCCGCGAGGACGAGCTGGCCCGCGTACGACGGGCCCTGGAGTTCGGCGCCGACGGCGGCTGCGCCCTCGTGACGGTCGAGGGCCCGCCCGGCTTCGGCAGGACCAGGTTCCTGGACGAGTGCGCGATCATGGCGCAGCGGCTCGGCTTCGTGACGGGCCACCGGTACGAGCACCCCGGTGCGGCCCGTCCGCCGGGAGCCGACGCCACCGACCGGCCCCGGCTGATCGTCCTGGACGACGCACACTTCCTGGGAGAGGAGCCGGGCGACGCGCTGCTCGCCCGACGGCACGCCCCGTACGGCAGCCGGGCGCTGGTCCGGCTGGTGGCGCGCCGCCGCGGGACGGGGCCGGGAACCACCGACGCGCTGGTCGGCTGCCCCACCGGGCACACCGAGCGGATCAACCTCGACGTGCTCCGCGCCCCGGCCTCGCTCCAGATGGCCGCCGACCTGCTGGGGGTCCCGCCCTCCGCTCCGCTGGCCCGGGTGCTGAGGGGCGCGGGCGGGCACCCGAAGCTGCTGGTGGAGCTGGTGGAGGGCATGCGCGAGGAGCACCTGCTCCGGGTGGGCCCCCACGAGGCGCAACTGGTCGAGGAGCGCATCCCGCAACGGCTGCGGGCGCTCCTGCAGTCGATGCTCCTGGAGTACCCGGACGAGTGCCGCCAACTGCTGCGGGTGGCGGCCGTCCTCGGCCGGGAGAGCACGCTCGGCGATCTCCTGCCGATCCTGCAGGTGCCGCCGTCCGCCCTGCTGCTCATCCTGGACCGGACGATCAGCACCGGCCTGCTGGCCGTCGGCAGTACCCAGGTCCGCTTCCCCAACGAGCTGCTGTGGCGGCTGATCGTCGACTCGGTGCCGGTCCCGCTGCGGC
>NZ_NEUE01000089.1 GCF_002910905.1 Streptomyces sp. SM11 | reverse complement strand
GGGCGCGGCGGGAGGGGGGAGGGGTGGCCGGCGCCCCGGCCGCCTCGCGTGGCGTCGCCGTGGCCGGACCGCCTGTGACTGCCTCGTGTGCGGCCGTCGCGGGACCTCCTGCGCCCGTCTCGCGTGGCGTTGCCAGGACCGCTCCTTGCACGTCCGTCCCGCGTGGCGTTGTCATCGCGGGGCCTCCTGGGGGCGTATCGCGTGGCGTTGCCGTGGCCGGACCGCCCGTGGCTGCTTCGTGTGCGGCCGTCGTCGCCCGTCCGCCCGCGGCTGCTTCCCCCGCGGCCGTCATCGCCGTACCGCCCCCGGTCGCTTCCCCTGACGTCGTCATCGCCGTTCCTCCCGTACGGGCTCGAAGGAAGCGGCCACCGACGCCATGTCCCGTACGGCCGAGGGTTCGCGACCGCCGCCCCGCTCCTGCGCGGCCCCCGCCGGTCCGGCCGCCCCGGCTGCTCCCGGGTCGTCCGGCGTCAGCAGTTCCGCGATGTCCAGCACGTGGTAGCCGCGCATCGAGGGCAGGCAGCTGCCCCGGACCGGGCCGATCGCGCCCGCCCAGTCCGGCGGGATGGCGCTCTCCCCGTGCAGCGCTCCGGCCAGGGCGCCCGCCACCGCCGCCGTCGTGTCCGCGTCGCGGCCCATGTTGACGGCCGTCAGCACCGCCGTCCGGAAGTCCCCGCGCGCGGCGGTGAACGCCCCGAACGCCAGGCCCACCGCCTCCGGCGCGAGGTCCGTCCACGGGTAGCCGGCGATCACCACCGCCGAGCGCACCGCCCGCTCCATCGTGAGCCGGTCGGGGTACGGCCGCTGGGCCGCCGCCACCGCCCGGCGCAGCGACCGGGCGGTCCAGGAGTCCATCGGGACCACCGAGAGCGCGGCCGCGATCACCGAGGTGAGGCCCGAGCCGACCATGGCCGCTGCGACCCCGGCCGCCACCGCCTGGCCCCCGTAGATCCCCTCGCCCTCGTGGCTGACCCGGCCGTCCACCGCGACCAGCCGGGCCGCCTCGGCGGGGCGGCCCGCCGCGAACACCCCGAAGGGGGCCGCCCGCATCGCGAGCCCGTCGCTCCAGGCGTGCCGGTGCTGGGCCGAGATGGGCGCCGCCAGGCCCCGGCGCAGGTTCTCCAGTGTGCCGCGCTCGCTGAACCCGGCCCCCCGGAACGGGCCCTCGTCCAGATCGGCGATCCAGTGGTGCCAGGCCCGCTCCACATGGGAGACGTCGAGCGCGGAGCCGTGCCGGGCCAGCAGCAGCCCGGAGAAGATCGCGTACTCCGTGTCGTCGGTGCCCGCCGGGTCATCGCTCACGAAGCCCTCGATCCGCCCCCAGCGGCGGCGGATCTCGGAGGGCCGCAGGTTCTCCGCCGGGGCGCCGAGAGCGTCCCCGACCGCCAGTCCCAGCAGCGCCCCCCTGGCCCGGTCATTGCCGACGGCCGTGTTCATCGCGTCGCCCTTCCGCTCGTCCGGCGGGTCCGCATCCGATGACGGTTCCGGGCCCTGTCCGCATCTGTGCCACGAGAAGGGCGAGGGGAGGCGGGAAACGCCGGGAAAGGGGCCATGCGGATGACGGCCGAGGTAGCTGAGGCTGTCCTTCCTTTGCAGGTCAGATGGGGTGTAAGCCAGGCTTGCCTTCCTGGCGGAGGCTGCTCGGACGGCGTAGTTTGGACGTCGTCGAAAGTTGTACGAAGTGGGGACAGGTGGGGTGACGGCCCGCCGGAGCGACAGGGGAGAAATACGCCGTGGCCATCATCGAGACCGACGCCGTCCTGCACGAGGCGCACCGGGACAACCACACCCACCGGGATGTGAACGGTGGCTGGCTGCGCCCCGCCGTCTTCGGCGCGATGGACGGCCTGGTCTCCAACCTCGCCCTGATGACCGGGGTCGCCGGCGGTGCGGTCTCCCAGCAGGCCATCGTGATCACCGGCCTTGCGGGGCTCGCGGCCGGGGCCTTCTCCATGGCGGCCGGTGAGTACACCTCCGTCGCCTCGCAGCGCGAGCTGGTCGAGGCCGAGCTCGACATCGAGCGCCGGGAACTCCGCAAGCACCCCGACGACGAGATGGCCGAGCTGGCCGCGCTCTACGAGTCCCGCGGCGTGGACGCCCCGCTGGCCCGCGAGGTCGCCCGGCAGCTGTCGCGCGATCCGGAACAGGCGCTGGAGATCCACGCCCGTGAGGAGCTCGGCATCGACCCGGGCGACCTGCCCTCGCCGCTGGTGGCCGCCGTCTCGTCGTTCGGCGCGTTCGCGCTGGGCGCCCTGCTGCCCGTCCTGCCCTATCTCCTCGGCGCGAGCGTCCTGTGGCCCTCGGTGCTTCTCGCGTTGATCGGCCTGTTCGCCTGCGGTGCGGTGGTGGCCCGGGTGACGGCCCGCAGCTGGTGGTTCAGCGGGCTGCGGCAGCTCGCCCTCGGTGGTGCGGCGGCGGCTCTGACGTACGGACTGGGCACCCTGTTCGGTGTGGCGGTCGGCTGACTCCGGCGCGGCCCGGCGAACGGTGTGGTCGGGCCGCCCGAACGGCTTGACGGCGCGGCAGCCGTGTGACGTACGTCCTGATGACGCCCACTGGGCGGATCGAGCCCCCCGGCCGTAAAATGAGACCCTATACAGGGCCGCACATAAGTAGCCGTTACTCGGTGGTTTCGTTTCCTTTGCCACCGGGCATGAGCCGTAAGCACCGCAGGCAACGACGCCTGCTCTCTGCGGGTCCCCGGGCGCCGATCGTTCCGACAGCGACCCACCCCCTGGTCGGTACCGGTCACCTCTGGTCACCCAGTCACCTCCGGTCACCACGGTGTCCGTATGTTGGAACACGCCTTCCGCTTCTTGAGAAGCGCCCCATCATGTAACCTGCACGAAATTTCGCAGAGGGCCAACGTCGTCCCTCGGCACCGCAAATGCCACGACGACGACGGGAGAGCCGATGCGTATCGACGCCTGGTCGCCCATGGACGGTCGCCCCGCCCAGCAGGGGATGTACGACCCCCGTAACGAGCACGACGCCTGTGGCGTCGGGTTCGTGGCCACTCTGACCGGTGTGGCCAGCCATGAGCTGGTCGAGCAGGCGCTGACCGTGCTGCGCAACCTCGAACACCGCGGCGCCACCGGCTCCGAGCCCGACTCCGGCGACGGCGCCGGCATTCTCTGCCAGGTCCCGGACGCCTTCCTGCGCGCCGAGACCCCTTTTGAACTTCCCCAGGCCGGTTCGTATGCCGTGGGCATCGCCTTCCTCCCCGCGGACGACTCCACCGAGGCCGTTCGCACGATCGAGAAGATCGCCACCCAGGAGGGCCTGAAGGTCCTCGGCTGGCGCGACGTCCCGGTCACCCCCGCACTTCTCGGCAACGGCGCCCGCGCCACCATGCCCGAGTTCCGCCAGGTCTTCGTCGCCGACGGCGAGTCCACCGGCATCGTCCTGGACCGCAAGGCCTTCGTCCTGCGCAAGCGTGCCGAGCGTGAGGCCGGGGTGTACTTCCCCTCGCTCTCCGCCCGCACCATCGTCTACAAGGGCATGCTCACCACCGGGCAGCTGGAGCCGTTCTTCCCGGACCTCTCCGACCGCCGCTTCGCCTCCGCGGTCGCGCTGGTCCACTCCCGCTTCTCCACCAACACCTTCCCCAGCTGGCCGCTGGCCCACCCGTACCGCTTCGTCGCGCACAACGGCGAGATCAACACGGTCAAGGGCAACCGCAACTGGATGAAGGCCCGCGAGTCCCAGCTCGCCTCCGAGCTCTTCGGCCAGGCGCAGCTCGACCGGATCTTCCCCGTCTGCACCCCGGACGCCTCCGACTCGGCCTCCTTCGACGAGGTCCTGGAGCTGCTCCACCTCGGCGGGCGCTCGCTGCCGCACTCGGTGCTGATGATGGTCCCCGAGGCGTGGGAGAACCACGACTCGATGGATCCGGCCCGGCGCGCGTTCTACCAGTACCACGCCACGATGATGGAGCCCTGGGACGGCCCGGCCTGCGTCACCTTCACCGACGGCGTCCAGGTCGGCGCGGTCCTCGACCGCAACGGTCTGCGCCCCGGACGCTACTGGGTCACCGACGACGGCCTCGTCGTGCTCTCCTCGGAGGTCGGCGTCCTGGACATCGACCCGGCGAAGGTCGTCCGCAAGGGCCGTCTCCAGCCCGGCAAGATGTTCCTCGTCGACACCGCCGAGCACCGCATCATCGAGGACGACGAGATCAAGGCGTCCCTCGCCGCCGAGCAGCCCTACCAGGAGTGGCTGGAGACCGGCGAGATCGGCCTCGGCGACCTGCCCGAGCGCGAGCACATCGTGCACACCCACGCCTCGGTCACCCGCCGCCAGCAGACCTTCGGCTACACCGAGGAAGAGCTCCGCGTCATCCTCGCGCCGATGGCCCGTACCGCCGGCGAGCCGCTCGGCTCCATGGGCACCGACTCGCCGATCGCCGCGCTCTCGGAGCGCCCCCGGCTGCTCTTCGACTACTTCACCCAGCTCTTCGCCCAGGTCACCAACCCGCCGCTGGACGCCATCCGCGAGGAGCTCGTCACCTCGCTGCGCTCCTCGCTGGGACCCCAGGGCAACATCCTGGAGCCGACGGCCGCCGCGTGCCGCAGCGTCACGCTGCCGTTCCCGGTGATCGACAACGACGAGCTCGCCAAGCTGATACACATCAACGCGGACGGCGACATGCCGGGCATGAAGGCCGCCACCCTCGCCGGTCTCTACCGGGTCGGCGGCGGCGGCGAGGCGCTGGCCGCGCGGATCGAGGAGATCTGCACCGAGGTCGACGCCGCCATGGAGGACGGCGCCCGCCTGATCGTCCTCTCCGACCGGCACTCCGACGCCGAGCACGCGCCGATCCCCTCGCTGCTGCTCACCTCGGCCGTCCACCACCACCTCATCCGCACCAAGCAGCGCACCCAGGTGGGCCTGCTGGTCGAGGCCGGGGACGTCCGTGAGGTCCACCACGTCGCGCTGCTCATCGGATACGGCGCCGCCGCGGTCAACCCGTACCTCGCGATGGAGTCCGTCGAGGACCTGGTCCGCGCCGGCACGTTCATCGAGAACATCGAGTCCGAGCAGGCCATCCGGAACCTGATCTACGCGCTCGGCAAGGGCGTCCTGAAGGTCATGTCCAAGATGGGCATCTCGACGGTCGCCTCCTACCGGGGCGCGCAGGTCTTCGAGGCCGTCGGCCTCGACGAGGCCTTCGTCGCGACGTACTTCAACGGCACCGCCACCAAGATCGGCGGCGCCGGCCTGGACGTCGTCGCCAGGGAGGTCGCCGCCCGGCACACCAAGGCGTACCCCGCCTCCGGCATCGCGGCCTCGCACCGCGCGCTGGAGATCGGCGGCGAGTACCAGTGGCGGCGCGAGGGCGAACCGCACCTGTTCGACCCGGAGACGGTCTTCCGCCTCCAGCACGCCACCCGCAACCGGCGCTACGACATCTTCAAGCAGTACACGGAGCGGGTGAACGAGCAGTCCGAGCGCCTCATGACGCTCCGCGGCCTCTTCGGCTTCGACTCCGGCCGCGAGCCGATCTCCCTCGACGAGGTCGAGCCCGCGTCCGAGATCGTCAAGCGCTTCTCCACCGGTGCCATGTCGTACGGCTCGATCTCCCGCGAGGCGCACGAGACGCTCGCCATCGCGATGAACCAGCTCGGCGGCAAGTCCAACACCGGCGAGGGCGGCGAGGACCCGGACCGCCTGTACGACCCGGCGCGCCGCTCCTCCATCAAGCAGGTCGCCTCCGGCCGCTTCGGTGTGACCAGCGAATACCTGGTCAACGCGGACGACATCCAGATCAAGATGGCCCAGGGCGCCAAGCCCGGCGAGGGCGGCCAGCTGCCCGGCCACAAGGTCTACCCGTGGGTCGCCAGGACGCGTCACTCGACGCCCGGCGTCGGCCTCATCTCGCCGCCGCCGCACCACGACATCTACTCCATCGAAGACCTCGCCCAGCTGATCCACGACCTGAAGAACGCGAACCCGCAGGCGCGGATCCACGTGAAGCTGGTCTCCGAGGTCGGCGTCGGCACGGTCGCCGCCGGTGTCTCCAAGGCACACGCGGACGTCGTCCTCATCTCCGGCCACGACGGCGGAACGGGCGCCTCCCCGCTCACCTCGCTCAAGCACGCGGGCGGCCCCTGGGAGCTCGGCCTCGCCGAGACCCAGCAGACCCTGCTGCTCAACGGCCTGCGCGACCGCATCGTCGTGCAGACCGACGGCCAGCTCAAGACCGGCCGCGACGTCGTCATCGCCGCGCTGCTGGGCGCCGAGGAGTTCGGTTTCGCGACTGCGCCCCTCGTCGTCTCCGGCTGCGTCATGATGCGCGTCTGCCACCTGGACACCTGCCCGGTCGGCATCGCCACCCAGAACCCGGTGCTGCGCGACCGCTTCTCCGGCAAGGCCGAGTACATCGTCAACTTCTTCGAGTTCATCGCCGAAGAGGTCCGCGAGATCCTCGCCGAGCTGGGCTTCCGCACCATCGAGGAGGCCGTCGGCCACGCCGAACTCCTCGAAACCGACCGGGCCGTCACCCACTGGAAGGCGCAGGGCCTGGACCTGGCACCGCTCTTCCACGTCCCCGAGCTGCCCGAGGGCGCGGTCCGCCACCGCATCGTCGAGCAGGACCACGGCCTGACGAAGGCGCTCGACAACCAGCTGATCAAGCTGGCCGCCGACGCGCTCGGAGCGGCGAGCCCCGAGGCCGCCCAGCCGGTCCGCGCCCAGGTCGCGATCCGCAACATCAACCGCACGGTCGGCACCATGCTCGGCCACGAGGTGACCAAGAAGTTCGGTGGTGCGGGCCTGCCCGAGAACACCGTCGACATCACCTTCACCGGCTCGGCCGGCCAGTCCTTCGGCGCGTTCCTGCCGCGCGGGGTCACCCTGCGCCTGGAGGGCGACGCCAACGACTACGTCGGCAAGGGCCTCTCCGGTGGCCGGGTGGTCGTCCGCCCGGACCGGGGCGCCGACCACCTCGCCGAGTACTCCACCATCGCCGGCAACACCATCGGCTACGGCGCGACCGCCGGCGAGGCCTTCCTGCGCGGCCGCACCGGCGAACGCTTCTGCGTCCGCAACTCCGGTGCGCTGGTCGTCTCCGAAGGCGTCGGCGACCACGGCTGCGAGTACATGACCGGCGGCCAGGCCGTCGTCCTCGGCGAGACCGGCCGTAACTTCGCCGCCGGTATGTCGGGCGGCGTCGCGTACGTCATCGACCTGAACCGCGACAACGTCAACGTCGGCAACCTCGGCGCGGTCGAGGAGCTGGACGACACCGACAGGCAGTGGCTGCACGACGTCGTGCGCCGCCACCAGGAGGAGACCGGCTCTACCGTCGCCGAGAAGCTCCTCGCCGAGTGGGACACCGCCGTGACCCGCTTCAGCAAGATCATCCCGTCCACGTACAAGGCCGTGCTCGCCGCCAAGGACGCCGCTGAGCTCGCCGGTCTCTCCGAGCAGGAGACCACCGAGAAGATGATGGAGGCGGCGACCCATGGCTGACCCCAAGGGCTTCCTGACCACCGGACGCGAGGTCGCCCAGACCCGCCCCGTGGCCGAGCGCGTCAAGGACTGGAACGAGGTCTACGTTCCGGGCTCGCTGCTCCCGATCATCAGCAAGCAGGCCGGCCGCTGCATGGACTGCGGCATCCCGTTCTGCCACAACGGCTGCCCGCTGGGGAACCTCATCCCCGAGTGGAACGACTACGCCTACCGCGAGGACTGGACCGCCGCCTCCGAGCGGCTGCACGCCACGAACAACTTCCCGGAGTTCACCGGGCGGCTGTGCCCGGCCCCCTGCGAGTCGGCGTGCGTGCTCGGCATCAACCAGCCCGCCGTCACCATCAAGAACGTCGAAGTCTCCATCATCGACAAGGCGTGGGACAGCGGCGACGTCACCCCGCAGCCGCCGGAGCGCCTCTCCGGCAAGACCGTCGCGGTCATCGGCTCGGGCCCGGCGGGACTCGCCGCCGCCCAGCAGCTGACCCGGGCCGGCCACACCGTCGCCGTCTACGAGCGCGCGGACCGCATCGGGGGCCTCCTGCGCTACGGCATCCCCGAGTTCAAGATGGAGAAGTCGCACATCAACCGCCGCATCGAGCAGATGCGCCTGGAAGGCACCAAGTTCCGTACGGAGGTGGAGATCGGCAAGGACATCGACGCCGCGAAGCTTCGCCGCCGCTACGACGCGGTCGTCATCGCGGCCGGTGCCACCGTCTCCCGCGACCTGCCGGTCCCCGGCCGTGAGCTGGGCGGCATCCACTTCGCGATGGAGTACCTGCCGCTCGCCAACAAGGTGCAGGAGGGCGACCTGACGGTTGCCCCGATCCACGCCGGCGGCAAGCACGTCGTGGTCATCGGCGGCGGCGACACCGGCGCGGACTGCGTGGGCACCGCCCACCGCCAGGGCGCGGCCTCCGTCACCCAGCTGGAGATCATGCCGAAGCCGGGCGAGGAGCGGAACCCGGGCCAGCCGTGGCCGACCTTCCCGATGCTCTACAAGGTCACCTCCGCGCACGAGGAGGGCGGCGAGCGGGTCTACTCCGTCTCCACCACCCACTTCGAGGGCGACGAGGACGGGAACGTCGCGGCCCTCCACCTGGTCGAGGTCGAGTTCAGGGACGGTAAGCTGGAGCAGAAGCCCGGCACGGAGCGGCGCATTCCCGCGCAGCTCGTCACCCTCGCCATGGGCTTCACCGGAACCGACCAGTCCAACGGCCTGGTCCAGCAGTTCGGCCTGGAGCTCGACCAGCGTGGCAACGTCGCCCGCGACGAGCACTACGCGACCAACGTCGACGGCGTCTACGTCGCCGGTGACGCGGGACGCGGCCAGTCGCTGATCGTGTGGGCCATCGCCGAGGGCCGCTCCGCCGCCCGCGGAGTGGACAGCTTCCTGACCGGGACCAGCGCCCTGCCGGCCCCGATCCGCCCGACGGACCGGTCCCTGCTGGTCTGAGCACCACCCGGGTTCCCCCTGGGCCACGTGGCCCAGGGGCACCCCCTTGATACGTCCCGTACAACGGCGTGCGGAACTGAACGCGGCGCCTGCCTGTCCCCGACCGGACTCAAGCGGGCGCCGTGGCGCGTCCGGGGTCGGGTCGGGGTCGGCTGCTCGGGCCTCAGCCGCCCAGCCGGACAGCGCCGCCGGTCAGCTCCGAGGTCCGCACCACCACCGCCAGGGCGAACAGGCCCACCAGCACCACGCCGCCCGTGAGCTGTGCGGGCCGGGTCCGCAGCTTCGCCGGTGCGTACGCGAGCCCGTACGTCACCAGCGCCCCGGTCAGCAGCCCGCCCAGGTGCCCCTGCCACGAGGTGAACGCGGCCGAGATCAGCATCCAGAGCAGGAACCCGGCCATGAAGCGGTTGACCGCCGCCATGTCCCGGCCGAGCCGCCGGTGGATGACCCAGTACGCGGCGGCCAGCCCGAAGACCGCACCGGAGGCGCCGACCGTCGAGGTGTCCGGGGCCAGCAGGTACACCAGGACCGAACCGCCCACCGCCGACAGCAGATACAGCGCCAGATAACGGGCCCGGCCGAGCTGCGTCTCCACCGCCCGGCCGATGCTCCACAGCGCGAACATGTTGAACACCAGGTGCATCACCCCGAACGAGGCGTCCGGAGGAAGGTGCAGGAAGGCCCCGGTCACCAGCCGGTACCACTCGCCGTCCGCGATGCCGGTCAGCTCGTACCCGGGATAGGTGTCGCCCCGGAAGTAGTACTGCTCGCCGTCCGGCCCGGTCAGCGCCGCCCCGAGCACCGCGAACCGGTCCACAATCTCCGGCCTGACCACCTCGCCGAGGTAGACCAGGACGTTGAGCGCCATCAGGACGTACGTCACCATCGGCGCCGTCGCCCGGGACACCGTACCGCCGAAGACCGTACGCACCCGGCGCACCGAACGCTGCCCCTCCTTCACGCACTCCACGCAGTGATGGCCCACGGCCGCCTCCCGCATGCAGTCCGGGCAGATGTAGCGGTCGCAACGGGTGCAGCGGACATACGTCTCGTAGGACGGATGGCGGTAGCACTCGGGGGCGGCGGCCTCCATGGCCGGCTCCTTCACTGGGGATGGGCAACGGGGCCGGTGGGGGCGGCGGCGATCAAGATAGCGAACCGGTGCGGTGGACCGTGTGCCCGGGGCCCGGCGGTGGCCTACGCTCAAGGTCCGCAGAGCACAGAACGGGGGGCCGTCATGAACGGTGCGAACACGGTGGTGGGCCCCGGCCCGGCCATCAGCCTCACCAAGGTGCGGGAGACGGCTCCAGACCTGGTCAGCCTCTACAGGAGCGCCGGGATCTCGCTGGAGAAGCACGGACTGGGCGGCCACCGCGCGGCCGTCTACCTGGTCCTCGACCACTCCGGCTCGATGAAGCCCTACTACAAGGACGGCAGCGTCCAGGCGCTGGCCGACCGGGTGCTGGGCCTGTCGGCCAACCTCGACGACGACGGCACGGTCCCCGTCGTCTTCTTCTCCACCGACGTCGACGCGGTCACCGACATCGCCCTCGACAACCACCACGGCCGGATCGACGAGATCGTGGCGGGGCTCGGGCACATGGGGAAGACCAGCTACCACCTGGCGATGGACGCGGTCATCGACCACTACCTCGACAGCGGCTCCACCGCGCCCGCCCTGGTCGTCTTCCAGACGGACGGCGGGCCGATCAACAAGCTCGCCGCCGAACGCTACGTCTGCAAGGCCGCGAAGCTGCCCCTGTTCTGGCAGTTCGTCGGCTTCGGCAACACCCGCAGCAGCCAGTTCGACTTCCTGCGCAAGCTCGACGAACTGGCCGTCCCGGCCAAGCGGCCCGTCGACAACGCCGGGTACTTCCACGCCGGCCAGGACCCCCGGAAGGTCCCGGACTCCGAGCTGTACGACCGGCTCGTCGCCGAGTTCCCGCTCTGGCTGGCCGCCGCCCGGGAGCAGGGGATCGTCCCGTGACGGTACGGATGCTGCGCGCCGCCGGCCGTGCGCCCGTCACCTGGAAGAACGGCGGCGGGACCGTCCGGGAGATCGCCACCGGCCCCGAGGGCGCGGGGGCCGACACCTTCGACTGGCGGGTGAGCCTCGCGGACGTCACCGACGACGGGCCGTTCTCCGTCTTCCCGGGCGTGGAGCGCATCCTGACCGTGGTCGAGGGCGCGGGCATGGACCTCGTCGTCGGCGGCGAGCACCACATCGTCGACGAACCGCTGTGGCCGCACGGCTTCCCCGGCGATCTGCCCACCGAGGGCTTCCTGCTGGCCGGCCCGGTCGTCAATCTCAACGTCATGTACCGCAGGGCCCGTACGCGGGCGGAGACCGCCGTCCTCTGCGGCACGGTCCGCCTGCTGCCGCCCCAGGGCGGTGCGGTGCTGGCCGTCTCCCTGGACGACGGCGCGGAGCTGGAGGGCACGGACGTCCGCCTGGACCGCTACGACGCGGTGCTGGCGGCCGGGGCGTCGCCCGGGGTCCTGCGGACGATGGGCCAGGCGGCGCTGATCACGTTCTCGGCGGTGTGATCGTCCGGCCGACGGCGGGCGGCATATTCGGCTGACGGGTTCCCCGCCGCCGGATACCGTCACCCGCATGCCCGAACACGCAGCTGGACGCACCGTGATCCGCCGTTATACCGCCGCGGACGAGAACGCCTCGATGGACATCTGGTCCCGGGCCGGCCGTACCGCCCATCCCTTCATCCCCGGCGAGGGCGAGGGCGAGCGCGCCCGCAAGATGCGCGAGGTCTATCTCGTCCACGCCGAGAACTGGGTCGCCGAGTCGAACGGCCGGGTGGTGGCTCTCCTGGGCCTCCTGGACGCCGAGATCGGCGGCCTCTTCGTGGCTCCGGAGGCACAGGGCACGGGGGTGGGCCGGCGTCTCGTCGAGCACGCGGCGGCGCTGCACGGCGCCCTGACCGTGGAGGTGTACGAGAAGAACAGGCAGGCCTGTGGCTTCTACGCCCGGATGGGTTTCGTGGAGGAGAGCCGCCGCGTCGACGAGGAGCACGACGAGGTCATGCTCAAGCTCCTCCGCCCGGCCCCGGAGAACCCGTCCTCGGAGAACCCGGCGCGGAGCGGTGCGACGGACGGCTCGGTCTGACTCCATCCCGGGGCCCGCCCGCCTGTCGCGCCCGAATACCGACAGGAGATGTCGGGTATTCGGTGTTCCATGGCGCCCATGACGTCTTCATCATCGCCTTCGCCCGCACCGGTCTCCTGGGAAGGCTTCGCCGCCGCCGAGCCCGACTTCGCGGACACCGTGCAACGGCGCTTCCGGCTCTACAAGCACCACGTCCTGGCCACCCTGCGGAAGGACGGCTCGCCCCGGGTCACCGGCCTGGAGGCCGACTTCCGCTTCGGTGAACTGCTCCTCGGCATGATGCCGAACTCCCGCAAGGCCCTGGACCTGCGGCGCGATCCGCGCTTCGCGCTCCAGGCCAACCCGGGCCCCGACGCCGAGATGAACGACGGCGACGTCCGTGTCAGCGGCCGGGCCGTGGAGATCACGGACCCGGAGGTGATCGCCCGCTTCATCGAGGAGACGACACCTCCGGAGCCCTTCCACCTCTTCCGGGCGGAGCTGACCGAGGTGGTCCGCATCGGGCTCGACGGCGACGCCCTGGTCATCCGGTCCTGGCGCCCGGGCCGGCCGCTGCGCACCGTGCGCCGCACCGGCGACGACGCTCCGGCGGTCGAAGCGTCCTGAGCCGGGGGCAGGCGCCGGGGCCTCACCCCGCCAGCACCCGGGCCCGGCAGGCGGACGGCGTCCCCCACACGTCCCGCAGCGGCCGGGCC
>NZ_NEUE01000088.1 GCF_002910905.1 Streptomyces sp. SM11 | reverse complement strand
CGCCGGACCGGTAGCGGCGGTGTCGCGTGACAACCGGTGTCGCCCCCGTCCGACGACAGCCGGCGCCGCACCGCCCGCCCGGTGACGGCCGCCCGATCACGACGGGTGCGGCGTCCGCGCGCGGTTCACCCGCTCCCGGGCAGCCCCGACCAGGCGGGGTGCGACGGGTCGTCCGCCCGGACCACCACGTCCGCGCGCTCCGAGGGCGACACCTCGTCCTCGTACCGGGCGAAGGCGGGCAGGGTCCAGCGTTCGGACTCCTCCGTACGCCGCCGCAACGCCCCCGGGGACAACCGCAGATGGACGCTCAGCGCGAACGGGAACCAGTGCCCCAGCAGGAACGGGCCGTGCACGACGACGACCCCGCCCTCGGGCAGGGAGTGGTACGGGGTGCGGGTCGCCCGGTCGGTCACGGGGTCCCACAGATCGGGCAGCACCCGGCCGGATCCGCCCGCCTCCAGCGGGCCGAACACCTCGCGCCACAGCGCCCCGGTGTCGTACCAGCTGTCGACGTACGCGTCCGGGTCCCGCTTCCCGTACTCGAAGCGCAGGCTCGCCGGGCGCAGGAAGCCCTCGGTGGACACCACGAGCACCGCGCGACCGAGCAGCCGCAGCTCCTGGGCGATGCGCTCGGCGCTCCCGCCGGTGCGGGCGGCCGGGGCCCCGTCGATGCCGAGCGCGAGCCAGGGCCCGCTGTCGGCGGCGGACAGCCCGTCGCCGTACCGGGCCAGCTCGCCGGCCAGCCGTTCCCAGGTGATCGCTTCGAGACGCACGGCTCCATCATCGCCGGACGGACGGGAAGACGCTTGTGTGCGGAAGGTTCAGGCGCCCCGCAGTTCGGCGGCGAGCGGGCCCTCGCCGAACACCTCGACGCGGCCGTCCTTCACCGCCTCCGCGAGTCCCGCCCCGCCCCGCGCGAGCTCCAGGCACACCTCGGCGTCGAGGACGATCCTGGCGTCGGGGCGGTCGGCGGGGCCGTACCCGTACACCGGACCGTACGCCTCGGCGCCCGGAAGCACGGTCCCCGCTCCCCTGCCGACATGAAGGTGGAACTCGCCCTCGTCGAGCCGGACTTCGAGGACGCCTCCCTGAGTGAGTCCGGTGAGGGCGCCGAGCAGCGGCAGCGCGAACCAGTGAGCCCGCACCGCGTCGGTGGGGCGACGCTCGGCGAGGACGGGCGCTCCCCACGCGGCGAGGGCGGCGAGGACGGGCCGCAGGGCGCGGCCACGGACGGTCAGCTCGTAGACCGAAGCGGCCGACGGGGGTGGCAGTTTGCGGCGCAGGGCCAGTCCGGTCTGTTCCATGTCCTTGAGACGGGAGGCCAGCACATCCGTGCTGACGCCGGGCAGATCGGCGTGCAGGTCCGTGTACCGGCGGGGCCCGCCCAGCAGTTCACGGACGATCAGCAGCGTCCACCGGTCGCCGACGGAGTCGAGGGCGCGGGCGGTGGCGCAGAACTGGTCGTAGCTCCGGCGGCGGACGGGACGTACTGCTGGCTGCTGCTGACGTGGCATACGACGCAGTCTAAACATGTTGTTGGACTTTCCAAGCTGAAGCTTGGTAAAACCAAGTATCGCAATTCGGCTCGGGAGGCAGCGCATGGAGTTCCGGCAGTCCAGCAAGCTCAACGAGGTCTGCTACGAGATCCGGGGCCCGGTCATCGAGCACGCCAACGCCCTGGAGGAGGCGGGCCACAGCGTGCTCCGGCTCAACACGGGCAACCCCGCGCTCTTCGGCTTCGAGGCTCCCGAGGAGATCGTCCAGGACATGATCCGGATGCTGCCGCAGGCGCACGGCTACACCGATTCGCGCGGCATCCTGTCGGCCAGGCGGGCGGTGGTCCAGCGCTACCAGGCCATGGGGCTGACCGAGGTCGGCGTGGACGACGTGTTCCTCGGCAACGGGGTCTCCGAGCTGATCTCCATGGCCGTGCAGGCACTGCTGGAGGACGGCGACGAGGTGCTGATCCCGGCTCCGGACTTCCCGCTGTGGACAGCGGTGACCACACTCGCGGGCGGCAAGGCCGTGCACTACGTCTGCGACGAGGAGTCCGACTGGAATCCGGATCTCGCCGACATGGCCTCCAAGATCACCGACCGGACCAGGGCCGTCGTGATCATCAACCCGAACAACCCGACCGGCGCGGTCTATCCGCGCGAGATCCTCGAAGGCATTCTCGATCTGGCACGCCGGCACGGGCTGATGGTGTTCGCCGACGAGATCTACGACCAGATCCTGTACGACGGGGCCGAGCACCACAGCGCGGCGGTCCTCGCCCCGGACCTGGTCTGCCTCACCTTCAGCGGGCTGTCGAAGACGTACCGGGTGGCCGGCTTCCGTTCCGGCTGGATGGTGGTGTCCGGTCCGCGGCAGCACGCACGCAACTACCTGGAGGGCCTCACGATGCTGGCCTCCATGCGGCTGTGCCCCAACGCCCCGGCGCAGTACGCCATTCAGGCCGCGCTCGGCGGGCGGCAGTCCATCCGGGAGCTGGTCGCGCCGGGCGGCAGACTGCACGAGCAGCGCGACCGGGCCTGGGAACGGCTCAACGAGATCCCCGGCGTCTCGTGCGTGAAGCCGAAGGGCGCGTTGTACGCCTTCCCGCGCATCGATCCGAAGGTGCACCCGATCGTCGACGACGAGAAGTTCGTGCTGGACCTGCTGCTGCGGGAGAAGATCCAGGTGGTGCAGGGCACGGGCTTCAGCTGGCCGCGCCCGGACCACTTCCGCATCCTGACCCTCCCGTACGCCGACGACCTCGACGCGGCGATCAGCCGCATCGGCCGTTTCCTGAACGGATACCGCCAATGATCTGTGCCCTCTGCCCTGTCCCCGTCCACACCCAGTTCGCCACGCCCGAGCTGGTGGGGGCGATCGTGGAGGGCGGGCTCGACCCGGCCGAGGACCCGGGCTGGGCGGACTCGGGGGCGGACTCGCTCGCCGAGTACGCGCGCTGGGCAGGTCATCTGTGCGGTATGACCTGCCTGCGCATGGCGCTCGGAGCCGACGCCCCTTCGTTGTTCGCACTGCGCGACGGGGCCCTGAAGTACGGGGCGTACACGGAGGATGTGGACGGCACGATCCGGGGCCTGGTCTACGCCCCCTTCGCGGAGTACGTCAGCGAGGTGCACGGGCGGGAGGCCACGGTGCACCGGCACTTGGACGTGGCCGGCATTACCGGGCTGTTGGACGCGGGCCGTACCGTGCTGGCCTCCGTCCACTACGGGATCCGGCATCCCGAGCGGCCCGCTCCGGGGCGCGGCGGTCATCTGGTACTGGTGACCGCGCGGACGGCCGACAGGGCGGGCGTCCACTTCCACAACCCGTCGGGGACGGATGCCGGGACACGGGCTGCCGTTCTGCCGCTGACGGAGTTCGAGCGGTTCTTCGCGGGACGGGGCGTCTCGCTCGCGTGACGCGGGCAGTCAAAGGAACTCCGCGGACAGGAGCTCCGGAAACGGGAGCGGGCCCGGAGGCGTAGCCGGCCTCCGGGCCCTGAGAGTGCCGCCCAGTTGGCACGCCGGCACGTTTAAGGGACCGGGTCAGTCATGATGTCGTCGCGTCCTGCCTTTGGACCACCGCAGATCGGAGCTCTGCGGGCCGGACTTGAACCGGCATTTCGACGCGCGCGGGCCCGGGCCCGTTCGATCCGGCGATCGGCGGCGAATGCTGAGTCTGGAGCAAGAGTCTGAGATTGAGCGGCTGCCTCTGCCTGCTTGGGCTACTCCGGCCCGTGCCGGAGGGAGGAGTCGAACCTCCACTGGTACCGCGCCTTCACGACAAGCTTCAGTTTCAGCTTGCGCTCCTCGCGCACCCCGGCCGCCGGAGACGGTGGCCGGGGAATCCGTGGTCGGTCACCCGAAGAGGTAACCGAATACCGCATCACCCACCCGCTGGTCGGTGACGTCCACGCCGTTGGCCTCCTCGCGGGCGAACTTCACGGCCTGCTGGAGCTTCTCGATCCGGCCCAGCAGTTCGTTGACGCGCCGCGCGGGCAGCGCCCCGGAGAACTTCACGGTCGTCCAGTAGCCGATCGGGATGTCCTCGTAGTACACCTCGACCTGCGCCGGGTGCTTGTCGGTGGCCTCCGCCTTGACGTGGTTGCGCGGCACCTTCTTCGTACGGAGCGTACGGACCGGCTCGGTCTTCCAGGAGTCGGTCGACGGGTCCTGCACCCACGCCTCGGCGGCATCCAGCACGGGCAGCTTGCGGACGAAGGTGTTGAGGTCGGTCAGCTGCTTCTCCAGGAAGAGCAGATACGACACCGGCACCTCGCTCACCAGCACCCGGCCGTCGACCTTCACATCGGCCCTGGCCGAGCAGTTCGCCCAGTCCTTCGTGGCGGTCACATCGAAGAGCCGGGTCAGCGTGGCCGCGGTGTCCCGCAGCACGTCCTCGGCCTTGACCTGGACCAGCGTCGACTCGGGCGGAAGCTGCTCGCCCTCCTCGTCCTTGGGCTGGTAGGTCCGGGCGATCCCGGCCAGCAGTCCGGTCTTCTGGAGGCCGTGATGCGCTGCCGTCAGGTCCTGGTGTGCCTTGGACTTGACGCCCTTCTCCACTGCGATGATCTGATTGAGTTTCGCCACGTCGAGGAAGCTAGCAGGGACGGCTCTCCTGTGGCCAAGGGTTTTACCGCACGTACAGGGGGTCGGCGCCGGAAACGTCCGGGACGGAGTCACCGGCCAGCAGCGCTTCGAGCGCGGACACCGGGTCGGGGTCCGGGGCCGCGCGCGGCCACCAGTCGTCGGCACCGGGGTCGGATTCGTAGCCGTACCAGCGGTGGTCGCGGCCGAAGCGGAGCTGGAGCGAACCAGCCGGGTGGGTGAGGTGGTTGCGCCAAGGAGTGAAGCGCGGGAAACCGGCGGCGGCGAGCGCGGGCCTGGCCCGGTCGAAGGGGCCGGCCGGCGGGTCCCAGGGCGTCTCCAGGACCGCGAGGCCCTCGGCATCGCCCTGGCGCCAGGCGGCGACGGCGCGGGCGAGGTCGGTGGTGGTGCGGCCGGTGGCGTACGCCAGCTCGCGGTAGAGCGCGCGGGTGGTGGCGGTGAGTCCGGCGGTCGGCCGCGCGGCGGCGAGGCGGACGGCATCCTGCCACGCGGTGAGCCCGGCCAGCGGATCGCGGCCCGTGGTCAGCAGGGCGTGGGCGCGGGCGGTGGCGTCGGTGGCGAGGTGGTCCAGGCCCAGCGGATCGCGGGCGCCGGGCAGATCCGGGTACGACGGTGGCTGGCCGGGGTGCGGCGGGACGGGGAGGGGTGCCGGGAGCGGGGGCAGGAAGCGTCCGGCGAAGGCTTCCTGGGCCCCGACCGACGGGACGGCGGGGGCGGCGGGGCGCTCGCGGGCGGAGTGTTCGGCGTTGCGCCGGCCCAGCTCGTCCAGCAGCTCGCGCTCGCCCCTGCCCCGCATCAGCAGCAGGACGAACGGGTCGCTGTCGAGCAGCAGTGCCGTCTGGAAGCAGAGAGCGGCAACGTGTTTGCAGGGCCGCCCGTGGTCGGGGCAGGTGCAGCCGGGGTCGAGGTCGTCGGCGGCGGGCAGCAGCCGGACACCGGCCTCCTCGGCGGTGTGGGCCAGGGAGTGCGGCATCTCCTTGGCCAGCAGCGCGGACAGGTGGCCGGGGTGGGCGGCGACCGCGTCGAGCAGGGTCTCCCAGCCGGGGTCGGTGAAGGTACGCAGCCGCAGTTCGGCGCGGTAGGGGCGGGCCCGGCTGCCGTGCACATAGGCGACGACGCGTCCCGGGGTGACGGTGATCGCGGCGACCTGGCCGTCGTCGGCGTAGTGGCGGCCGCGGGCGAGCCGGGCCTCGTCCATCGACAGCGAATCCAGCGCGTCCACCCAGGCCCGGCCCCACCAACTGGCCGCGAAGGGCTCGCCCTCGGCGGAGGTGCGGGCGGGCACCGCCTCGAAGGTGCGCCGCAGATCGTCCGGGCCGGGCCGGGCACGGGGGGCCGGTCTCCGGGCGGCCGGGCCGGTGGTCGGGCGCGGGCTCATACGGGCCTCCGCAGCGATACGAGGTCGGCGAGGTCACGGTCGCTGAGCTCGGTCAGGGCGCTCTCCCCGGTGCCGAGCACCGCGTCCGCCAGGGCCCGCTTGGACTCCAGCAGCTCACCGATCCGGTCCTCCACCGTGCCCTCGGCGATGATCCGGTGGACCTGTACGGGCTGGGTCTGGCCGATCCGGTACGCCCGGTCGGTGGCCTGCTCCTCCACGGCCGGGTTCCACCAGCGGTCGAAGTGGACGACATGGGCGGCGCGGGTCAGGTTCAGCCCGGTGCCGGCCGCCTTGAGGGAGAGCAGGAAGACCGGGACCTCGGCGGACTGGAAACGGTCCACCATCCGTTCCCGCTCGGGCACCGGCGTACCGCCGTGCAGGAGTTGGGAGGGGATCGCACGGGAGGCGAGGTGTGCGGAAAGGAGCTTCGCCATCGCCACGTACTGGGTGAAGATCAGGACGGAGCCGTCCTCGGACAGGATCGTGTCGAGCAGTTCGTCGAGGAGGGCGAGCTTGCCGGAGCGGCCCGTGAGCCTGGTGGGCTCCTCCTTCAGATACTGGGCGGGGTGGTTGCAGATCTGCTTGAGCGAGGTCAGCAGCTTCATGACCAGTCCCCGGCGGGCGATGCCCTCCGCCGCCTCGATCTGCGCCATCGTCTCGCGGACGGCCGCCTCGTAGAGCGTGGCCTGCTCACGGGTGAGGGAGACGGGGTGGTCGGTCTCCGTCTTGGGCGGCAGCTCGGGGGCGATGCCGGGGTCGGATTTCTTGCGCCGCAGGAGGAAGGGCCGGACCAGCCGGGACAGCCGCTCCACCGCTTCCTCGTTGCCCGGGCCCGCGGCGGTGCCGGTGTTCTCCACGATCCGGGCGTGCCGGGCCCGGAACGCCTTGAGCGGGCCGAGCAGTCCTGGTGTGGTCCAGTCGAGCAGCGCCCAGAGTTCGGAGAGGTTGTTCTCGACGGGGGTGCCGGTGAGGGCGACCCGGGCCGGGGCGGGGATGGTGCGCAGGGCCCTGGCCGTGGAGGAGTGCGGATTCTTGACGTGCTGCGCCTCGTCGGCGACGACCAGGCCCCAGCTCTGCTCGGCGAGCTGGGGAGCACTGGAGCGCATGGTCCCGTAGGTGGTGAGGACGAAGCCGCCGTCCGGGTCGCCGAGGGTCCGGTCGGTGCCGTGGAAGCGGCGCACGGGGACGCCGGGCGCGAAGCGGTTGATCTCGCGGTGCCAGTTGCCGAGGAGGGAGGCGGGGCAGACCACCAGGGTGGGCGAGGGGTGCGCCCGGTGCAGATGGAGGGCGATGAGGGTGATCGTCTTGCCGAGGCCCATGTCGTCGGCGAGGCAGCCGCCGAGCCCGAGCGAGGTCATCCGGTCCAGCCAGGCCAGGCCGCGCAGTTGGTAGTCGCGCAGGGTCGCGTCGAGGCCTGGCGGCGGCGCGACCGTCATGTCCTGGCTGAGGATCCGCGTACGCAGGGCGGCCAGCGCCCCGGCGGGCACGGCGTCCACCCGCTCGCCGTCCACCTCCGCGCTGCCGGTGAGGGCGACGGCCAGCGCGTCCACCGGATCCAGGAGCCCCAGCTCCCGCTTGCGCGCCTTGCGTACGAGGGCGGGATCGACGACCACCCACTGGTCGCGCAGTCGCACCACCGGGCGGTGGGCCTCGGCCAGGGTGTCCATCTCGGCCTCGGTCAGCCGCTCCTCCCCCAGGGACAGCTGCCAGTTGAAGGCGAAGAGGTGCTCGGCGTCGAAGAAGGACGTGCCGTCGGTGGCCGATCCGGGCGCGGGCCGCACGACGGCGGCCGCGGAGAGTGAACGGGCCAGCTCACGCGGCCAGTGCACGCCGACCCCGGCGGCGGACAGCCGGGATCGGGCGTCGCTCAGCAGCTCGTACAGCTCGTCCTCGGTGATCGCGAGCACGTCGGGGACGGGCTGCCCCAGAAGTCGTTCGAGGGGCGCCCAGACACGGGCGGCGCGGCGCAGGGCCAGCACCGCGTCGACCCGTGAGCGCGGCCCGAACGGCTCGCCGGCCGCACCGTTCCACAGGGCGGCCGCGTCCACCATGCGGGTCGGGTCGGCGAGGCTGTGGACCTGCACGACGGCCGCGGCGGCATGGCGGACCGCCGGATCGTCCGGGTGCTCCGGCCGGGCGGATCCGTCGGCGGCCTCCGCCTCCTCGCGGGCAGCCGTGACCGCGTAGGTGTCAGCGGTGTCGAACAGCTCGTACGCGGAGAGGTCCAGGCGCAGCGAGACCCGCACGCCCGCGTCCAGCCCCGAGGCCACCTCGACGGCCCAGGCGGCGGCATGGGGCAGATGCTGGGCCTCACGGGCGGCGAACGGCGCACCCATCGCGAACGCGGCGGCGGGCGTGCGCGGCAGCGTGTCGGCGACGGCGTCCAGGAACGACCCGATCAGGGCCTCGGGGTCGGGGAGCCGGGGCGGCTCGGAAGCGGGGACGGGCACCGCGTGCCCCTCGGGCGGCAGGGCGGCGACGACCGCCCGCAGGTGCGCGACGTCCTCGGCGTCCCGCGGGCCGGCCCGCCAGGCGTCGTGGCCGTCCGCCGTGAGTCCGGGGAGGAGCCTGCCGCGTGCGACGAGCTGAAGGGCGTGCAGCGCGGCCGCGCCCCAGCAGCGGGTGGCGGGGTGGGCGGTCGCGTGATGGCGGGCCCGGACGAGCACGGGCAGCGCGTCGGCCACGGAAAGCAGTGCCGCGGGCGTCGCTGCGGTGCGGACGCGCCCCGGGCCCGCCGCCGGGTCCGGCCGGACGACCGTGAGCCGGGCGCCGGTGTACCGGACGACCGTGAGCCGGGCGCCGGTGTGCGGGACGGAATCGGGGTGCCCGGTGGCGTCCGCGTACGCGAAGGACGTCCCGCCCCGACCCTGCGCACCGTCGTCGTGCCCCGGATCGCCGTCGGCGTGCGGGTCCCAGAAAGCGATGTGGCCGTCCCTGGGCACCGCGCCGGGCAGGAAGACCGCCGCGCAGCGCAGCAGGCGGCCGATGTCGGCGGTCCGGGTCGTGCCCTCGCTGTCCCGCGCCTCGCCCTCACGGGTCCGTGCCGTCATGTCCGCCACCCCCTCCCACCTGATCCACGGTCTCCGCCGGCACGGAATGTGCTGACACCGCGAGTCTAGGCGGGAGGTCTGACACTGCGGACTCCTGCCGCATCACCCCAGCTCAGCATCGCGGGGACCGGGCGGACACGCGTCCGGCTCCACGAGTGGACCCGCCACGCTCAGTGATGGGCGAACGGCTTCTTCGAGGAGGACGGTTCCGCCGGGGCGGGTGCGGCGGCAGGTCCTGTCGGGACGAACGGGACGACAGGCACGGCCGGGGCGGGGGGTGCGGCAGGCTCGTGACGCTCCGCCTCCTCCTCCTCCTCCGCCGCCGGCTGCTGCTGCTGCGCGCGCTCCAGGAAGCGGAGCAGCTCCACCGGGAAGGGCAGCACCAGGGTGGAGTTCTTCTCCGCCGCCACGGCGACCACGGTCTGCAACAGCCTCAGCTGGAGCGCCGCGGGCTGGGCGGACATCTCGCCTGCCGCCTGTGCCAGCTTCTTCGAGGCCTGGAGCTCCGCGTCGGCGTTGATCACCCTGGCGCGGCGCTCCCGGTCGGCCTCGGCCTGTCGGGCCATGGACCGCTTCATGGTCTCCGGCAGCGAGACGTCCTTGATCTCCACCCGGTCGATCTGCACACCCCAGCTGACGGCCGGGCTGTCGATCATGACCTCCAGCCCCTGGTTCAGCTTCTCGCGGTTGGACAGCAGGTCGTCCAGGTCGCTCTTGCCGATGATCGACCGGAGCGAGGTCTGGGCCATCTGGGAGACGGCGAACCGGTAGTCCTCCACCGCGATGACGGCGCTCGTCGGGTCGACCACCTTGAAGTAGATGACGGCGTCCACGCGGACGGTGACGTTGTCCCGGGTGATGCCGTCCTGCGCGGGCACCGGCATGGTGACGATCTGCAGGTTGACCTTGCGCAGCCGGTCGATCCCCGGCACGACCATCGTGAAGCCCGGCCGCCGCACCTCCTCCCGCAGCCTGCCGAGCCGCAGCACGACGCCCCGCTCGTACTGGCGGATCACCCGCGCCGCCGAGGCCACGTACAGGGCTGCGGCGCACAGCACCGCCACCAACGCGATCACTAGCTCCTGAGCCATCACGGCCCCCTGAGAGGGAATGGGAGCGGACAGATACGCAACCCGATAACACTGTTTGCCATTCTATGCCCTATTTGGGCGCGGTGAACCTTCATCGAACCGCGGCTCGCCCGGTCGGCCGCGCACCGGATGCCGGGACGGCCCCGCGCGGGCAGGGTGGCCAGCGCCAGCACGTCTTCCCGACGTACCGATTCGCCGGACGAGCACCGGACGAGCAGACGAGGACCCCGCCCATGTCCGTGACCGCCACCGTTCACCGCCGACGCCGCCCCGGGCTCGCCGCCGGAGTCACGCTCCTCGCTCTCGCCGTCTCGGGCTGCTCCGGGCTCGGCCGCACCGCGGTGGGCCCGGTGACGTACACGACGGAGCGCGAAGCGGTGCTGCAGGTGAACAGCCCGTCGGTACGCGGCTGCCACCGGATCGCCCCGGCGGGAGCCCACGAGGTGGAGAACGGGACGCTGGTCGACGTCATCCTGTACCGCACACGCGACTGCACGGGCGGTCGGACGACGTACGTACCGACCCGGTTCAGCGACGTGACCGCGCCGGGCAGCGGG
This sequence comes from Streptomyces sp. SM11, assembly GCF_002910905.1. Lineage (GTDB taxonomy): Bacteria > Actinomycetota > Actinomycetes > Streptomycetales > Streptomycetaceae > Streptomyces. The sequence continues at coordinate 29,005 of NZ_NEUE01000088.1, read as the reverse complement.
CCGTGGCGCAGCTACAGCTTCGTGCACTGAGGTCAGAGCGCGTAGCGGCTCCCCGCCGCCCGGCCCGCTCCCTGTTCCGTCCGCCGCCGGGCGGGTCCATGCTGGTGAGTGAGGTGATCGCCATGCGTACCGGCAGTGAGCCCACGACCGCCCGCAGTCCGCTGCGGATGCGGCTCTGGCTGAGCCTGTGGGGGATCTTCTGGACCCTCTTCGGCCTGGTGGCGTTCGCCCTGACCGGACGGCCGGGCTGGGCGGCGGCCTGCGCGGTGGTGCTGCTGCTCGCGGTGCTGGACCTCGGCGTGATCACGTACCGCATGCGCCAGGGCGTGCACTACCAGCCGGGCCGAGACGTCCCGCCGTACGAGCCGGACCACGGCGGCGGCCGTCCGCGACGGCCGGGGCCCGGCGCGGACGACGGCCGGAAGAACGGAGGGCGGGCGGGCCCTGACCCTGAGGTCTGACCACGCCGGCCCGGTCCGTCAGTCCCGCTCGTCGAACTTCGCGGCCCGGCGGTACTCCGGCTTCGGGTCGAGCGCCGCCGCCAGGCGGAAGTGCCGGTTCGCCCGCTCCGGCCGGCCGGCCCGCTCGAAGGTGCGGGCCAGGGCGAAATGGGCGAACGCGTTGTCCGGCTCGCGCTCCAGCACCAGCTCGAACTCCAGCTCAGCGGGGCGCAGTTGGGCGGCGGCGAAGAAGGCGCGGGCGCGGAGCAGCCGGGCGGCGGTGTTCTCCGGATGGGCGGCGATCACCGAGTCGAGGAGCTTGACGGCACCCCGGGGGTCCCGGGCGTCCAGCAGATGCTCGGCCGCACGGTAGTCGATGACGTGGGTCTCCGGATTCCTCTCGGGCACGGTCGCGTCCTTCCCTTCCCTCGCGCGTTCCAACGTCCGCCCCGGCACCGGTATTCCGGCCGGGGCGTTCGCGTGCGCGGACTCGCGGACCCAGCGGGCTCAGCGGGCAGCGGCGACCCTGCGGACCAACTCGTCCCAGACCGTGCGGACCTGCGGTCGCAGCGCCTCCAGCGGTCCGTCGTTGTCCACGATCAGGTCGGCGATGGCCCGGCGCTGTTCGCGGGTCGCCTGGGCGGCCATCCTGGCACGGGCGTCGGACTCGGTCATCCCTCGCAGCGTCACCAGCCGGCGGAGCTGGGTCTCGGCGGAGGCGTCGACGACCACGACCAGGTCGTAGAAGGCGGCGAGCCCGTTCTCGGCCAGGAGGGGGACGTCGTGGACGACGACGGCGCCCTCGGGGGCCGCCCGTTCCCGTTCGGCCGCGCGGGCGCCGACCAGGGGGTGGATGATCGCGTTGAGCGCGGCCCGCCGCTCGGCGTCGGCGAAGACGAGCGCGCCGAGCGCCGGACGGTCCAGGGTGCCTTCGGCGGTCAGGACGTCCGGCCCGAACTCCTCGACGACGGCCGCGAGTCCGGGCGTACCGGGCTCGACGACCTCGCGGGCGATCCGGTCGGAGTCGATCAGGACGGCGCCGTACTCGACGAGCAGCCGCGACACTTCGCTCTTGCCGGCGCCGATGCCGCCGGTCAGGCCCACTTTCAGCATGGGCCGCAGCCTACGGGCCGGGCGGGGGCGCTCAGCCCTCGCCCTCCCGCTCGGCGAGGAAGCGCTCGAACTCGCGGCCGATCTCGTCGGCGGACGGCAGGTCGACCGGCTCGGCGACGAGGCTGCCGCGCGTCTCGGAACCGGCGACGGCGTCATACTGGTGCTCCAGGCCCTCGACGAGGGAGACGAGCTCCTCGTCGCCCTGGCCGATCTGCCGGTCGATCTCGGTCTGGGTGCGGTGTGCCTCGGTGCGCAGGGAGTGCGCGAGGGCGGGCAGTACCAGACCGGTCGCCGCGGTGATCGCCTCCAGCGCGGTCAGCGCCGCGTCCGGATAGGAGGACCGGGCGACGTAGTGCGGGACATGGGTGGCGACCCCGAGGACGTCGTGTCCGGACTCCATCAGCCGGTATTCGACGAGTGCCTCGGCCGAACCGGGCACCTGGGCCTCGTCGAAGGGGCTGCGGTGGCCCGGCATCAGGTCGGTGCGGTTGCCGTGCGGAGTGATGCCGACGGGGCGGGTGTGCGGGACGCCCATCGGGATGCCGTGGAAGTTCACCGCGAGCCGGACGCCGAGGCGCTCGACGATCTGCTCGACGGCGGCGGCGAACCGCTCCCACTCCACGTCCGGCTCCGGACCCGACAACAGCAGGAAGGGCGCTCCGGTGGCGTCCTGGACCACCCGGACCTCCAGGGTCGGGGCCTCGAAGGACGTCCAGCGGTCGCGCCGGAAGGTGAGCAGGGGGCGCCGTGCGCGGTAGTCGACGAGCCGGTCGTGGTCGAAGCGCGCGACGATCTGGTGGGGCAGCGTTTCGAGCAGGCCGTCGACGATCTGCTCGCCGGTCTCGCCCGCGTCGATGTAGCCGTCGAAGTGGTAGAGCATGACCAGGCCGGCCGACTCCTGCGCCAGCGCCATGTCGACGACGGCCAGGCCCTTCGGCTCCCATTCGTACAAACTCTGCGGATCAGGCACGGTTACCGCTCCTCCTCGTGTTCCTAGGGAAGAACACGACCCGCGGCACCGGCATTCCCCGCACCCGGACTTTTCCCCGGCGAGGGCGGGTAGCGGCCCGTCAGCCGCTCGTGCCGCGCGCGCGTTTCACCATGTCCGGCGTCGCCCGCCGATCCTGGTCCAGACCTTGACGCGCCCCGGTGCCGTCCCTGCCGTCACTGGGCAACACGTTCAGACACACGTATAGCGTTCAAATACAGGAACACGCTGAACGCTACGTCCGGACTCCGCTGTCCGGACCTCCGCGTCTGGACCCCTACGACGGGAAGGCACCCCCATGCGCACCCGCTCCCCCTCACCGTCCTGCTCACCGCCACTCTGACCGCCGGCGGTCTCACCCTCGCCGGCGCCGGACCCGCGAACGCCGCGGTCATCGATGTCAGCACCGCGGCCCAGCTCAAGTCGGCCCTCACCACCGTCTCCCCCGGTGACACGATCCGCCTCGCCGACGGCACGTACACCGGGAACTTCAAGGCCACCCGGCCCGGCACCGCCGGTGCACGGATCACGCTCACCGGCTCCAGCAGGGCGGTCCTGAGTGCGGGCGGCGGCTACGGGCTGCACCTGAACGGCGCGTCGTACTGGACGGTCCGCGGGGTCACGGTCAAGGGCGGCCAGAAGGGCATCATGGCCGACGCGGCGAACAGTGTCGTCATCGACTCGGTGACCGTGCACGACCTGGACATGGAAGGCGTCCACTTCCGCAAGTCCAGCAGGAACGGCGTGCTGAAGAACTCCCGGATCCACGACACCGGGCAGAACGGACGAGGCATGGGCGAGGGTGTGTACGTCGGTTCGGCGGGCGGCCTCTCCGACCGCAGCGACAACGCGCTGATCCTGAACAACACCATCGGCCCCGGGGTCGGCGGCGAGAGCATCGACATCAAGGAAGGCACGACCGGCGCGAGGATCATCGGCAACACCTTCGACGGAAACGGGCTGACGGGCGCGAACTACGACGACTCCTGGGTCGACGTGAAGGGCAACAACGTCCTGGTGGAAGGCAACAAGGGCGCGCGCACCACCAACAACGGCTACGAGACCCACACCCAGCAGAGCGGCTGGGGCTGCGGCACCGTCTTCCGTAACAACTCCTCGAACCTCTCCGGGGCCACCGGTGGCAAGCGGCTCGCCATCAACGTCACCAACTACAGCTCCGGTTGCCGCACCACCGTGTACGCGAGCAACACGGTCACCGGCGGCAGGGGGCTGACCAACATCGCTGTCACCCCGTAGCCTCCCGGCCCCGTAAAACGCGAGTGAGGCCCGCCCCCCGAAGGGGAAGGGCCTCACCTACCGCTCTACAGCTACCGCAGCCGATGGGCCACCGGGGTCAGAGCGTCAGCTCTGGCCGCCCGCGAGCTTCTCGCGCAGCGCCGCCAGGGCCTCGTCCGACGCCAGGGCGCCGGAGTTGTCCGCCGACTCCGAGGAGTACGAACCGCCGCCACCGCCGCCACCGCTGCCGCCGGAGGCGGCCGGAGCAGCGCCGGCCGGGGCAGCAGCGCCCTCGGCCGCAGCGGCCTCGTCGGCCTCGCGGGACTTGATGACCTGGGCCTGGTGCTGCTCGAAGCGCGTCTGCGCCTCGGCGTACTGGGTCTCCCAGACCTCGCGCTGCGCCTCGAAGCCCTCGAGCCAGTCGTTGGTCTCGGGGTCGAAGCCCTCGGGGTAGATGTAGTTGCCCTGGTCGTCGTACGACGCGGCCATGCCGTACAGCGTCGGGTCGAACTCGACCGAGGCCGGGTCGCCGCCGAAGGACTCGTTGGCCTGCTTCAGCGAGAGGCTGATGCGACGACGCTCGAGGTCGATGTCGATGACCTTGACGAAGATCTCGTCGTTGACCTGGACGACCTGCTCCGGGATCTCCACGTGGCGCTCGGCCAGCTCGGAGATGTGGACCAGACCCTCGATGCCCTCGTCGACGCGCACGAACGCACCGAAGGGAACGAGCTTGGTGACCTTACCCGGGACGACCTGACCGATCTGGTGCGTCCGGGCGAACTGCTGCCACGGGTCTTCCTGCGTCGCCTTGAGCGACAGGGAGACGCGCTCGCGGTCCATGTCGACGTCGAGAACCTCGACGGTGACTTCCTGGCCGACCTCGACAACCTCGGAGGGGTGGTCGATGTGCTTCCAGGACAGCTCGGAGACGTGCACGAGACCGTCGACGCCACCCAGGTCCACGAAGGCACCGAAGTTGACGATCGAGGAGACGACGCCGGAGCGGACCTGACCCTTCTGCAGGGTGGTGAGGAACGTCTGGCGGACCTCGGACTGGGTCTGCTCGAGCCAGGCGCGGCGGGACAGGACCACGTTGTTGCGGTTCTTGTCCAGCTCGATGATCTTCGCCTCGAGCTCCTTGCCCACGTAGGGCTGGAGGTCGCGGACGCGACGCATCTCGACGAGCGACGCCGGGAGGAAGCCACGGAGGCCGATGTCGAGGATGAGACCACCCTTGACGACCTCGATGACGGTACCGGTGACGATGCCGTCCTCTTCCTTGATCTTCTCGATGGTGCCCCAAGCACGCTCGTACTGAGCGCGCTTCTTCGAGAGAATCAGGCGGCCTTCCTTGTCCTCCTTCTGGAGAACCAGGGCCTCGATCTCGTCGCCGACCTTGACGACCTCGTTCGGGTCGACGTCGTGCTTGATCGAGAGCTCGCGGCTCGGGATGACACCTTCGGTCTTGTAACCGATGTCGAGGAGAACTTCGTCCCGGTCAACCTTGACGATGACGCCGTCAACGATGTCGCCGTCGTTGAAGTACTTGATCGTCTCGTCGATCGCCGCGAGGAACGCGTCCGCGTCGCCGATGTCGTTGACCGCAACCTGCGGAGTGGTGGCGGTGGTCTCGGTGCTGCTCGTCATGTGGGAAAGGGCTCCGGTACGGACAGAGAGTCGTAGGTACTGCTACGCCGAAAGCCCGTATCGCCTCTGCAGAAGCCGGACAGCCTGGAAAGCGCGCAATCCGTTTCCGGAGAGACGCCTCGACAACCGAGGGGACATGCAACAGACGCGAGCGCGGCCTGCTAGGTCTGAGGCGCGCAGGCTCGCAGCGCAACTTGTAGCATACGGGGGCAGCCGGACAGGGTCAATGCGCGAAGGCGCACACCCGGGGCACATCGCCCCGATCCCGGCACAACTCGTGTTCTCCGAGGCCGTATCGGCCCGGGAACATTACGGCACGGCACCGCGGACACGCGTCCGTACCTCCGGGGGTGCGCCCCCTGGTACGTACCGCGCGCGACGGGTGAAGGCAAACTACAACGACGGGCACGATGAGCCAAGAGATCCACGGGGCCCACTCCGCAGAACCCGAGGCCACCCGCCGCGCGGCGGACGAGGCGGAGAGCAGCCGGGCCAGCCGCGGCTGGTGGGACCGGAACGCCGACGAGTACCAGTCGGACCACGGCGGTTTCCTGGGGGACGACCGCTTCGTCTGGGGTCCGGAAGGGCTGGACGAGGCGGAGGCCGCCCTGCTGGGGCCCGCCTCCTCCCTCAAGGACCTCGACGTCCTGGAGATCGGGGCCGGGGCCGCCCAGTGCTCGCGCTGGCTGGCCGGCCAGGGCGCCTGCCCGGTGGCGCTCGACCTCTCCCATCGCCAGCTCCAGCACGCCCTGCGGATCGGCGAGGACGTCCCGCTGGTCGAGTCGGACGCGGGCCGGCTCCCGTTCCGGGACGGGTCCTTCGACCTGGCCTGCTCCGCGTACGGGGCGGTCCCGTTCGTCGCCGACCCCGTCCAGGTCTTCCGCGAGGTCCGCCGGGTACTGCGGCCCGGCGGGCGCTGGGTCTTCTCCGTGACCCACCCGATCCGCTGGGCGTTCCCGGACGAGCCCGGGCCCGAGGGACTGTCCGTCGCCGCCTCCTACTTCGACCGTGTCCCCTATGTGGAACAGGACGAGAACGGCGACGCCGTCTATGTGGAACACCACCGCACGCTGGGAGACCGGGTCCGGGACGTGGTGGCGGGAGGCTTCCGGCTGGTCGACCTGGTCGAACCGGAATGGCCCGCCTGGAACAACCAGGAGTGGGGCGGCTGGTCCCCGCTGCGCGGCAACCTGATCCCGGGCACGGCGATCTTCGTCTGCGAGCGCGACTGAGCCGCGGCCGCCGGGCCTGGCGCGGCTGACGGACCGGGACGCGCGGGACCCTTGAGGACACTCCCGTACGACACTGGGGGCGTGATCCGTACCGAAGCCCTGGAAAGCCTGCCCGTCCGCACCGCCGTGCCCGCCCTGCGGCGCGCGCTCGACGACCGGGGCGTGGCCGTCCTGTGCGCCCCTCCCGGCACCGGCAAGACGACGCTCGTCCCGCTGGTGCTGGCCGGACTGACCGGCCGGGGCCCGGTGCGCCGGGTCGTGGTCGCCGAGCCGCGCCGGATCGCCGCGCGGGCGGCGGCGCGGCGGATGGCGTGGCTGCTGGGCGAGCAGCCGGGCGGCCGGATCGGCTTCACGGTGCGCGGCGAGCGCGTGGTGGGGCCGGAGACGGTGGTGGAGGTCGTGACCACCGGGGTGCTGCTCCAGCGGCTCCAGCGGGACCAGGAGCTGGCCGGGGTCGACACGGTGATCATCGACGAGTGCCACGAGCGGCATCTGGACGCCGACACGGTCGCCGCGTTCCTCCTGGACGTACGGGAGGCGATCCGGCCCGATCTGCGGCTGGTGGCGGCGTCCGCGACGACGGACGCGGAGGGCTGGGCGCGGCTGCTGGGCGATGCCCCGGTGATCGAGGCCGAGGGCGTCTCATACCCGGTGGAGGTGGTCTGGGCGCCGCCCGCGCGGCCGGTCAGGCCGCCGCACGGGATGCGGGTCGACCCGGCGCTGCTGACGCATGTGGCGGCGACCGTGCGGCGTGCCCTCGCGGAGCGCGCGGGGGACGTGCTCTGCTTCCTGCCGGGTGTCGGGGAGATCTCGCGGGTGGCCGGGCAGCTCGCCGGGGTGGACGCCGAGGTGCTCCAGGTGCACGGACGCGCTCCGGCCGCCGTGCAGGACGCGGTGCTGGCCGGTTCCTCCGAGGGACGGCGGGTGGTCCTGGCGACCTCGGTGGCGGAGTCGTCCCTGACCGTGCCGGGCGTGCGGGTCGTCGTCGACTCCGGTCTCGCGCGGGAACCCCGTACCGACCATGCCCGGGGCCTGAGCGCCCTGAGCACCGTACGGGCGTCCCGGGCGGCCGGGCGGCAGCGTGCCGGGCGGGCGGGGCGGGAGGCTCCGGGGGCGGTGTACCGGTGCTGGGACCAGGCCGAGGACGGGCGGCTCGCGCGCTTCCCCTCGCCCGAGATCAAGGTCGCCGATCTCGCGGCGTTCGCGCTCCAGGCGGCGTGCTGGGGCGATCCGGGCGCCTCCTCGCTCGCGCTGCTGGACCCGCCGCCCGCCGGGGCGATGGGCGCGGCCCGGGAGGTGCTGGACGCGATCGGCGCGGTGGACGGCGACGGCCGGGTCACCGAACGCGGCGTGCGGATGTCCCGGCTCGGCCTGCATCCCCGGCTGGCTCGGGCCCTGCTGGACGGCGCGCGGGAGGTCGGGGCGCGGCGGGCCGCGGAGGTGGTGGCCCTGCTGAGCGAGGAGCCGCCGAGGGAGTACGGGGACGATCTCGCGGCGGCGCTGCGGACCGCCCGCCGGGGCCAGGACGGGTACGCGGCGCGCTGGAAGCAGGAGGTGCGCCGGCTGTCGTCGTCGTTGGGGAGCGGTGCCGGTTCCGGCGACAGGAGGGGCGGTGGTTCCGACGACGCGGCCGTCGGAACCGTCGCCGCGCTGGCGTTTCCGGAACGGGTGGCGCGGACCCGGGGCGACGGGGCCTTCCTGATGGCGTCGGGTACGGGCGCGGAGCCAGGGGCCGGATCACGGCTGCGCGGCGCGCCCTGGCTGGCCGTGGCGGTCGCGGACCGGCCCTCCCACGCGGCTTCGGCGCGGGTGCGGCTGGCGGCGGTGATCGACGAGCCCACCGCGCTGCTGGCCGCCGGGCATCTGCGGGTGCGGGGCGAGGAGGTCCGCTGGGTGGACGGTGAGGTGGTGGCCAGGGCCGTGGACCGGCTGGGGGCGGTGGAGCTGGCGGTACGGCCGCTGAAGCAGCCCGATCCCGGGCTGGTGCGCGGGGCTCTGGTGGAGGGCCTGCGGCGGGAGGGCCTGGGGCTGCTGCGGTGGACCCGGGACAGCGAGCAGCTGCGGCTGCGGCTGGCGTTCCTGCACCGGGTGCTGGGGTCGCCGTGGCCGGACGTCTCGGACGGGGCGCTGCTCGCGGAGACCGGGGCGTGGCTGGAGCCGGAGCTGTCACGGGCGCGGCGCCGTTATGACCTGGGCCGGATCGACGCGGGCCAGGCGTTGCGGCGGCTGCTGCCCTGGGCGACCGGGGAGGGCGCCCGGCTGGACGAGCTGGCGCCGGAGCGGATCGAGGTGCCGAGCGGTTCACGGGTCCGGGTGGAGTACGGCGGGGAGCAGCCCGTGCTGGCGGTGAAGCTCCAGGAGCTGTTCGGACTGGGCGAGACGCCCCGGGTGGCCGGGGTGCCGGTCCTGGTCCACCTCCTCTCCCCCGCCGGGCGGCCCGCGGCCGTCACGGCGGACCTGGCGTCGTTCTGGCAGGAGGGTTACCGGGCGGTGCGGGCGGAGCTGCGCGGCCGCTACCCGAAGCATCCGTGGCCGGAGGACCCCGCGACCGTACAGGCGACGCGGTTCACCTCGGCGCGGCTCAAACGGCAGGGCTCATAGGGCCGGTCGTCAAACTGCCGTCGTCGCCCGGCGGACGACGGCTCGAACGACCGGCCCCAGGACTTTCCGGCTGCCGCGACCGCGCCTCCAACCACAGGGCGAGGGCGAACAGTGCGATGCCGAGGCCGAGGAAGCCCCAGGGCAGGTACGAGGTGAGGAGGAGGACCAGGACGCGCTGGGACTTGACCAGGTCGACGGTGTCCACGATGTAGTCCTCGCGCATCTTCACGTGGCCGGAGAACGCGGTGGCGGTGTCCTCGGACATGCCCATCTTCTTGGCGTCGCGCAGCTCCTCCTGGTGGATCTCCTCGCCGTTGACGGGGGCTCCGGCGACCGGGTCGACCCAGAACATGCGCTTCGTGGTGTACCAGCGGGTCATGCCGGTCTGCGCGATCTGCTCGGCGGTGACGCCCTCGATGGGCATCTTCTTGGGCATCGGGACCTTGGTCCACGGGATGGTCTGCTCGAAGTAGTAGACCTCCAGGCCGCGGAAGGTGCGGGTGCCCTTGTAGTGGATGGGTGCGGTGGTGCGGCTCTGGGCGTCGAAGTACTCGTAGTCCCGCTTCTCGGTGAGGAAGGGCCACTTGAACTCGATGCCCTCGCGCCGGACCGGGTCGCCGTCGACCATCTCGCCGGTGGCGTTGACGGGTGCCTGGGTGTGGGCGTCGAAGATGTAGCGCTCGGGGATCTCGGAGACCATCGTGCCGTCGGGGCCCTGGACGTAGGAGAGCGCGTCCCAGACGACGACGTCGCGTCCGGCGCTGCGTTCGATCCTCTCGGACTCCTCCACGTTGCCCTTGAGCGTCTGGACGATGGTGACCTTCTCGACCTTCTTCGCCTTGAGGGTGGTGTAGTCGAGGAGGGTCGCGGGGGACGCCTCCAGGACGACCTCCTGGTACTGGCTCGGCGGGACCTTGGCCAGGCGCGGGAAGGCGTACCAGCGCAGCAGCGGTGACAGGGCGGCGAAGAACACGGCGAAGGCCAGGAGTACGAGACCGGCTCGGCGGCGCATGGTGGTGACCTCTCCCTCTGCGGCGGCTATCTCTTCGGGCCCGGGACGGTGGTCAGCAGGGGTTCGGGCGAGGTCTCCCCGGACGGGGAGCCGACGGCGGAGACGGTGAACACGAGCGCGAGGGCGGCGGCCAGTCCGATGGCGGCGGCGACGAGGGCACGCATGCTCGGCCTCCCGGGGCGGTGATCCGACGGCGGTGACCTGATGGGTCGTCAGGACTGGGGCACCGTAGCAACCGGGGCGCGAGATGAGAACACAGCGGACAGCCCCTCCACCGGGCGGTGCAGGGGCTGTCCGACTGCCGTGTGCGGTACCGCGGGGTCAGGCTTCGGGGGTCTCCGTCTTCCCCGGGGCCGTCTCCTCGGGAGCCGATTCCTCGGGGGCCGTCTCCTCCGGGGCGGCCTCCTCAGGGGCCGTCTCCTCCGGGGCCTGGATGGTGAGCTCGATGACGACCGAGGCGCCGCCCTCGGTGGTGAGGCGCAGCAGATAGGTGCCCTCGGTGTCGTCCGCGAAGATCTCCGGGAGCCGGAGCACGCCCTCGGCGTCCGTCGTCAGGGTGGTGAGAGTGCGGACCGGCGTGTCGTCCTCGTCCTTGAAGTACGGGCCCCTGTCGTTGTCGACGAGCCCCAGGGGGTCCTTGACCATCGTGGCGGTGACGGCCACTCCGGCCGCGGCGGCGGCCTCGTAGGTGGCCTTGACGGTGACGACGTCCGCGAACTTCTCGCCGGGGGCGGCGACGAGCGCCTTGTCGCCGGTGCGGGCGATCGCGTCGGCCTGGCGGGCGGTGACGGTCGCCGCGTAGGTAAGGGTGCGCGGCCTACCGATGCCGGCGACGGCGGTCACGGTGAACTCCCCGGCCTGCTCGCCAGCCTGGAGCGCCGGCGCGGTGGCGGTGCCGTCGGCCCCGGTCGTCACCGTGACGGTCTTCCCGCCGCCGGTGAAGAGCGTGCCGGTGTTCCCGGTGACGGCGAACGTGACGGGCACCTTGGCGAGCGGAGCGCCGAGCGCGTTGCGGGCACGGACGGAGACCCGCTCGTCGAACGCCTGGCCCGCGGTGGCACGCAGCGGGCCGGTGCCCGCGTTCTCCAGGGAGCCGAAGGTCTCGGACGGCGGCGTCGGCTTGGGGGTGGGCGGCTTCGGGATGGGCGGCTTCGGGGTGGGCGGCTTCGGCTTCGGGCTGGTGGAGCCGTCGCCGCCGGGCTTCGACGCGCCCGGACTCGGCTTTCCGCCCGGCTTGTGCGGGGAGGGCTTCGGGCTCGGGGTCCGGCTCGGTCCGGGGTTGGTGCTCGGGCCCCGGTTCGGGGAGGGAGTGCTCGGGGCGGTGGGCAGCGTTCCGGTGCCGTCGGGGATCTCGTGCGTACCGCGCTGGTAGTACGAGAACCAGGAGCGGACCGTGCGCAGATACTCCGTCGAGCGGTTGTAGCTCAGCACGGCGCTGTCGAGGTCGGCGGCGAGCGCCAGATCCCGGTCGTTGGCGCAGAGGTAGCGGCCGGCGGCGAGCGCCGCGTCGTAGATGTTGTTGGGGTCCTTGCGGCCGTCGCCGTTGGCGTCCTGGCCCCAGGAGGCCCAGGTCGACGGGATGAACTGCATCGGGCCGACCGCACGGTCGTGGACCGCGTCGCCGTCGTACGCACCGCCGTCGGTGTCCTTGATCAGCGCGAAGCCCCGGCCGTTGAGGGCCGGGCCGAGGATCCGGGGGCTGGCGGTGCCGTTGGCGTCGACGCGCCCGCCGCGCGCCTGGCCGGACTCGACCTTGCCGATCGCCGCGAGGAGTTGCCAGGGCAGCCGGCAGTTCGGGTCGGTGGTCGCGACGGTCCGCTCGGCCTGCTTGTACGCGGCCAGGATCGACGCCGGAATGCCCGCTTCCGTGCCACCGGTCATCGGCAGTTCGCTGGAGGATCGGGGCTTGTCGGGCGTGACCAGAGGGGGAAGGTCCGTGTAGTAGGGCGAGTTGCCGGTCGCGGCGCCGTCGTCCCCGGCACTCGCGGTGTCCTCACCGGCCGCCTTCGGGTCGCCGCCGCCGGCGGCTCCTTCGGCCAGGGTCGCTGCGGGCGCCTGCGAGGCCGTGAGCGCCGCCACGACGGCCGCCGCCACCGCGGTGGTCGTGGCCCCCTTGCGCAGACGTCGGCGAATATGCGCTGCCATACGTTCCGGTCCCTCCCCCTCGAAGGCTGCTCGCGCTCCCCAGCGCAAGGACTCCAGCGACCCTACGGCACCTTGTGTCGCCCGGGCACCGAGCCCTGACCGCTTCTTACTGTTTTCTCACCTTCCCGGGCACAGGTTGTCCCGTCGGCCACGGAAGGGTGCCCGAACGGTCCCGCATACTGGCCGCCATGCCGTTCACGCTCAGTCATGCCGCCGCCGTGCTCCCGGCGGTCCGCCGGGACGGGACCGGCCGGTGGCCGCTGTTCCCCTCGGCGCTCGTCGCCGGTTCCTTCGCGCCCGACATCACCTACTTCGCGGACACGGCGATCCCCGGGGCGATGGAGTTCGGGTCGTTCACACACACCTTCCTCGGGGTGGTCACGGTGAACGTGGCCATCGCCGCGGTGCTGGTGGCGGTGTGGGCGCTGCTGCGGGAGCCGCTGGTGGCGCTGCTGCCGGTACGCGTACGGGGCCGAGTCCACGTCTTCGTCCGGGGGCAGCGGTGGACGCGCGCCTCCTTCGGGCCGTCCGCCCGGCTGTGGTTCGCCGTCTCCGGCGCGCTGGGGGCGGCCACCCATGTGGCGTGGGACGCGTTCACCCACCACAGCCGCTGGGGGACGGAGCTGGTGCCCGTGCTCAGCCGCAGCGTCGGCGGCTTCCCGGTGTTCCAGCTCGTCCAGTACGGCAGTTCGGCCCTCGCCCTCGTGGTCATCGGCTGGTTCGCCGCCACCGGGCTGCGGCGCACCGCGCCGGCCCCCGCACCCGATGAGGTCCCGGTGCTCGGCCGCCGGGAACGGTGGGGCGCACTCGGCCTGCTGGCCCTGTGCGTGCTGCTCGGCGTCGTCCACCGCTGCGCCCGCTGGTACGCCCACTTCGGCCGGGTGGAGAGCCCGCTCGACATCATCCCCACGGCCTGCTTCGGCGGGGGCGCCGGGCTGGCGGCCGGACTGCTGCTGTACGGGGTGTGGATGCGCCTGGTGCGGAGGCGACGGGGGACGGAGGACCCGGGGCAGGCCGCATCCGCGCCGGAGGCGTCCCGTACGGACGTGTCCGCCGGCCGGAAGCAGTGACACGGGAGGGGCCCACGACCGCGACACGGTTGTGGGCCCCTCCCCCGTCAGGCTTCCCCGCGGCTCAGTGCGCGGCCGACTCCCAGTCCTTGCCGACGCCGACCGAGACGTCGAGCGGGGCACGCAGCTCGACCGCGTGGGCCATCTCGTGGCGCAGGATCTCCTCCACCCGCTCCCGCTCGCCCTTCGCGATCTCCAGGACGATTTCGTCGTGGACCTGGAGCAGCATCCGCGAGGTCAGCTCCGCCTCGGTCAGCGCCCGGTCCACCCGCAGCATCGCCACCTTCACGATGTCCGCGGCCGTGCCCTGGATCGGGGCGTTGAGCGCCATCCGCTCGGCGGCCTCGCGGCGCTGACGGTTGTCGCTGTTGAGGTCGGGGAGATAGCGGCGGCGGCCCAGGATCGTCTCCGTGTACCCGGTGGCCCTGGCCTCCTCGACGACCCGGTGGAGATAGTCCCGTACCCCGCCGAACCGCTCGAAGTAGGTGTCCATCAGCCCTCGGGCCTCGGCGGGGTCGATGTTCAGCTGCTGGGAGAGGCCGAACGCGGACAGCCCGTAGGCCAGGCCGTAGGACATGGCCTTGATCTTGCGGCGCATCTCCGCGTCGACCGCGTCCTTCTCGACGCCGAAGACCTGCGAGGCGACCGTGGTGTGAAGGTCCTCGCCGGAGGTGAACGCCTCGATCAGACCGGCGTCCTCGGAGAGGTGCGCCATCACGCGCAGCTCGATCTGGCTGTAGTCCGCCGTCATCAGCGTCTCGAAGCCCTCGCCGACGACGAAGCCCCGGCGGATCGCCCGCCCCTCGTCCGTACGGACGGGGATGTTCTGCAGGTTGGGGTCGGTGGAGGAGAGCCGGCCGGTCGCCGCCACCGTCTGGTTGAACGTGGTGTGGATCCGGCCGTCGGCCGCGACCGTCTTGATCAGACCCTCGACGGTGACCCGCAGCTTGGCCTGCTCGCGGTGGCGCAGCATCAGGACCGGCAGCTCGTGCTCGGTCTGCGCGGCCAGCCAGGCCAGCGCGTCCGCGTCCGTCGTGTATCCCGTCTTGGTCTTCTTCGTCTTCGGCAGACCCAGCTCGCCGAAGAGGATCTCCTGGAGCTGCTTGGGCGATCCGAGGTTGAACTCACGGCCCACCGCCGCGTGCGCCTCCTTGATCGCCTGCTGCACGGTCCCGGCGAACTGCTGCTCCATGGACTCCAGATGGGCCCGGTCCGCGGCGATCCCGTGCCGCTCCAGACGGGCCAGGAGGATCGACGTCGGCAGCTCCATGTCGTGCAGCAGCTCCGCCGCGCCCACCTCCTTCAGGCGGGTGGTGAACGCGTCGCCCAGGTCGAGCACGGCGCGGGCCTGCGCCATCAGGGCATCCGCCTCGGCCCGGTCGTCCGCACCGAAGGCCAGCTGCCCGTCGGAAGCGGCGGCCGGGGCCAGCTCCCGGCCCAGATACTCCACGGCCAGCGCGTCCAGGGCGAACGAGCGGCGGCCCGGCTTCACCAGATACGCGGCGAGCCCCGTGTCCATGGCGACGCCTTCGAGCTGCCAGCCCATCTCCGGGAAGACCCGCATCACGTTCTTCGCGTTGTGCAGGACCTTCGGCCGCTCCGGGTCCGACACCCAGGCGGCGAACGCCCGCTCGTCGGCCTCCTCCAACTGGGTCGGGTCCAGCCAGGCGGCGGCCCCGTCGGCCGCGGCGAGCGCGATCTCGGTGACCGTGCCGGCGCCGAGCGACCAGGTGTCCACCGTCATGACGCCGAGCGGCTGCGCACCGTGCGCCGCCAGCCACGGAGCGACCTCGCCGGAGCCGAGCACGGCCCCGTCCAGCTCGATCCCGGCCGCGGGTGCGGGCGGCTCGGCCTCCGCCGCGCCCGGGTCGACGGCCAGCAGCCGCTCGCGCAGGCTCGGGTTGCGGATCTCCAGTATGTCCAGGACACCGGTGACCGCCGTACGGTCGTACGGGGCGCGCTCCAGTTCGGCCGGGGCCTTCGGGAGCTCCACGTCACGGACCATCTCGGTCAGCACGCGGTTCATCTTCACCGCGTCCAGGTGGTCGCGGAAATTCTGCCCGGCCTTGCCCTTGACCTCGTCGGCCCGCTCGACCAGATCGGCGAACGAACCGAACTGGTTGATCCACTTCGCGGCCGTCTTCTCACCGACCCCGGGAATGCCCGGGAGATTGTCCGACGGGTCGCCGCGCAGGGCGGCGAAGTCCGGATACTGCCGCGGGGTGAGTCCGTACTTCTCGACGACCTTCTCCGGGGTGAACCGGGTCAGCTCGGAGACCCCCTTGGTGGGGTAGAGCACGGTCACGTTCTCCGTGATCAGCTGGAAGGAGTCCCGGTCGCCTGTGACGATCAGGACCTCGAACCCGGCCGCCTCGGCCTGGGTCGCCAGCGTCGCGATGACGTCGTCCGCCTCGAACCCGTCCACCGCGAACCGGTCCGCGCGCATCGCGTCGAGCAGCTCGCCGATCAGCTCGACCTGCCCCTTGAACTCGTCGGGGGTCTTGGAGCGGTTCGCCTTGTACTCCGGGAACTCCTGCGCACGCCACGTCTTGCGGGACACGTCGAACGCCACCGCGAAGTGCGTGGGCGCCTCGTCACGCAGGGTGTTCGCCAGCATCGACATGAAGCCGTACACGGCGTTCGTCGGCTGCCCCACCGCCGTCGTGAAATTCTCCGCGGGCAGAGCGAAGAACGCCCGGTACGCCAGGGAGTGCCCGTCCATGAGGAGCAGGCGCGGTCGGTTGTCTGCCGTCTTGTTCGATGCCGTCTCAGCCACGCCCCCGATCCTGCCACGGCCCACTGACAATCCGGACCGGCACGACATCCGGAGGGCCGTGACAGGATCGACGGTGAGGACGTACGGAGGACGTACGGACGTGGAAGAAGCGCTCGAAGGGGAGCAGCATCATGGCCACCAAGCCGCCGACCGGTGACCCGGTCCAGGACGCCCCGCAGGTCGGGCCGGCCCCGCACGCCGCCGCCGGACTGCCCGCCGTCGCCCACTCTCTGCGCATCGCCCAGCAGCAGATGGGCGTGCGCCGCACCGCGCGGACCCTCCTCAAGGTCAACCAGAAGGACGGCTTCGACTGCCCCGGCTGCGCCTGGCCCGAGGGCGACGAGCGGCACACCGCCGAATTCTGCGAGAACGGCGCCAAGGCCGTCGCGGAGGAGGCGACACTGCGCCGCGTCACCCCCGACTTCTTCGCCGCCCACCCGCTGGCCGACCTCGCCGGGCGCAGCGGCTACTGGCTGGGCCAGCAGGGCAGGATCACCCACCCGGTGTACCTCCCCGAGGGCGCCGACCGGTACGAGGCGGTGACCTGGGAGCGGGCGTTCGCGATCATCGCCGAAGAGCTGAGGGCCCTCGACTCTCCCGACGAGGCCCTCTTCTACACCTCCGGCCGCACCAGCAACGAGGCCGCTTTCCTGCTCCAGCTCCTCGCCCGCGAGTTCGGCACCAACAACCTGCCCGACTGCTCCAACATGTGCCACGAGTCGTCCGGCTCGGCGCTCACCGAGACCATCGGGATCGGCAAGGGCAGCGTCTCACTGGACGACCTCCACCAGGCCGACCTGATCATCGTCGCCGGCCAGAACCCCGGCACGAACCACCCCCGGATGCTGTCCGCCCTGGAGAAGGCCAAGAACTCCGGCGCGAAGATCATCTCGGTGAACCCGCTGCCCGAGGCCGGCCTGGAACGGTTCAAGAACCCCCAGACCCCGCACGGCATGCTCAAGGGCACCGCACTCAACGACCTCTTCCTCCAGATCCGCATCGGCGGCGACCAGGCACTCTTCCGCCTCCTCAACAAACTCGTCCTCACCACCGAGGGAGCCGTCGACACCGCGTTCGTCGCCGAACACACCCACGGTTACGAGGAGTTCGCCCGCGCCGCCGAAACGGTCGACTGGGACGAGACGCTCACCGCCACCGGCCTCACCCGCGCCGAGATCGAGCAGGCCCTCACCCTCGTCCTCGCCTCGAAACGCACCATCGTCTGCTGGGCGATGGGCCTCACCCAGCACAAGCACTCCGTGCCCACCATCCGCGAAGTCGTCAACTTCCTTCTGCTGCGCGGAAACATCGGCCGCCCCGGCGCCGGCGTCTGCCCGGTGCGCGGCCACTCCAACGTCCAGGGCGACCGCACCATGGGCATCTTCGAACGCCCCGCACCCGCCTTCCTCGACGCCCTCGACAAGGAATTCGGCATCACCTCGCCGCGCCACCACGGCCTGGACGTGGTGCGCTCCATCCAGGCACTGCGCGACGGCGACGCGAAGGTCTTCTTCGCCATGGGCGGCAACTTCGTCGCCGCCACCCCCGACACCGCCGTCACCGAGACCGCGATGCGCCGCGCCCGACTCACCGTCCACGTCTCGACCAAACTCAACCGCTCCCACGCCGTCACCGGGACCCGCGCCCTGATCCTGCCCACCCTGGGCCGCACCGACAAGGACGTCCAGGCCGGCGGCAAGCAGTTCGTCACCGTCGAGGACTCCATGGGCATGGTCCACGCCTCCCGCGGCAACCTCACCCCCGCGAGCCCCCACCTGCTCTCCGAACCGGCCATCGTCGCCCGCCTCGCCCGCGCGGTCCTCGGCGCCGGATCCCGTACGGACTGGGAGGCCTTCGAACGGGACTACGCCACGATCCGCGACCGCATCTCCCGCGTCGTCCCCGGCTTCGAGGACTTCAACACCCGCATCGCCCGCCCCGGCGGCTTCACCCTCCCCCACGCCCCCCGCGACGAACGCCGCTTCCCCACCACCACCGGCCGCGCCAACTTCACCGCAGCCCCCGTCGAATACCCCGAACTCCCCGACGGCAGGCTCCTGCTGCAGACCCTGCGCTCCCACGACCAGTACAACACCACCATCTACGGCCTCGACGACCGCTACCGGGGCATCAAGGGCGGCCGCCGCATCGTCATGGTCAACCCCCAGGACGCCGCCGCCCTCGGCCTCGCCGACGGCGCGTACACCGACCTCGTCAGCGAGTGGAAGGACGACGTCGAACGCCGAGCGGACGGCTTCCGCATCGTCCACTACCCCACCGCCCGAGGCTGCGCCGCCGCCTACTACCCGGAGACCAACGTCCTGGTCCCCCTGGACTCCACGGCCGACACCAGCAACACCCCGGCCAGCAAATCAGTCGTCGTCCGCTTCGAGAACACCCGGAGCGACTGAGAACCGCCACCCCTAAGCGTCCGCTCAGCCGTCTGATAAGAACAGTGCAGACAGCGACGAACCAGCGCAGACGATCGGAGCCGGACCCATGGGCGAACACCCCACCCCCCTCTTCCCCCAGGAAGTCATCGACGAATACGCGGCACTCGGCGTCGACCTGCCCGCCCTCTTCTCCGCCGGCCACCTCGGCGAGCGCATGGGCGTGACCATCGTCGAGGCCTCCGCCGACCGCGTCGTCGGCACCATGCCCGTGGAAGGCAACACCCAGCCCTACGGACTCCTGCACGGAGGCGCCTCCGCCGTACTCGCCGAGACCCTCGGCTCCATCGGCTCCATGCTCCACGGAGGGGCCGCCAAACTCGCGGTCGGCGTCGACCTCAACTGCACCCACCACCGTGGCGTCCGCAACGGCCTCGTCACCGGCGTCGCCACCCCCGTACACCGGGGCCGCTCCACCGCCACGTACGAGATCGTCATCACCGACGAACAGGACAAGCGGGTCTGCACCGCACGCCTCACCTGCCTCCTCCGCGACGCCCCGCGACCCGAAGCAGCCTGACACGCACCGCACACACCCCCGCACCGCCACCACCCCCGCCCGGCCGGAATCGCACCACGCGCATTCCGGCCGGGCGCTGCCATACCCCCACCAAGGAAAGGATGTTGCCCACCACACTCGGTCAACACCCTTGACCCCAAAGCGCGTTCAATGAGCCACTCAGCAGTCACATCAGCCTCAACGACCCCGAGGCCCCGAACGCCGATGTAACACTGCGTAACACGCAGGCAATGCGGAATCCAGCCGCACACCCCGGCCGGAACCACCCGGGACGCTCCGCCGCGCCCTCCCCCGCCACCGGACCGCGTCAGCACCAAGATCACCTCAAGCCCCTTAGCAGAGCTGCGCGTTCTCACCATGTGACCCCTTCGCACTCCAGGCGAAACCCCCACATGTCCTCACAGGAACCTCAAGCCTTGCTCAAGGGCATAACAAGAGAGTCACATCCGCCGCCGACCAGTCCCGATGGCCCCCGGCTGCGCTTAGAGTCACCGCCAGTCACCGCGCCGCCGGGCGCGTCTGCTGCACGGCCCTGTACCAAACCAGTACGGCCCGGCGATCGACACGGCACCTCAAGCAGAGGAGGCCGCGCCAGGGAAAGGACTTTTCGTGCGACACCGTTCTTCGCTCATACTCACCGCAGTGCTCACCACCGGAGCACTCACCCTCACCGCCTGCGGTTCGCGCGACGACAGCAAGGGCAGCAGCGACGGCGGCAACGGCAACCAGACGGTCGTCATCGGCCTCGACGCCCCGCTCACCGGCGACCTGTCCGCCCTCGGCCTCGGCATCAAGAACTCCGCCGAGCTCGCCGTCAACACGGCCAACAAGGACAAGACCGTCCCCGGCGTCACCTTCAAGCTCCAGGCCCTCGACGACCAGGCCCAGCCCTCCGTCGGCCAGCAGAACGCCGTCAAGTTCATCGACACCAAAGAGGTCCTCGGCGTCGTCGGCCCGCTGAACTCCGGCGTCGCCCAGTCGATGCAGAAGCCCCTCAACGACGCCAAGCTGACCCAGGTCTCCCCGGCCAACACCGGCACCGAGCTGACCCAGGGCAACAACTGGAAGACCGGCGACAAGAAGCGCCCCTACGCCTCCTACTTCCGCACCTCCACCACGGACCAGATCCAGGGCGCCTTCGCGGCCACGTACCTCTTCGAGACCGCGAAGATCAAGGACGTCTACCTCATCGACGACCAGAAGCCCTACGGCGCCGGTCTCGCCGCCTCCTTCAAGGCGAAGTTCACCGAACTCGGCGGCAAGATCGTCGGCACCGACCACGTGAACCCCGAGGACCGCGACTTCAACTCCGTCGCCACCAAGGTCAAGAGCTCCGGCGCCAAGGCCGTCTACTACGGCGGCGAATACCCCGCCGGCGCCCCCCTGAGCCAGCAGATCAAGGACAACATCAAGCTCCCCTTCATGGGCGGCGACGGCATGTACAGCGCCGACTTCATCAAGCTCAACAAGAAAGCCGAAGGCGACATCGCCACCTCCGTCGGCAAGCCCGTCGAAGAGCTCGACTCCGCCAAGAAGTTCATCGCCGACTACAAGACGGCCGGCTACAAGGACGCCTACGAGGCCTACGGCGGCGGCACCTACGACGCCACCTGGTCCATCATCGAGGCCGTCAAGATCGTCGCCGCCGAGAACGACGGCAAGATCCCCGCGGACGACGCCCGCGCCAAGATCCTCGCCGCCATGGACAAGGTCAAGTTCGACGGCGTCACCGGCCCCGTCTCCTTCGACGAGTTCGGCGACACCACCAACACCCTGATGACCGCCTACCAGGTCACCGGCGGCAAGTGGGTCTCCAAGGTCAGCAGCACCATCGAGTAACCACCGGCCGGGCCACAGCCCGCCACCGTCACGCAAAGCAACCAGACCGCGCGGGAGCGCTACGAGCCCTCCCGCGCGGTGCCGTATCCGAACCACTCCACGGAGGCCCTGCGGTGAACGAACTGCCGCAACAGCTGGCCAACGGACTCATCCTCGGCGCGATGTACGGTCTCATCGCGATCGGTTACACGATGGTCTACGGAATCATCCAGCTCATCAACTTCGCGCACGGCGAGATCTTCATGATCGGGGGCTTCGGAGCCCTCACGGTCTACCTCGGGCTTCCGTCCGGATTCTCCCTCATAGCCGCGATACCCCTCATGATCGTCGGCGGCGTCATCTCCGCCGTCGCCATCAGCATGGCCGCCGAACGCTTCGCCTACCGGCCCCTGCGCGGCGGACCACGCCTGGCCCCACTCATCACCGCCATCGGGCTCTCCCTCGCCCTCCAGCAGGCGGTGTGGATGTGGTACCCCGACGCCACCAAGGACCGCTCCTTCCCCCAGTTCGAAGGCGAAGCCCTCGACATCCTCGGCGCCACCATCCAGCGCGGCGACATCTTCGTCCTCGTCTCCGCGCCCCTGTGCATGCTCGCCCTCGGCTTCTTCGTCTCCAAGACCCGGGCCGGCCGCGGCATGCAGGCCACCTCGCAGGACCCCGACACCGCCAAGCTCATGGGAATCAACACCGACCGCATCATCGTCATGGCCTTCGCCATCGGTGCCGCGTTCGCCGCCGTCGCCGCCGTCGCCTACGGGCTCAAGAACGGCCAGATCGGCTTCCGCATGGGCTTCATCATGGGCCTCAAGGCCTTCACCGCAGCCGTCCTCGGCGGCATCGGCAACATCTACGGCGCCATGCTCGGCGGCATCGTCCTCGGCGTCGCCGAAGCACTCGCCACCGGCTACATGAGCGAAGTCCCCGGCATGGAACTCTTCGGCGGCGGTGCCTGGAAGGACGTATGGGCCTTCGCGCTCCTCATCATCGTCCTCCTCGTACGCCCCCAGGGCCTGCTCGGCGAACGCGTCGCGGATCGGGCGTGATGACCATGACCACCAACACCAAACCCGCCGCCAGCGCGCTCATCGCGCTGCCCGCGGCCCGCCACCTCACCACCGCCGGCGCGGCCATCACCCTCATCGGCACCTTCCTCGCCTGGACCTGGACCGCCGAATTCCCCGGCGACCTCACCGTCACCGGCTACCCCGGCGGCCTCCAGGTCCTCACCCTCATCGGCGCCGCCCTCACCCTCCTGTTCGCCCTCTCGGGCTACGGGATCAAGGGGCTTCACCTCCTCACCCCCGGCGGCACCAACAGCCCCGTCCGACTCGCCGCACTCGGCGTCCTCGGCACCACCGGCTACGCCATCGGCGCCATCGCCGCCAAACTCGGCGGCGTCGTCAACCTGGAACCCGGAGCCTGGGTCAGCCTCGCTGGCGCCATCATCGCCACCGTCGCCTCCCTCGGCCTCCCCAGCGACCAGGAACTCGACGACACCACCCGCCCCACCCCGCTCAACCGCCTCGTCAACAGCCTCCGCGCCCCCGCGCCCACACGCGCCAAGGAACTCCCCAACTGGGCCGAGATCCTCATCATCGCCGGAGCCTTCGGCGTCGCCCTCCACGTCTTCACGTACGGCATCGACACCGACTACGCCGAACTCTTCATCGGCTACATCATCAGCGTCGCCTTCGGCTTCACGGCACTCACCCGCGCCGGACTCATCGCCCGCATCACCCGGCTCACCACCAAGCACCGCAACGTCACCCTCGCCGCCGCACTCATCGCGGCGTTCTGCTTCCCCTTCACCCAGCAGAACGAGCAGTACGCCCTCATCGGCGCGAACATCCTCATCTTCGCGACCGTCGCGCTCGGCCTCAACGTCGTCGTCGGCCTCGCCGGCCTCCTCGACCTCGGATACGTCGCCTTCCTCGGCGTCGGCGCCTACGCCGCCGCCCTCGTCTCCGGCTCCCCCCTCTCCCCCGTCGGCGTCCAGTTCCCCTTCTGGGCCGCCGTCCTCACCGGCGCCGCCGCATCACTCGTCTTCGGCGTCGTCATCGGCGCCCCGACCCTGCGACTGCGCGGCGACTACCTCGCCATCGTCACCCTCGGATTCGGAGAGATCTTCCGCCTCACCGTCAACGCCCTCAACGGCGTCAGCGGCCCCGACCTCACCAACGGCTCCCAGGGCATCCCCAGCATCCCCGACCTCAACCTCTTCGGCTTCGACTTCGGCACCAGCCACAACATCGCCGGATTCACCCTCGGCAGGTCGGCCAACTACTACCTGCTGATGCTCGTCTTCACCGCCGTCGTCGTCCTGGTCTTCCGACGCTCCGGAGAATCCCGCATCGGCCGCGCCTGGGTCGCCATCCGCGAGGACGAGACCGCAGCCACCGCCATGGGCATCAACGCCTTCCGGCTCAAACTGCTCGCCTTCGCCCTCGGCGCCACCCTCGCCGGACTCGCCGGTACCGTCCAGGCCCACGTCTCCTACACCGTGACGCCCGAGCAGTACCAGTTCGCCGGCTCCGTACCCCCGAACTCCGCCTTCCTCCTTGCCGCCGTCATCCTCGGCGGCATGGGAACCCTCAGCGGACCCCTCGTCGGCGCCGCACTGCTCTACCTCATCCCGGCCAAGCTCCAGTTCATGCAGGACTACCAGCTCTTCCTCTTCGGCATCGCGCTCATCCTCCTGATGCGCTTCCGCCCCGAAGGACTCGTCGCCGACCGCAGGAAGCAGCTCGAATTCCACGAGACCGACCAACCCGACACCCCACCGGACGTCCCACTCACCGACCAGACCGCCGGCACCACGAAGGCGGGGGCGTGATCACATGACCACCGAAACGACCACCCCGGCCACCCCTGCCACCGCACCCACCACGGTCCTCGACGCCAGCGGCGTCACCATGCGCTTCGGAGGACTCACCGCCGTCAAGGGCGTCGACCTCACCGTCAACAGCGGCGAGATCGTCGGCCTCATCGGCCCCAACGGCGCCGGCAAGACCACCTTCTTCAACTGCCTCACCGGCCTCTACATCCCCACCGAGGGCAAGGTCAGCTACCAGGGCACCGTCCTGCCGCCCAAGCCCCACCTCGTCACCAAGGCCGGCATCGCCCGCACCTTCCAGAACATCCGGCTCTTCTCCAACATGACCGTCCTGGAGAACGTCCTCGTCGGCCGCCACACCCGGACCAAGGAAGGCCTGTGGTCGGCCCTCCTTCGCCTCCCCGGCTACCACAAGGCAGAAGACGCCAGCCGCGAACGCGCCATGGAACTCCTGGAGTTCATCGGCCTCCAGAACAAGGCCGACCACCTCGCGCGCAACCTCCCCTACGGCGACCAGCGCAAGCTGGAAATCGCTCGCGCCCTGGCCAGCGACCCCGGACTCCTCCTCCTGGACGAGCCCACCGCCGGCATGAACCCCCAGGAAACCCGCGTCACCGAAGAACTCATCTTCGCCATCCGGGACCAGGGCATCGCCGTCCTCGTCATCGAGCACGACATGCGGTTCATCTTCAACCTCTGCGACCGCGTCGCCTGCCTCGTCCAGGGCGAGAAACTCGTCGAAGGCACCCCCGGCGAAGTCCAGGCCGACGAACGCGTCGTCGCCGCCTACCTCGGCACCCCCTTCGAAGGCGCCCCCGGCGCCGAAGAGGTCGCCGAGGTCGAAGCAGCCGAAGCGGACGCCGAAGCGGCCCACACCGGGACGACCACCGGCACCACCACGACGGCGAAGGACACCACACCCGACACCCCCAGCACCGATGAGGAGGGCACCCGATGACCGCACTGCTAGAGGTCCAAGACCTCCGGGTCGCCTACGGCAAGATCGAAGCGGTCAAGGGAATCTCCTTCACCGTCGACGCCGGCCAGGTCGTCACCCTCATCGGCACCAACGGCGCGGGCAAGACCACCACCCTGCGCACCCTCTCCGGACTGCTCAAGCCGCTCGGCGGCCGCATCCTCTTCGAGGGCAAACCGCTGGCCAACATCCCCGCCCACAAAATCGTCTCCCTGGGCATCGCCCACTCCCCCGAGGGACGCCACATCTTCCCCCGGCTGACGATCACCGAGAACCTCCTCCTCGGCGCTTACCTCCGCAACGACAAGGCAGGCATCGAGAAGGACATCCAGCGCGCCTACGACCTCTTCCCCATCCTCGGGGAACGCCGGAAACAGGCCGCGGGCACCCTCTCCGGCGGCGAACAGCAGATGCTCGCCATGGGACGCGCCATGATGTCCCAGCCCAAACTGCTCATGCTCGACGAGCCCTCCATGGGACTCTCCCCGATCATGATGCAGAAGATCATGGAGACCATCGTCGAACTCAAGGCGGCGGGCACCACGATCCTGCTCGTCGAGCAGAACGCCCAGGCCGCCCTGTCCCTCGCGGACCAGGGTCACGTCATGGAGGTCGGCAAGATCGTCCTCTCCGGCGCGGGCTCGGACCTGCTCCACGACGAGTCGGTCCGCAAGGCCTACCTCGGCGAGGACTGACGCTCCTGCCGTACGTATGCGAGAGGCCCGCACCCGGAACTTCCTCCGGGTGCGGGCCTCTCGCTGTCGTACGCGTACGCGACTACTCGGCCGACTTCTTCTTCTCCTCGGCGTCCTCGATCAACGCCTCCGCCAGCTGCTGCATGGACATCCGACGGTCCATCGACGTCTTCTGGATCCACCGGAACGCGGCCGGCTCGGAGAGCCCGTAATCCGTCTGCAGGATGCTCTTCGCCCGGTCCACCAGCTTCCGGGTCTCCAGCCGCTGGGACAGGTCCGCGATCTCGCTCTCCAGCGCCTTCAGCTCCGCGAACCGGGAGACGGCCATCTCGATGGCCGGCACCACGTCGCTCTTGCTGAACGGCTTCACCAGATACGCCATGGCCCCGGCGTCGCGGGCCCGCTCGACCAGGTCGCGCTGCGAGAACGCGGTGAGCATCAGGACCGGGGCGATGGACTCCTCGGCGATCTTCTCGGCGGCGGAGATCCCGTCGAGGACCGGCATCTTCACGTCCAGGATGACGAGGTCCGGCTTGTACTCCCGGGCCAGCTCGACGGCCCGCTGCCCGTCGCCCGCCTCACCGACGACGGAGTAGCCCTCCTCCTCCAGCATCTCCTTGAGGTCGAGGCGGATGAGTGCCTCGTCCTCGGCGATGACGACGCGGGTCGTCAGCGGCGGGACGTGCGACTTGTCGTCGTCGACGGCGTCTACGGGCTGGGGCGACTCGGGGGTGGTCACGGGGCTCCTCGGTATGGGGCAGATACTGCTGCCACGAGCCTACCTAGCTCCTGTAAGGTAGTGACGCGCAGGGCAGCAATGACCCTTCCTTTCTAAGGCCCCAGTACTCCAACTTGGTTAGAGAGGCCGCTCTCAAACAGCGGACAGTGTGGGTTCGAATCCCACCTGGGGCACTTTTCCTTGGATTCCAAGGCGCAAGGTGATTCGACGAACTTCACTTGATCTGAGTATGCGTGTGCCATTCCACGCCGGGTCGGGTGCCTGCGCGACAAAACTCGGCAGCATGTACGACATGGGGACCCGCGAGCGAGCTCTGGCTCTGGTCGCGCAGGGTCGCAGCCGCCGTGGGCGTCGAGTGGACGACCCTCGCTCGTGGCAGCGATCCGTTCAACATCTCCGTAGCCCGACGGGCATCCGTCGCCCTCATGGATGCGCACGTCGGGCCGAAATACTGAGCCGCCCTACTTCGGGCTGTCGTCTTCACCGATGCGGTGCACGCGGACCAGGTTCGTGGAGCCCGCGACGCCGGGCGGGGAGCCGGCGGTGATGACCACGACGTCGCCCTTCGCGCAGCGGCCGATACGCAGGAGTTCTTCGTCGACCTGGGCGACCATCGCGTCCGTGGAGTCGACCTTCGGGCCGAGGAAGGTCTCGACGCCCCAGGTGAGGTTGAGCTGGGCGCGGGTGGCTTCGTCGGGGGTGAAGGCGAGGAGCGGGATGGGTGAGCGGTAGCGGGAGAGGCGCTTGACCGTGTCGCCGCTCTGGGTGAAGGCGACGAGGAATTTCGCGCCGAGGAAGTCGCCCATCTCGGCGGCCGCGCGTGCCACCGCGCCGCCCTGGGTGCGGGGTTTGTTGCGTTCGGTGAGAGGCGGGAGGCCCTTGGCGAGGAGGTCTTCCTCGGCGGCTTCGACGATGCGGGACATGGTACGGACGGTCTCGATGGGGTATTTGCCGACGCTGGTCTCGCCGGAGAGCATGACGGCATCGGTGCCGTCGATGATGGCGTTGGCGACGTCCGAGGCTTCGGCGCGGGTGGGGCGGGAGTTGTCGATCATCGAGTCGAGCATCTGGGTGGCGACGATGACGGGTTTGGCGTTGCGGCGTGCGAGTTTGATGGCGCGCTTTTGGACGATGGGTACTTGTTCCAGGGGCATTTCGACGCCGAGGTCGCCGCGGGCGACCATGATGCCGTCGAAGGCGGCGACGATGTCGTCGATGTTGTCGACGGCCTGGGGTTTTTCGACCTTGGCGATGACGGGGAGGCGGTGGCCTTCTTCGTCCATGATGCGGTGGACGTCGTCGATGTCGCGTCCGGTGCGGACGAAGGAGAGGGCGATGATGTCGGCGCCAGTGCGCAGGGCCCAGCGGAGGTCGTCGATGTCTTTCTCGGAGAGGGCGGGGACGGAGACGGCGACGCCGGGGAGGTTGAGTCCCTTGTTGTCGGAGACCATGCCGCCTTCGATGACGGTGGTGTGGACGCGGGGGCCGTCGACGTCGGTGACTTCGAGGGTGACGCGGCCGTCGTCGACGAGGATGCGTTCGCCGGTGGTGACGTCGGTGGCGAGGCCGTCGTAGGTGGTGCCGCAGATGTCGCCGGTGCCCTGGTCTTCGAGGGGTTCGACGGTGATGGTGAAGGTGTCGCCGCGTTCAAGGAGTACGGGGCCTTCACGGAAGCGTCCGAGGCGGATCTTCGGGCCTTGAAGGTCGGCGAGGATGCCGACGTTGCGACCGGTCTCCTCGGACGCTTTGCGCACGTGGTGGTAGCGCTCTTCGTGTTCGGCGTAGGTGCCGTGGCTGAGGTTGAAGCGGGCGATGTCCATTCCCGCTTCGATCAGGGCTTTGATCTGGTCGTACGTGTCGGTTGCGGGTCCCAGGGTACAAACGATTTTCGCTCGGCGCATGGGTCGAGACTAAACCTTACCTGCGGGTAGGTATTTGGCTCTGTATGACACCTCAACAACCTTCTGATGAAGGGTTGTTGACAAGTGTTGAATTGTGCAGCGGGGTGCTCTGATGAGCGTTTATCCGAGGTGCGGCGGGATGAGTGTGAAGGATGCTTCGACCTGGGCGTCGACACTCTGGCGTACGGGTTCGAGGTCGACGGGTGCGGCGTCGGTGGCGGCTTCCGCGCCGGCGGCCGCGAAGGGTACGGCGTGGGCGGAGAAGGCGGCGCGGGTCGTGCGGGGGCCGACGTGGGTGCCGGTGTCGCTGAGTTCGAGGAGGGCGCCGAGGCGGGTGTCGAGGGCTTCGGCGTACTCGCGGGCGCGTTGGAGTGCTTCCTGGACGGCTTGGCGGCGGGCGGCGGCGTGGACGGGGGAGGTGGGGCGCAGTGCCCACCAGGGGCCGTCGATGCGGGTGAGGTCCTGGTCTGCGAGGCGGGCGAAGATTTCGCCGAGGGTGGTGAAGTCGCTGAGGGTGGCGGTGAGTTGGATGCTGCCGTGGTAGGCGCGGATGCGTTCGCCGCGGCCGTGGCGGGTGAGTTCGGGGCGGATGGCGAGGGTGCCGGTTTCCAGTTTCTCGATGGTGTCGCCGTAGGTCTTGATGAGGTCGAGGGTGGTGGTGTTGCGGCGGGTGAGGTCGTCGAGGGTGGTGCGGCGGTCGGTGCCGCGGGCGGTGAGGGTGATGGTGATGTGGGCGATTTCGGGGTCGGCTTCGAGGTGGGCTTCGCCGCGGACGGTGACGTGGGGGGT
>NZ_NEUE01000087.1 GCF_002910905.1 Streptomyces sp. SM11 | reverse complement strand
GGCACGCGTGAGCGGGGGCACGACGCCGCACCCGCACCCGCACCCGCACATGAACGTGAGCGCGAGCGCGAGCGGGGGCCCGGCAGCACGCCCGCGCCCCGTCCCGGGCACGACGAGCCTGCGCCGCGTGTCGCCGGAGTCAGTCCGTCAGGGCTGCCTCTGCGGCAGCGCAGAGCGCCTCAGCAGTGGCCCGCCGCCGGCAGACGGGACGGCGCCGAACAGCGGCCCGGCACCGGGACTCCGCGGCCGTCGCCCCGCCGCCGGAACTCCCGGCAGGTATCCGACGTGCTGGCGGCCTACGCCCAGGGGATCAACCGGAGTACCAACCACCGGGGGCGTTCCGCCCCGGACGACACCACCGAACGGACCGAGAAATGACCACCTCCTCCGACCTGAGCTGGATCCTGAGCGACTTCGCCGGGCGTCTCCCCGAAGTCACCCAGGCGATAGCCGTGTCCGTGGACGGGCTCGCGCTGGCGTACACCGGCGTGGAGCGCGACGACGCCGAGCGGCTGGCCGCCATCGCCTCCGGCGTCGTCAACCTGCTGTCCGCAGCGGCCCAGTTGACCAACACCGACCCCGTGGAGCACAGCCTCACCGCGATGGAGGGCGGCTACATGTTCTCGATGGCCGTCTCCAGCGGCGCCTCGCTGCTCGTGACCACCACCAGGGACGCGGACATCGGTGAGGTCAGCTACATGATGTCCGAACTGATCAACCAGGTCGGTGACTCGCTGTCCCCCCAGGTGCGCGATCCGAGCCTCCCGCCGCCGCGCTGATCGCCGGTCCGGCCGTGCGGACTGAAGCAGCCGCCACTCCCCCTTCCTCCACCCCTGATGAGAGCCCTCATGTTCCCCTTCGCCCCATCCCGTCCCCGCCGCCGCGGATTCCGGCCGGCCGGCGCCGCCGCCCTCGCCCTCGGCCTGGCGGCCGTCACCGGCTGCAGCGGCGACAGCGGCGCCGACGACGACACCGTGAAGATCGGCCTGGTGGCCTCCCTGTCGGGCACCTACGAGCCGGTCGGCACGGAGCTGCGGGACGGCTTCAAGCTGTATCTGGAGACCCACGGCAACAAGCTGGGCGGCCGCGAGGTCGAGCTCATCGTGGCGGACGAGGGCGACGGCCCGCCGACCGCCGTGCCCGCGGCCACCAAGCTGGTCAAGAAGGACAAGGTCGACGTACTGACGGGCCTCGTCGGCGGCGGCTCGGTCAACGCGGTGCTGCCGTTGGTCCAGCAGGCCGAGATCCCCTTCCTGGGGTCGAACGCCCGGCCCCTGGTCAAGGACATCGAGTACGTCTGGACGACGAGCTTCCTGTCCGATGAACCGGGCAAGGCCATCGCCCCGTACATCAAGGAGAAGGTCGACGGACCGGTCTACGCGATCGGCCCCGACTACCAGGGCGGTCACGACGAACTGCGCGGCTTCACCGACGAGTTCAAGCGGGTCAAGGGGAAGCTCGCCAACCCCGACGGCAAGACCACCTGGACGCCGTTCCCGAAGACGACCAACTTCATGCCGTACTTCGCGGAGATCGCCAGGACGGACGCCGAGGCGGTGTACTGCTTCTACGCTGGCAAGGCCGCGATCGACTTCGCCAAGCAGTACGCCCAGTCGGACATCGCCGATCTGCCGCTGTACACGGCCTTCGTCACCGAGGGCAGCGTTCTCCAGGCCCAGGGCCCCGCGGCGAAGGACATCTACTCCGTCCTGAACTACGCGGCCGACCTCGACAACGAGGCGAACCGTACGTTCGCCGCCGACTGGACGGCGGAGCACGACACGCAGCCCACCACCTACGCGATGGCGTCGTACGACGCGGCCGCCGTGCTGGACAAGGCGATCGCCGACGCGGCGAAGGACGGCGACGTGACGTCGCGGAGCATCAACAAGGCCATCGCGGGTCTCGGCCAGATCGACAGTCCGCGCGGCGCCTGGGAGTTCGGCGACAAGGCGCACTCGCCGGTGCAGACGTGGTACCTGCGGCAGGTGCGGCCGGACGGTACCCAGTTGGCCAACGTCATGGTGCAGGACCTGGCGACACTCGGCAGCTGACATGGACCTCCTGGACGCCCACCTCGTTCCGGCGGTGGACGGAGTGGCCTTCGGGCTGCTGCTGTTCGTGGTCGCCGCCGGCCTGAGTCTCGCCTTCGGCACGGCGGGTGTGCTGAATCTGTCGCACGGCACGCTGTACGCGATCGGCGCCTACACGGGGGCCGAGCTGAGCGACGGGACCTGGGGCGGGCTCGCCCTCGGTCTGGCCGCCGGGACCGCGGCGGCGGGCGTCGCCGGGGCGGGGCTGTCCGCCGCGACGGCTCCGCTCGCCCGGCGTGGGCATCTCACGCAGGCACTGCTGACGTTCGGGCTCGCCCTGATCGGCGGTGATCTGCTCATCCAGTTCTTCGGGGCGGACGAACTCCCCGTCCGCGTGCCCGAGGCGCTCGACTCCTCGGTGATGCTGCTGGGGCACCGCTACCCCGCCTACCGGCTCTGCTTCATCGTGATGGCCGTGCTGCTCGCGGCGTTCGGGACCTGGGTGCTGA
The DNA here is from genome assembly GCF_002910905.1 of Streptomyces sp. SM11. Lineage (GTDB taxonomy): Bacteria > Actinomycetota > Actinomycetes > Streptomycetales > Streptomycetaceae > Streptomyces. Next base: position 12,534 of record NZ_NEUE01000087.1, on the reverse strand, counting down.
CCCGGACCCGGATGGGTGCGGCGGTACGGGCCGCCGCAGACGATCCGCAGATGCTGGCGGCCACCGGTCACAGCCCCCGGGCGGTCCACACCGGCGTCCTCGCGGCGGCGGGTGCGCTGGCCGGGGCGGCGGGCGTGCTCGGGGCGCCGATCATCGGCCCCGGGCCCGGTACGTCCGAAACCGTGCTGATGCTGTCACTCGTGGTGGTCGTGCTCGGCGGGCTGCGCTCGCTGTGGGCGACCTTCTTCGCGGCGGTCGCCGTGGGCGAGGTACAGACGCTGGGCGTCGCGGTGGCGCCCGATCTGGCGCCCTATCTGCTCTTCGCCGCGATGGCGGCGGTGCTGGTGCTGCGCTCCCGCTTCGCGGAACCGGCGACGGCGACGGCGCACGGCCCCGGGGGACCTGCTCCGGACCCGGTCGCCCGGCTCCGGAGCCACCTCGCCGGCCGCCTGCGACGCCGGCCGCGTCGGACGGCGGCGGCATCGCGGGCGGACCGGGGCGTCACGGCGCCCCGCGCGAGCGGAAGCCCCCTGCCGACGTGGACCGGCCGGCTGCCGGGCGGGGCCGCGTGGCGGCAGGCGGCCCCGCTGCTCGTCCTGCTCGTGGTGCTGATCGCCCTGCCGGCCCTGCTCGACGCGTACAGCATCTCGCTGGCCGGTTCCGCGCTGGCCCTCGGGCTGCTCGCGGTCAGCGTCACCGTCCTCACCGGCTACGCCGGACTGCCCACCCTCGGGCAGACCGCGCCGTTCGCCGTGGGCGCGTACGCCACCGCGAACCTCGCGGACGCCGGGTGGACCGTGGGCCCCGTCCAGATCGTCCTCTCGGCGCTCGCCGCCGCCGTCTTCTCGGCGGTGGTGGGGCCCGCGGTGATCCGGGCCCGCGGCACCACCGTCCTGATGATCACGCTCGCCATCGGCGAGCTGACCGGTGCGGTCGTCAACCAGCTCAAGTCCGTCACCGGCGGCGCCGACGGTCTCGTCGGCTTCCCGGCCACACGGGCGTTCTGGGGCGGGGAGGAGATGCTGGAGGAGAGCGAGCTGTACACCTACGCGCTCGTCGTCGCCGTCGTCGCCGTCGCCGTCACCCTGCTCGTCCTGCGCTCCCCGGCGGGGAAGCTGCTGACCGGCACCCGGGGCGCCGAGGCGCGGATGCGCGCCTCCGGACATCCGGTGGGGCGCTACCTGCTGGTGGCCCACGTCTGCGCGGGCGCCCTGGCCGGCGTGGGCGGTTCGCTGATGGTGACCGTCCAGCAGTACCTCTCCCCCGCCGACGTCGGTTTCGAGATCGCCGCGTTCGCCCTGCTGGCGGTGGTCATCGGCGGTACGACGTCCGTGATCGGCGCCCTGCTGGGTGCCGGGCTCATCGTCGCCACCCGGGACTGGATCGCCGGTTCCTGGCCCGGCCACGGACCACTGCTGCTCGGCGTGCTCTTCGTCGCCACCGTGTACGTGCTGCCACGCGGGCTCGCGGGTCTGCGCGGCAGCGGATCCGGCGGCGGGAGCGGGCCGTCCTGCGAGGTTCCCAGGACCGGAAACCAGCCCCCGCCCGCACCCACTTCGGCCCCCGCCGGAAAGGTCTCCGCATGACACCCGCACCGGCCGCCGCCGCGTCGGCACCGACACCGACACCGACCGTCCTGGACCTCACCCGGCTCACCCGCAGGTACGGCACGCTCACCGCCGTCGACGACGTCAGCCTGCGGCTCCCGGCGGGCGCCCGGCACGCCGTCATCGGCCCCAACGGCGCGGGCAAGACCACGCTGCTCGACCTCATCGCGGGCACGGACCGGCCCGACCGCGGCACGATCGCCCTGGACGGCACCGACATCACCCGGACACCCACGGCCGGGCGGAGCCGTCTCGGCATCGCCCGAAGCTTCCAGCAGCCTTCGGTGATAGCCGAGTTGTCGGTCCTGGACAATGTCGTCCTGGCCGGCTGGCCGCACCATCCCCGGCGTCGCGGCGCCTGGCGGAGCCCGTCCCGGTACCGGCTGCACACCGAGTCCGCGGGCCGCCATCTGGAGACCGTCGGCCTCGCGGACCTCGCCCACCGGCCGGCCTCCACGCTCTCGCACGGGCAGCGCCGCATGCTCGACCTCGCCGCCGCGCTGGCGGGCAACCCCCGGCTGCTGCTCCTGGACGAACCGGCGGCCGGACTGACCGACGGCGACATCGGCCGGCTGCTCGGCATCCTCGGCGGTCTGCCGGCGAGCGTCGCGGTCATCCTGGTCGAGCACCATGTCGAGGTGGTGGCACAACTCGCTTCGACCGTCACCGTGCTGGCTGCCGGGAAGGTACTGGTCACCGGCCCGACCCCGGAGGTGCTGGCGCATCCCGAGGTCCGCGACGCGTATCACGGCACCGGCTCGGCGGCGGGCCCGGACGCCGCCCCGGGCCAGGGAACCGGGACCGCCGGCCCGTCCGCCACCGAAGCGGCGTCCGGCACCGAAGCGAGAGGATGACCGGCCTCCGATGCTCGAACTCACCGGCCTGACCGCCGGCTACCACGGCGGCACCGTCCTCCACTCCCTCGACCTGTCGGTGCCCGCCGGCACGGTCCACGCCGTCGTCGGCCACAACGGCGCCGGCAAGACCACCCTCGTCCACACCGTCGGCGGGCTGATGCGCCCGAGCGCCGGAACCGTCACCCTGGACGGCCGCGATGTGACGGGCCGGCCCGCGCACCGGATCGCCCGTGCCGGGGTCGGGCTCGTACCACAGGGCCGCCGGGTGTTCGCCGGGCTCACCGTCGACGAGCACCTGCGGCTGTCCTACCGTCCGCCGCGCCGCGGCGACACTACGCGCCCCAGCGTGTGGACGCCCGCGCGCGTCCTGGAGCTGTTGCCCCGGCTGGGCGAGCGCCGGGGCAACCGGGGTACGGATCTGTCCGGCGGGGAGCAGCAGATGCTGGCGCTGGCCCGTGCGCTGCTCGGGTCGCCCCGGGTGCTGCTGCTCGACGAGCCGACCGAGGGCCTCGCGCCCGTACTCGTACGGCAGGTCCACGCGTTGGTGGCCACGCTGGCGGACGAGGGCATCGCCGTACTGCTGGTGTCCCCCAGCCCCGCCCGGGCCGTCGAGTCCGCCCGGGCGCTCACGGTGCTCACCTCGGGGCGGATGACGCTGCGCATGTCCGGGGAGGAAGCCCGCGCCGACGCCACCGCGCTGCACGCGGCGCTGGAGCTGACGGCGACGGCGGTCTGAGGCGCGAGCGGGGACGCTCCCGCCCCGTCGTTCCCCGGTGCGGCCCCTACCCGGCCTTCATGCTGTGGCCACCGAAGCCGCTGCGCCGGTCGGAGCCCTTGTTCTGGTCCTGCCACCAGACGTCGAACCCGGCCTGCTCCATGGCGGACCAGTCCGGCGTGTGCTCGACCTGCGCGCCGCCCATCCGGCGGGCGAGCGCGACCATGGCGGACCCGACGGGACCGCGCCCGGCGTCGTAACTCTCCAGGACCTCCTTCCAGCTGACCCCGGCCCTCCAGGCCGCCTCCAGCGCGGTGGCGTCCTGGAGCGCCTTCACGCTGCCGCCGCCGATGTGCGGCCGGGCGACGCTGGCGGCGTCGCCGACGAGCACCATCCGGCCCGAGGTGTAGTGCGGCACCTCCAGGTCGTAGATGGGCTGGATGAAAGTGGTCTCGGCGGGGGTGCGGAGCACCCTCGCCGCCCAGTACGGCGGGAAGGTGTCGGCGACCAGGGCACGCAGCTGCGCGGTGAGCTCGGAGTTGAGCCGGCCCGGCGGGAGGGAGGTGGGGGTCCGCAGGTCGGAGTGGAGGCCGTCGGTCTGCTCGGGCACGGTGTAGAGCACCCAGTTGAGCAGGTGCCCGCCTGCGCCGTCCGGGATGCGGTAGATCATGCAATGACCGCCGGGGAAGACGATGTTGTGCGCATCGCGGCCGTCCGAGGGGAGGTCCGCGACATCCGGCGAGGTGCCGCGCCAGCCGATGTATCCGGCGTACGTGGCGTCCGTGCCGGGAAACATGGCCTCGCGTACGACGGAGCGGTAGCCGTCCGCCCCGATCACGACGTCGAAGTGCTCCATGTGCCCGTCCGCGAGCCGCAGCGTCACGCCGTCGGCGTCCGGCTCCACCCCGGTGACCACCGCGCCGGACCGGTAGGAGACCCCCTCGGGCACCCGGCGGCGCAGCTCGCTCCACAGGGAGCCCCAGCGGTAGGCGCGGAAGGGGAACGGCTGCTCGCCGACGGCCCGTCCGTGCTCGGCCTCGCCGTCCCGTACGCTCCACACCCGCCGGGTCAGCGGCGCCCAGGGCATCTCCGGCGCGACGTACCCGGCCTCCCTCAGCTCGTCGTACCGGTCACTGTGCAGGGCGATCCCCACCCCTCGGTCACGGAGCCGGGCATCGGCACGCTCCAGGACGGTGATCCTTTCGGCTCCCCCGCGCGACGCGGCCAGGGCCGCGGCACACCCCGCTATGCTGCCGCCGACCACGGCGATGCTGCCTCCACGCATGACTGGCGCTCCACTCACTCGGTGTTCCGGTCGCCGCTGCGGACGCTGCTGTCGCGACGGCGTGAACTGATGAAATCCCCCTGCACCAAAGGCTGTTGACCCATGGCTCGCGGCCAGGACCCGCACGGGATCCTATCGGGGAGCGTCCGATCCACCGACTCCACACGCAAGCCGACGAGCTGCGCCCGGCCTGTGGGCTCGGGCATCCGGCGATGAACGGGCGCGCCCCTCGCCCCCCCCTGAGGCGCGGACAGCGGTTGCCGGGCCACCCGGGCAGCTCCCGACGGCGCCCCGGTCAGCACCTGCCCAGGTCAGCACATGCCCCGGCCGGTACATGCCCCGGTCGGCCCCGCCCGCGCTGCGCACCCGACCAGCCCCCCTTACTGTCTGTGCTGACGCCGCCACGTAGGGGCGGGCGCCCCAGCCCCGTACAGGAGGAGCCATGCCGGAGCTGTTCATCGATGGCCAGTGGACCGCTGCCGCCGAGGGGCGGACGCGGGAGATCCGCTGTCCGGCCGACGGCACACTGGTGGCCGTCGTCGACGAGGGCGGGGCCGGGGACGCCTCCCGGGCCGTCGCCGCGGCCCGGCGTGCCTTCGACCAGGGGGCCTGGCCGGGTACGCCGGCCACCGAGCGGGGGCGGTTGCTGCTGCGGGTGGCGGAGCTGCTGGAGCGGGACAAGGACGTCTTCGCGCGGGCCGAGTCGCTGGACACGGGCAAGCGGCTGGTCGAGAGCGCCTACGACATGGACGACATCGCGAACTGCTTCCGGTACTTCGGCAGCCTCGCTGGCGCCGGGGGCACCGACCGGGTCGTCGACACCGGGAGCGCGGACACGGACAGCCGTATCGTCCACGAGCCCGTCGGGGTCTGCTCGCTCATCACGCCGTGGAACTATCCGCTGCTCCAGACCGCCTGGAAGGTCGCTCCGGCGCTCGCGGCCGGCAACACGTTCGTGCTCAAGCCCAGTGAGCTGACCCCGCACACCGCCGTCCTGCTCATGGGGCTGCTCGCCGAGGCCGGGCTGCCGGACGGAGTCGCCAACCTGGTGCTGGGGGCGGGGGGTGTCGTGGGCGCGCCGCTGACCGAGGATCCGCGCGTGGACATGGTGTCGTTCACCGGGGGGCTCGCCACCGGGCGGCGCATCATGGCGGCCGCCGCGCCCACCGTGAAGAAGGTCGCCCTGGAACTGGGCGGCAAGAATCCCAACATCGTCTTCGCCGACGCCGACTTCGACACCGCCGTCGACTACGCGCTGATGGCGGTCTTCCTGCACGCGGGGCAGGTCTGCTCCGCCGGGGCGCGGCTCCTCGTGCAGGACGAGCTGCACGACCGGTTCACCGACGAGCTGGTGGCGCGGGCCCGTCGGATCAGGCTCGGGGGGCCGTTCGACGAGGACGCGCGCAGCGGGCCGCTGATCTCCGCCGCGCACCGGGACAAGGTCGAGGCGTACGTGGCCGAGGGCATCGCCGAGGGCGCGGTGCTGCGCTGCGGGGGCGCGCGGCCCGACGATCCGGCGCTGGCGGGCGGCTTCTACTACCCGCCCACCGTGCTGGACGAGTGCGCCACCTCGATGTCCGTGGTGCGGGACGAGTCGTTCGGTCCGGTGCTCACGGTCGAGCGGTTCCGGGACGAGGACGACGCGGTCCGGCTGGCCAACGACACCGTGTACGGGCTGGCGGGGGCGGTCTGGACGCAGGACGGTGGGCGCGCCCACCGGGTGGCCTCGCGGCTGCGGGCGGGCACCGTGTGGATCAACGACTTCCACCCCTACGTACCGCAGGCGGAGTGGGGCGGTATGAAGCAGTCCGGTTTCGGCCGCGAGCTGGGTCCGGCCGGTCTCGCCGAGTACCAGGAGGCCAAGCACATCTGGCGCAATGTCGCGGCGGTTCCGCAGCGGTGGTTCGAGTGAGTCCGGACATGCGAGCCGGCCGCCCGCCGTCCGGCGGCCCGCCGGAGCACGCCGCCCGGGGCCGACGGCCGGTTCCGGTCCGCGGGAGACGGGAGCGGCAAGATCGGCCGGGCGGCGCCGTGGTGCCCGCCACGCCCGCCGAGGCCCGGACCGCCCCCGCTACCCCCACCCATCCCACCGCCCCCACCGCCCCTCCTCCGTCCCTGCCGGCCGGCTGAATTCTGGAGACCCGATGCCCGAAGCAGTCCCTGTACCCGCGTTCGATTACGTCGTCGTCGGCGGCGGTACGGCCGGAGCCGTCATCGCCGCCCGGCTCACCGAGGACCCGGCCGTCACCGTCTGCGTACTGGAGGCGGGCCCCTCGGACGTCGGGGACGACAGCATCCTGCGGCTGGAACGGTGGATGGCGCTGCTGGAGTCCGGTTACGACTGGGACTATCCGGTGGAACCGCAGAAGAGGGGCAACAGCTTCATGCGGCACGCCCGCGCCAAGGTGCTCGGCGGCTGCTCCTCGCACAACTCGTGCATCGCCTTCTGGGCCCCGGCCGAGGACCTCGACGAGTGGGGCGCCCTGGGCTGTACGGGGTGGAGCGCGGCGGACTGCTTCCCGCTCTACCGGCGGCTGGAGACCAATGACGCGCCCGGCGACCACCACGGCCGCTCCGGTCCGGTCACCATCCGGACCGTGCCGCCCCTCGACCCGTGCGGCGCCGCCCTGCTGTCGGCCTGCGCGGCGGCGGGCATCCCCACCGTGCCGTTCAACACGGGCTCCACGGTGATCCGGGGCGCGCACTGGTTCCAGATCAACGCCCGCGAGGACGGCACCCGTTCCTCGGCCTCGGTGTCGTACCTGCATCCGGTTCTCGGCTCCCGGCCGAACCTGGAGGTACGGACGGGGCTCCAGGCGAAGCGGCTGCTGTTCGACGGCGAACGGTGCGTCGGGGTGGAGTACCTGGAGCCCGACACCGTCCACAGCGGGGCGGTGCACGCCCGGCGCGAGGTGATCGTCTCCTGCGGCGCGATCGACTCCCCGAAGCTCCTGATGCTGTCCGGCATCGGCCCGGCCGGGCATCTGCGGGACACCGGGGTGGACGTACGGGTGGACTCCCCCGGCGTCGGCTCGCACCTCCAGGACCACCCGGAGGGCGTGATCATGTGGGAGGCGAAGCAGCCCATGGTCACCACCTCCACACAGTGGTGGGAGATCGGGATCTTCGCGGACACCGAGCCGGGGCTCGACCGGCCGGACCTGATGTTCCACTACGGCTCGGTGCCGTTCGACCTGAATACCTACCGGCACGGCTACCCGACCTCGGACAACGCGTTCTGCCTGACCCCCAACGTCACCCGCGCCCGGTCCCGGGGCACGGTGCGGCTGCGGACCCGGGACTTCCGGGACAAGCCCCGGGTCGATCCGCGCTACTTCACCGACGAGCACGACGTACGGGTGATGACGTACGGGCTGCGGCTGGCGCGGGAGATCGTGGCGCAGCCCCGGATGGCCGACTGGGCGGGTGCGGAACTGGCTCCGGGGCCCGGCGCGACCACGGACGCGGAGCTTTTCGACTACATCCGCGAGACCCACAACACCGTGTACCACCCGGCGGGGACCGTGCGGATGGGCCCGGCGGAGGACCCCGACTCGCCGCTCGATCCGCGGTTGCGGGTCAAGGGGGTCTCGGGGCTGCGGGTGGCCGACGCGTCCGTCATGCCGTTCCTGCCGACGGTCAATCCGTGCATCACCACGATGATGATCGGCGAGAAGTGCGCCGATCTGATCAAGGAAGGCTGAGGTCGAGCTCCACCACGGAGCCATAATTCGTACATGTGCTCGAATAGGGTTAGGCTCGGCCCATGGCCGTACACCTGCAGAGCTCACTTTTCGACCAGGAGGCCGAGGTCGGCACCCGCCCCCTGAGCGGACTGCGGCGTACCGATCTGGGGCACGGGGCCTGGATCGACGTACTGCCGCAGTGGCTTCGGGGCGCGGACACGCTGTTCGAGACGCTGGTACGCGATGTCGGCTGGCGGGCCGAGCAGCGCGTCATGTACGAGCGCGTGGTGGCGGTGCCCCGGCTGCTGTCCTTCTTCGGCCGCCGCGACCCCCTCCCGCATCCGGCCCTGGAGGCCGCCCGTACCGAGCTCGGCGAGCACTACACCGCCGAACTGGGCGAACCGTTCACCACGGCCGGGCTGTGCTTCTACCGGGACGGGCGGGACGGGGTCGCCTGGCACGGGGACACCATCGGCCGGGGAAGCACCGAGGACACCATGGTCGCGATCCTCTCGCTGGGCGCCCCGCGGCACCTCGCGCTGCGGCCGCGCCGCCCCGGCCCCGCCCCCGTCCGCAGGCCGCTCGGCCACGGCGACCTGATCGTCATGGGCGGCAGTTGCCAGCGCACCTGGGAGCACGCGATCCCCAAGACCGCGCGGGCCGTCGGACCGCGCGTCAGCGTGCAGTTCCGGCCCGAGGGGGTGCGCTGAGCCCGGAGCCCGTCGGACGTGGCCCGGGTCACCGCGGTTGTGCCGATCCCGGGCAGGGCGGATTCTGAGGGTAATGAACCGGGCCGGTGTCGCGACGTGAGCGCGGCGAGCACGGCGGAGAACGCCGATTACCGTGGCCCCCTGGACATCACCAGGGCGGCCACGATGGTCCTGGACGCCGCGAGCACCGTCATCGGCTGGAGCCCCGCGGCCGCCGAGCTCCTCGGTTATCGCCCCTCCGACGTCCTGGGGCGCCCCCTGAGCTCGTTCCTCTCGGTGCACCCGGTCGGCGGTACTCCCCCGGCGGCACCGGCCGAAGCGGCCGGTGCCGCCGGTCCCGGCCTCGGGCCGCCGTCCCTCGTCGGCAACGCGATCCACGTGGCCCGCGCCCAGGACGGCCGTGAGCTGCTGGTGGCGACGGCGACGTGCCCGCTGCCGGGCGGGGCCGGGGTGAGCGGCCCCGGCACCCCGGACCGGATCCTGGTGGCGGCCGAGGTGGAGGCGCTGCTCCACTGGGAGTCGCGGCTCGCCCTGCTCCAGGGGGTGGCCACCCAGTCGCCCGTCGGCCTGGCCATCTACGACACCGACCTGCGGCTGACCTGGAGCAACACCGCCTTCGAACGGGAGATAGGGCAGCCGCTGGCCACGTTTCGGGGCAAGCGTGCCGACGAGCTGTACGCCGGGGGCACCTTCGTGAACCCCGGATACCCGAAGACGCTCGCCGGCGTCATGCACCATGTGCTCGACACCGGCGAGCCGATCCTCGACCTGCACTTCCGGGGGCAGCCGCCGAGCGACCCGGGGCGGGACCACCTGTGGTCCTGCGCCTACTACCGGCTGGAGGACGCCCACGGGCATGTGTTCGGCGTGTGCGAGGACGCGTTCGACATCACCGACCGCTACCGGGTCCAGAAGCGGCTGACCCTCCTCGTCGAGGCCGGCCGCCGCATCGGCACGGTCCTGGACGTGGTCACCACCGCCGAGGAGATCGCCGAGGTGGCCGTGCCGGACTTCGCCGCCACCGTACGGGTCGATGTCACCCGGGCCGCGGTGACCGGGGAGACGGCGGCCGTGGGCAGCACGGCGGACATGTCCCTGCTGCGGGTCGCGGAACGCTCGGCACCTGGGTCCGGCACGCCGGACCCCGGCCTCCCGGAGACGAGCGCGCCGGGCACGGGACTCCCGGCGGCAGGCCCTCCGGGGACGGACCCGCCAGGCACCGGCCCGGGCGCGGACGTCCCCGGGCCGGTGCGGGGCCCCGGGGGTGCCGGCGGGCCCCGGGAGCCGTATCCGCCGGTCGGCTATCCGCCCGGCTCTCCGCAGTACCGCAGCCTCTCCTCCGGCGGGCTCGTGCTCGACGAGGGCACCCTCGTCGTCCCGCTGCGGGCCGGGGGCGGCATCCTCGGACTCGTCACCTTCGACCGGGGCGCGGGCCCCGACGCCTCGGGCCTGGCGCTCACCCCCGACCGGGCGACCACGTTCGACAACGGCGAGGTCGCCCTGGCCGACGAGCTGACGGCCCGGGCCGCCGTCAGCATCGACAACGCGCGCCGCTACATCCGCGAGCGCACCGCTTCCCTAGCTCTCCAGCGACAGTTGCTGCCCCACCACCTGCCGCCGCAGTCCGCGGTCGAGACCGCCTACCGCTATCTGCCGGCGGACGATGTGACCGGCGTCGGCGGTGACTGGTTCGACGTGATCCCGCTGTCCGGGACCCGGGTCGGTCTCGTCGTGGGGGACGTGGTCGGGCACGGGCTCCAGGCGGCCGCCACCATGGGCCGGCTCCGCACCTCCGTACGGGCGTTCGCCCAGCTCGACATGGCCCCCGACGAGCTGCTGACCCGGCTGGACGACCTGGTGGGGCAACCCGCGGAGGAGCGGTCGGACGCGTACGGCGGGGCCGTCGAGACGTACGACGTGACCACCGGGGCGACCTGTCTGTACGCGGTCTACGACCCGGTCTCCCGGCACTGCGTCATGGCCCGTGCCGGGCACCTGCCTCCGGCGATCGTCGACCCCGGGGGCCAGGTGTCGTTCCCGGACCTGCCCGCCGGGCCGCCGCTGGGTCTGGGCGGCCTGCCGTTCGAGTCGATGGAGATCGACCTGCCGGTGGGCAGCCTGCTGGCACTGTTCACCGACGGCCTGGTCGAGGCCCGGGACCATGACATCGGCCAGGGCCTCGACGCGCTGGGCCGGGTGCTCGCCGACCGTTCGGCGTCGCTGGAGGAGCTGTGCGACCGGGCGGTGTCCGAGCTGGTGCCCGGTGGCACGAGCGCCGACGACACGGCTCTGCTCCTGGTCCGCACCCGCGAGCTGGACGCGGAACAGGTGGCCGACTGGGAGCTGACCGCCGAACCGGTGTCGGTGGGCCGCGCCCGTGAGCTGGCCACCGGGCAACTGGCGGCCTGGGGCCTGGAGGAGCTGTCGTTCGCGACCGAGCTGGTCGTCAGCGAGCTGGTCACCAACGCGGTCCGGTACGGGGGCGGGCCACTGGGGCTGCGCCTCATCCGGGACCGCACCCTGGTGTGCGAGGTCGCGGACACCGGCCACACCTCTCCGCATCTGCGGCACAGCGCGGAGGACGACGAGGGCGGCCGCGGCCTGTTCATCGTGGCGCAGCTCGTCCAGCGGTGGGGCACGCGGTACACCCCGACCGGGAAGACCATCTGGACCGAGCAGACGCTCCCGCCGGCCGGTTCCGGCTGACCCGTTCCGCCCCTGGAGCCGTGCCGCGCCGCGTTGTTGACAACCCAACGGACTTCGACTCAGGCATGCTCTACCCAATTCGCACGGCACCGGCGATCCCTCGAACGGCTTTGGCGGTACGGGAGGTGACGGCTCGACAGGCAGCGACAGCGGTACGCAGTCGAGCGTCGGCTCCTCCAGCACCGGCGGTTCCGGTTCCACCGGTACGGCCGGCGGCTCCGACTCCGGGTCCGGCTCCACGGCCGACGGCACCGGCTCCACGGTCGGCGGTGGCGTCGCGGGCGGCGGTGGCGTCGCCCCCACGTCCGGCGGCGGCAGCCTGGCCGCCACCGGGGCCACTGTGATGTCGGCAACTCTCTCAGCAGTAGCGCTCATTGGCGCCGGGCTGCTGATCCACCGGCGCGCCAGGAGGCGCACGGGGGCGCGTTCTGACCCCGTAGCGACCCTCCCCGCCCCGTCGGGCACAGCGGGGAGCGTACGAATCCCCTGGCCGGGCACACCGCCCCGCCAGGGGGTTCGCACGCTCCCGGGGCAGCGCACCGGAGTCGGCGCCTCCGCGGGCCGCCCCTCACCGCCGTCCGGGCACAAGCGCTTACCCGCCCGTCGCTCCATCAACATCCGTACGCACCAAGCGACATCGCATGGTTCCAGCCGATCGGAGGTATCAGGAACGAGCCTTCTGAACTTCACGAGAACTCCAGCGAAATGGCACGTGTGTGGATATCGTGCACCGAGCGAGGGCGCATCCGTCTGTCCATGGGATCGACGGATGCTTCCCGTTTGCGGGGGTGCGACTGTGACTGGGGGGTTCATGGGGCATGTGGAAATACCTGATACCGACCTTTCCGGACCGGTGGGGCTCCGGGGCGCGCCGCGCCCCCGCACCGCCGCCTCCCGGAATCGCACGGCGGCCCTGGAACAGCTGTGGAGGGCCCCGACAGCACAGCGCGACCCGGCCGGCCGGGTGC
>NZ_NEUE01000086.1 GCF_002910905.1 Streptomyces sp. SM11 | reverse complement strand
GTCTCCGGGCGGGTGGCTGGGGATGTCGGCATACGGCCAGGCTGGCCGTGCCCCGCCGCCCGGGTCCAACACCTCTTCCGCGCCGATTCACGCGATTGTGTTGTGAATCGTGCCCCGCGCGGTAGATTCACGCTGTGCCCCCCGCCGACACCGACCCCCGTCTCCTGCGCGCCTTCCTCGCCGTCGCCGACGAACTGCACTTCACCCGGGCCGCCGCCCGCCTCTTCGTCGCGCAGCAGGCGCTGAGCCGGGACGTCCGGCGGCTGGAGCGCGTGCTCGGCGTGGAGCTGTTCGTCCGCACGACCCGGCAGGTCACGCTCACCCCGGACGGCGAACGCCTGCTGCCGTACGCCCGCCGGGTGCTCGACGCGCACGCCGAACTGGCCGGGGCCTTCAGTGGAGCGCCCGCCCGGCCGCTGCTCGTCGACCTGAACAGCGACGGGGCGACCGCCGCCCGGGTGCTGGCGCGGGCCCGCGAGCTGCTGCCGGATTGCGAGCTGATGGCCCGCTTCGAGTCCGGCCTCACCTGGGCCGCCGCCGAGATCCTGGCCGGCCGGCTCGACGCCTCCTTCGGACGGGCCGCCGGACTGGCCCCCACGGTGCGCGCGGGTCTTTCCGTGCACCCCGTGCGGTACGAGCCGATGGCCCTGATGCTGCCCGTCTCTCATCCTCTTGCCGCGCGGGAGGTCGTCGCCCTGGCCGAGCTGTCCGGAGAGACCGTCTACGCGGGGGCCGGCAACGAGCGGACACGGGAGTGGACCGACCTCGCCGCCTCGCTGTTCGCCGAGTGGGGCATCGTCATGGCCCGACCCGTGCCACTCGCCGTGGGTGTGGCTGAATTTCAGCGGGTCATGTCGAAGGAGGGGCACCCCGTGCTCGCCGTCGTCGACTTCCCGCCGCTGCCCGGAACGGTGCTGCGCCCGCTCGTCGATCCGATTCCGCTTTCGCCGCTCGCGCTGGTCTGGCGCAAAGGCCTGAACCATCCGGGCGTAGACGCGTTGCGAAACGCTACTGACCAGTTGGCCCTTGCTGATGAGTGGCTGGCCCCGCCGCCCGGCTGCTGGCTTCCCGAGGGCGATCGGGCACTGATGCGAAACTGTTCCTGATCAACTCCGATCAGGGGCACTTGGGCGTCAATGTCGTGCGCTACATTCATCGTCCGGGTGCATGAACGCCAGGTTCGCGGACGGGTGGGGACCCAGTCCGACAGTAAAGAACCAGTCAAATTCGGTGTGCCCGATTCTTTGAGTGGGGGATGGGCTGCACCTGTGGACAATTGGCGCGAAGGCAAGGGAACCGGGCATACGCATGAGCCCAACGACGCGACGATCCAGCTCGACGGACTGGGCCGTCAGCTCGCCGAACTGCCCGGCGAACCCGCCCCGGCGGACGGCTCCGACGGCCCCGTCTTCGTCGATGAGAGCGGCCGCCGCAGCAAGACCTTCCGCCGCCTCGGCTGGGTCCTGGCCACGGTCTGCGCCGCCTACGCCGTGACGCTGGTCTTCGCCGTCCTCGGCGGAAACTCCAGCGCCCCCTGGCTGCCCCTGTCCGGACCCGAGGAGAAGGCGAAGGCGGAGCAGGTCGAGGAGCTCCCCGAGCCCAGCGCCGACACCGTGGACGACGGCCTCGCCGACGACGCCCCGGAGCCCGGGCCCAGCGCCTCCGGCGCCCCGGCGGCCGGCGCGTCCGGCGCCCCCGCGGGCGCCACCCCGTCGGCCACCTCCGTGGTCGTGCCCGCCGGTTCGGCGGACCGCCCCTCCGCGTCCGCCTCCGCGGACCCGTCCCGGCCCGCCACGGGCGGTGGCGGAGGTGGCGGCGCCACGAAACCGACCCCCACGACCTCGACCGCCAAGCCGCCGGTCGACCCCACGCCGCCGACCACAGAGCCGGAGCCGAGCGAACCGACGGCCCCGCCCGTCGATGACCCCGAACAGCCGGTGCAAGAAGAGAGCGCCCCGTAAATGAACTTCCCCGCCACGCGGGGCAGGAACGGCAAGGACGGCAGGAGGAGGAAGGCGTCACGTGGCCGGAGCCGACTCCGGCTCCCCATGCGCTACCTCCTGCCGACGACACTTCTCGTCGCCCTGCTCGCGATGCTGATGCTGCGCGGATACGTGCACAGCGAGATCCTCGCCGACCACCGGGTCCGCGACGCCGCCCCCACCCACCAGGTGCCGAAGGACGTCCTCTCCGGCGGGCCCGTAATCGACGCCCGCTCCGGTGCCGCCCAGACCCTGCGCATACCCGACCGCCGGATCGTCCTGACCTTCGACGACGGGCCCGACCCGGTGTGGACACCGAAGGTGCTCGACAAGCTGAAGGAGTACGACGCCCATGGCGTGTTCTTCGTCACCGGCAACATGGCCGCCCGCCACCCGGACCTGGTCCGGCGGATGGTGGAGGAGGGCCATGAGCTCGGGCTGCACACCTTCAACCACCCCGACCTCTCCTACCAGTCCTCCGCGCGCATCGACTGGGAGCTGTCGCAGAACCAGCTGGCGCTGGCGGGCGCGGCCGGCATCCGTACCTCGATCTTCCGGCCGCCGTACTCCTCCTTCTCGGACGCCATGGACAACAAGTCCTGGCCGGTCACGGAGTACATCGGCAGCCGCGGCTACCTCACCGTCGTCAACGACACCGACAGCGAGGACTGGAAGCGCCCCGGCGTCCGCGCCATCGTCGAACGGGCCACGCCGAAGAACGGCAAGGGCGCGATCATCCTGATGCATGACTCCGGCGGCGACCGCTCGCAGACCGTGGCCGCGCTGGACACCCTGCTGCCCGACCTCAAGGAGAAGGGCTACACCTTCACCCGGCTCACCACCGCCCTGGACGCCCCCAGCGCCCACACCCCGGTCACCGGGTTCGCTCTGTGGAAGGGCAAGGCGTTCGTCTCCGCCGTCGCCGTGTCCGAGCGGATCACCGGCATCCTGGTCGTCGGGCTCGCCGTGATCGGCGTCCTGGTGCTGGCCCGCTTCGGGCTGATGCTGCTGCTCTCCTTCCTGCACGCCCGCAAGGTCCGTCGCCGGAACTTCAGCTGGGGCGCGCCCGTCACCCGCCCGGTCTCCGTCCTCGTCCCCGCGTACAACGAACGGGAGTGCATCGAGGCCACCGTGCGCTCCCTCGTCGCGAGCGAGCACCGGATCGAGATCATCGTCATCGACGACGGCTCCACCGACGGCACCGCCGACCTCGTCGAGGCGATGCGGCTGCCCCGCGTACGGGTCGTGCGCCAGCAGAACGCGGGCAAACCCGCCGCCCTCAACAACGGCATCCGGCACGCCCGTTACGACATCGTCGTGATGATGGACGGCGACACCGTCTTCGAACCGGCCACCGTCCGCGAGCTGGTCCAGCCCTTCGGCGACCCCCGGGTCGGGGCCGTCGCGGGCAACGCCAAGGTCGGCAACCGCGACTCCCTCATCGGCGCCTGGCAGCACATCGAGTACGTGATGGGCTTCAACCTGGACCGCCGGATGTACGACGTGCTCGGCTGCATGCCCACCATCCCCGGCGCCGTCGGGGCGTTCCGCCGCGAGGCCCTGGAACAGGTCGGCGGCATGAGCGAGGACACCCTCGCCGAGGACACCGACGTCACCATGGCCCTGCACCGGGACGGCTGGCGTGTGGTCTACGCGGAGAACGCCCGCGCCTGGACCGAGGCGCCGGAGTCCGTGCAGCAGCTCTGGTCGCAGCGCTACCGGTGGAGCTACGGCACCATGCAGGCGATCTGGAAGCACCGCCGCGCGGTGATCGAACGCGGCCCCTCGGGCCGCTTCGGACGGGTCGGGCTGCCGTTCGTCTCCCTCTTCATGGTCGTCGCCCCGCTGCTCGCCCCGCTGATCGACGTGTTCCTGCTGTACGGGCTGGTCTTCGGCCCGACCGGCAAGACCGTCGCCGCGTGGTTCGGCGTGCTGGTGGTCCAGGCGGTCTGCGCCGCGTACGCGTTCCGGCTGGACAGGGAACGGATGGTCCACCTGATCTCGCTGCCGCTCCAGCAGATCCTCTACCGCCAGCTCATGTACGTCGTGCTGCTCCAGTCCTGGATCACCGCGCTCACCGGTGGCCGGCTGCGCTGGCAGAAGCTCCGCCGCACCGGCGCGGTGGAGGCGCCCGGCGGCGTCTCCGCCCAGCGGCGCGGCACCGGGTCCGTCCCCGAGAGGAGGCCCGTCGGATGAGCGCCGCCACCGTGCCTGCCGGGACCTCCGCGGCGCCCCCCGCCGCGACGGGGAAGCCCGGCCGGGACCGCTATCTCGACCTGCTCCGCACGATCGCCCTGGTCCGCGTGGTGATCTACCACATCTTCGGCTGGGCCTGGCTGACCATCCTGTTCCCCTCCATGGGCGTGATGTTCGCCCTGGCCGGTTCGCTGATGGCCCGTTCGCTGAGCCGCCCGGCCCTGGGGGTCATCCGGGGCCGTGTCCGCCGCCTGCTGCCGCCCATGTGGGTGTTCGCGCTCGTCGTCGTACCGATGATGTTCGCGCTGAGCTGGCAGCCAGTGAAGGGGGACGGCCTGTGGTGGTTCGTCAAGCTGGCCTGGTACGTCTTCCCGGTCGGCGCACCCCCCTTCCCCTGGTCCAGCGGTGGCCAGGCCGGACTGCTGGAGGACACCTGGGCGGTCCAGGCGGCGGGGCCGCTCTGGTACATCCGCGCCTACCTCTGGTTCGTCCTCGCCTCGCCCCTGCTGCTCCGGGCGTTCCGGAAGCTGCCCTGGGCGACGCTGCTCGCCCCGCTCGGCCTGACCGCAGTGATCGGCACCGGCCTGGTGACGATCCCGGGCGAGACCGGCAACGCGCTGAGCGACTTCGCGGTGTTCGGCTCCTGCTGGGTCCTGGGCTTCGCCCACCACGACGGCCTGTTCAAGGACGTGCCGCGCTACCTCACGATCTCGCTGGCGTCGATCGGCATGGGCTTCGCGCTGTGGTGGGCCTCCGGGCACCTGACCGCGGACGGCTGGGACCTCAACGACATCCCGCTGGCCCAGGCGTTCTGGTCGCTCGGCTTCTGCGTGATCCTGCTCCAGTACGCCCCGTCCTGGCAGGAGCTGCCCGGCCGGCTGGCCCGCTTCGACCGTCTGGTCACGCTCGCCAACAACCGGGCCGTGACGATCTACCTCTGGCACAACCTGCTGATCCTGGCGACGATCCCGCTGATCGACCTCCTCTGGAAGTTCCCGTACGTGGACGCGCACCTGGGATCGATGGTCGAGGCCGGGTACACCCTGCTGATGACCCTGCTGATCTGGCCGCTGCTCGCGCTCGTGATCGTCGCCGTGGGCTGGGTGGAGGAC
This sequence comes from Streptomyces sp. SM11, assembly GCF_002910905.1. Classification (GTDB taxonomy): domain Bacteria; phylum Actinomycetota; class Actinomycetes; order Streptomycetales; family Streptomycetaceae; genus Streptomyces. Next base: position 17,267 of record NZ_NEUE01000086.1, on the reverse strand, counting down.
GTCGCCGCCAAACGCCGGCCCCGGCTCTGGCCGGACGGCAGACGGTAGAGCTCCATCTCACCGGGCCGGGAACGGCCCGGTGAGAGCGAGGTTGCGCACCGGTCACCTCGCGGCACCACGCCGAAACGCGGGCTCCCTAGCGTCGGGGACAACACCCCGACCCCCTGTGGAGGCACGTGATGGCAGGCCGTTGGATCGAGACCTGGGAGCCGGAGGACGAGACGTTCTGGCGGGAGAAGGGCGAACGTGTCGCCCGCCGCAACCTGTGGTTCTCCGTGCTCTGCGAGCACATCGGATTCTCCGTCTGGACCCTGTGGTCGGTGATGGTCCTGTTCATGGGACCGGAGTACGGCATCGACCCGGCCGGGAAGTTCTTCCTCATCTCGACCGCCACCCTCGTCGGCGCGTTGGTGCGGGTGCCGTACACCTTCGCCGTCGCCCGGCTCGGCGGCCGCAACTGGACGGTCTTGAGCGCGGTGAGCCTGCTCGTCCCGACGCTGGCCGCGTTCTGGGTGATGGAGCCCGGGACCTCGTACGCCACCTTCGTCGTGGTCGCGGCGCTCACCGGGATCGGCGGCGGCAACTTCGCCTCGTCGATGACCAACATCAACGCCTTCTTCCCGCTGCGCAGGAAGGGCTGGGCGCTCGGCCTGAACGCGGGCGGCGGCAACGTCGGCGTCCCCGTCGTCCAGCTCATCGGCCTGCTCGTCATCGGCACGCTGGGTGCCTCGCACCCCCGGATCGTCCTCGGCGTGTACATCCCGCTGATCGTCGTGGCCACGGTGTGCGCCGCCCTGTACATGGACAACCTCCGGCCCGTGAAGAACGACACCGGGGCCGCGCTGGAGGCCGTCCGCGATCCGCACACCTGGATCATGTCGGTCCTCTACATCGGCACCTTCGGCTCGTTCATCGGCTACAGCTTCGCCTTCGGCCTGGTGCTCCAGACCCAGTTCGGCCGGACCCCGCTCCAGGCCGCCTCGCTCACCTTCGTCGGCCCGCTGCTGGGCTCCCTGATCCGGCCCGTCGGGGGCCGGCTCGCCGACCGGTACGGCGGCGCGCGGATCACCCTGGCCACCTTCGCCGCGATGGCCGCCGCCACCGGCGTCGTCATCCAGGCGTCGAGGAGTGCCTCGCTGCCCGTCTTCCTCACCGGCTTCACCGCCCTGTTCGTCCTGACGGGCCTCGGCAACGGATCGACGTACAAGATGATCCCCGGCATCTTCCACACCAAGGCCCTCGCCCGGGGGCTCGACGGCGAGGCGGCCGCCGCCCAGGGGCGGCGGCTCTCCGGCGCGGCCATGGGCCTCATCGGGGCCGTCGGCGCGCTCGGCGGCCTGGCCATCAACCTCGCCTTCCGCCAGTCCTTCCAGACCTCCGGCACCGGAACCGCGGCCTTCTGGTCCTTCCTCGCCTTCTACGGCGTGTGTTTCGCCGTCACCTGGGCGGTATACCTTCGCAGCCCCGCACCCGTGACCGCACGGGCCCAGCTCGGTTACGCGGAGGTGTGAGGGCGGCCCGTGGGACGACGCCCCGGCGTCGTGCGACGTAACGGCCGGGAAATACGGGGGAACCGAGCCTGTCACGCACGGTTGGCAGGCTCGGTCCTCCGCACATCGCGTACCAGCGGAAACACGGAAGCCGGGAACACGCCATGCAGGACGACGACACAACGCACGGCCCCCTCGCGGGCTTCACCGTCGGGGTGACCGCCGCCCGTCGCGCCGAGGAGCTCGGCACCCTGCTCAAACGCCGCGGGGCCGCCGTCCTGCACGCCCCCGCCCTGCGGATCGTGCAGCTCGCCGACGACAGCGAACTCCTCGCCGCCACCAAGGAACTGATCGGCCACGCTCCCGACATCGCGGTCGCCACCACCGCGATCGGCTTCCGCGGCTGGATCGAGGCGGCCGACGGCTGGGGCATCGGCGACGCCCTGCTGAAGACGCTGAGCCGGGTCGAACTCCTCGCCCGGGGCCCCAAGGTCAAGGGCGCCATCCGGGCCGCCGGACTGACCGAGGCCTGGTCACCCGGGTCCGAATCGATGGCCGAGGTCCTCGACCGGCTTCTGGCCGAAGGCGTCGCAGGACGCCGGGTCGCCCTCCAGCTGCACGGCGAACCGCTGCCCGGCTTCGTCGAGTCCCTGACGGCCGCGGGCGCCGACGTCATCGTCGTACCCGTCTACCGCTGGATGCCGCCGCAGGACATCGCCCCGCTCGACCGGATGCTCGACGTCACGGCTGCCCGGGGCCTGGACGCGATCACCTTCACCAGCGCCCCCGCCGCCGCCTCGTTCCTGGGCCGCGCCGAGACCCGCGGGCTGCTTCCCGAGGTCCTCGGCGCGCTGCGCGACGACGTGCTGGTCGCCTGCGTCGGACCGGTCACCGCCCTCCCGCTCCAGGCCCGGGGCATCACCACCCTCCAGCCCGAACGTTTCCGGCTCGGCCCCCTCGTCCAGCTGACGTGCGCCCACCTCCCGTCGGGCGCCCGGATCCTGCCCGTCGCCGGCCACCGCGTCGAGATCCGGGGCCACGCCGTCCTCGTCGACGACGAGCTGCGCGCGGTGCCGCCCGCGGGCATGGCCCTCCTGCACACGCTGGCCCGCCGCCCCGGCTGGGTGGTGGCCCGCGCCGACCTGCTGCGGGCGCTGCCCGGCAGCGGCACCGACGAGCACGCGGTGGAGACGGCTATGGCCCGGCTGCGCACGGCGCTGGGCGTGCCCCGGCTGATCCAGACGGTAGTCAAACGCGGCTACCGGCTGGCGCTGGACCCGTCGGCGGACACGAAGTACGGGCGCTGACCGCCGGGGGCCCGTACGGACCCGCCCGGGGCCGCCGTACGGGGGCCGCCCGGGGGTCGTACGGAGCACCAGGTCACCCCGGTTAGCGTGACCGGATGAACGATCACCTCCACCCGCTCGCCCCCGACGTGGCCTTCCGGCCCGCCGCGATCGCCGACGCGCCCTCCTTCGCCACTGCCCTCACCCGCAACCGCGCGTACATGCGCCGCTGGGAACCCGTACGTTCCGAGTCCTTCTACACCGTCGAGGGCCAGACCGCCCGGCTCACCGCGCTGCTGGCCGACCGGGACGCCGGGCGGGCCATGCCCTGGGTGCTCGCGGACGCCGACGACCGGGTGATCGGCGCCTTCACGCTCTCCGGCGTCGAGCGTGGCCCCTTCCGCAACGCCCGCCTCGGCTACTGGGTCGACGAGGGCCACGCCGGACGCGGGCTGGCCACCGCCGCCGTCGGCGCGGTCTGCGAGGCGGCCCGCGACCTCCTGGGCCTGCACCGCGTCGAGGCGGCGACCGTCACCGAGAACGCCGCGTCCCAACGGGTGCTCGCCAAGGCCGGGTTCGAGCGGGTCGGCACGGCCCCCGGCTATCTGCACATCAACGGAGGCTGGCGCGACCACCATCTGTTCCAGCGGCTTCTGCACGACGATCCGCCGACCGCCTGAGCGTCGTTGCCGCGGGCGCCTCACGCACATGCACATGGCCGTCCAGCGGATTGTCGGGCGGCAGTGCCGGGATCACGCGCGTCAGCGCGTATCCGCACTTCTCCGCCACTCGGCACGAAGCCTCGTTGTCCTCCTGATGGAGCAACTCAAGTCGTGTCAGGCCCTGTTCGGCGAAGCGCGTGAACGCCCAGTCGGTAAGCGCCGCCAGCGCCCGTGACGCCGCGCCCCGGCCGCGCGCCGGGGCCGTCGTCCAATAGCCCACCTCCGCGAGGTCGCCCACCGGATCCGGCCGCTTCAGCACCATGTTGCCGAGCAGCTCGCCGCCCCGCCCGGCGTCCGTCACGGCGAAGGCGAAGCGGGCGCCCGTCGCCCACCCCGCACGCTGCGCCTCCAGCCAGCGGGCCGCCCTGTCCGCTCCGTGGACCTGGGTGGCCAGCCAGCGCCGCATCGCCGGATCGTCGTACGCCCGCAGCAGCGCGGGCAGATCCTCCTCGCGCCAGGGGCGCATCAGCAGGTCGCCGGAGGTGAGCGTGACGGTGTCGTGGCAGTGATCCATGGACGTCTCCCCGTAGTGATCCCTGGCCGCAACGGTACGGGGCGGGCCCCGCACTCCGCGCGGCGGCAGGGGTTCCGGCCGGGCCCCGGCAGAGGCACTCTGGGGGTGGCCGTTCCACCGGTGACCAAGGCGGTGACAGGAGCATGGCAGCGGGCAGGGGTGCGTGGACGTGGCGGTTCGACGCGGGCCGGATCTGCCTCGATCTGGTGGCCACGGAGCGCGCGGGCGGGGTGCCCGGGACCTGCGAGCAGCTCGACGGGCCCGTGCGCCTGGCCCAGTGGCTGACCGACGCCCGGCTCGTCCCGCCGGGCACCGTGCTTACGGCGCTGGACGACACCTGGGTGGCCTGTTTCCATGAGCTGCGTTCCGCCATCGGCCGTCTGATGGCGGCTCAGCTCGGGGGGCCCGAAGCCGACGGTGCGCTGGAGCGGATCAACTCCCTGGCGTCCGGAGTGCCTCCGGGGCCCCGCGCGGTGCGTGGAGCCGACGGCGACCTGGTACGGGCCCTGAGCGCCGCGCCCGACTGCGCGGGGCTTCTCGCCGTCGTCGCCCGGGACGCGGTGGATCTGCTCACCGACCCGGTCGCGCGGGCGGCCCTGCGCCGGTGCCAGGGCGAGGCCTGCCACCGGCTCTACCTGGACACCTCGCGCGGCGGGCGGCGGCGCTGGTGCTCCGGTGAGGTCTGCGGCAACCGGGAGAGGGTCGCCCGGTACCGGCGCAGGACCTTGGGGGCACCCGATGCGTGCGGCCGGGAGAAAGAAATTCCGCCCGGCGTTGAATGAACCGGCCGCCGCCGCCGTACCGATGGTCGAAGAGCTCGATTGAGGGTCTCGACCGGGAGGTTCGGGTGCGCAAGGATGCGGCCGTGGCCGATGACCGTCCGCACAGGGCTCGACATCGTGGTGAGCCGCCTGCGTCCCCCTCCGGGATACCGGACGAGGAACTGATGCGGGCGCTGTACCGCGAACATGCCGGGCCGCTGCTCGCGTACGTGCTCCGACTCGTCGCGGGTGACCGCCAGCGGGCCGAGGACGTGGTGCAGGAGACGCTCATCCGTGCCTGGAAGAACGCCGGCCGGCTCAACCGGGCCACCGGCTCCGTCCGCCCCTGGCTGGTGACGGTCGCCCGGCGCATCGTCATCGACGGCCACCGCAGTCGGCAGGCCCGGCCGCGCGAGGTCGATCCGTCGCCGCTGGAGGTCATTCCCGCGGAGGACGAGATCGACAAGGCGCTGTGGCTGATGACGCTCTCGGACGCGCTCGAAGATTTGACCCCCGCGCACCGGGAAGCATTGGTCGAGACCTACTTCAGGGGACGTACGGTCAATGAGGCCGCCGAAGTGCTCGGCGTCCCCAGCGGGACCGTGCGGTCCCGGGTGTTCTACGCACTCCGTTCGATGAAGCTCGCACTCGAAGAGAGGGGGATCACGGCATGAGCGACCAGCAGTGGCAGCCGTTCGGGCCCCGGCCTCCCGGCCACCGCGCGCCGTCCGGTCCCTCAAGTCCCCCGCATGCCGCGGGTCCCGCACACCCCTCAGGGCCCGCGCACCACTCCGGCCCCGGATACGGCACGGGCCCCGGGTGGTCCGGTGGCCCGGGCGGCCCCAGCGACCCCTCCGGCCGGGGCGAACCGTTCGGTGTGCCTCCCGAAGGACCCGAGCACGACGCGGCCGCCGCGTACGTCCTGGGCGTCCTCGACGACGCCCAGGCGAGCGCCTTCGAGGCGCACCTCGCGAACTGCGCCCGGTGCGCCGCGCATCTCGACGAGTTCGCCGCGATGGAGCCCATGCTCGCGATGCTCTCCGAGGCGCCCGCCGCCGTGCCCGGGGCCCGTCCCGTGCCGCATGTGCCGGAGCGGCCCGCGCCTCGGCTGCTCGGCGGGCTGATGGACGAGGTCGCGCACAAGCGGCACCGCCGCACCCGGCGCAGCCGGTATCTGGTCGCCGCGGCCGCCGCCCTGATCATCGGCGGCCCGGTCGCCGCCTTCGCGGTCACGGCGGGCGACGACCGCGGCGGCGGTTCGGTGGCCGCGGGCGACCCGCATCCCACCAGCCCGGCCGAGGACGCCTTCTTCCAGCACATGACGGAGAAGGTCTCCGCGACCGACCCCACCACCCGGGTCGGCGCGACCGTCGGCATGGAGGAGAAGACCTGGGGCACCCACATGGTCCTGGAGCTGAAGAACGTCAAGGGACCGCAGAAGTGCCGTCTGATCGCCGTCTCCAAGACCGGTGAGGAGGAGGTCGTCACCTCCTGGTCCGTCCCGCGGTGGGGGTACGGCATCGAGGGCGCCACGAACCCGACGGCGAAGTCCCCGCTGTACGTGCACGGCGGGGCGGCGATGGACCGGAAGGACATCGACCGGTTCGAGGTGCGGACCTTCGACGGGGAGCGGCTGGTGGAGATCGGGGCCTGAACCGCACTCCACCGCACTCCACCGCGCTCCGCCCGGTACGACGCGCGATCGGGGTACCGCCGGCAGGTGCGCTCGGGCCCCCGTTCGCATAGGGTTGACGGCTGCCCAGTGCACGTCAGAAGGGGGCCTCGGTGGCCGCGCAGGATGCCGCTGTCGAATCGCTGCGGGACCGGGAAATCGGTGTCGAGCAGGAGCATCTCGACCGTGTTTATCACCGCCTCGAAGAGAAGATCGACGAGGCGGAATTCCTTATGAACGACGCCGTCAAGCGTGGCCAGGTCGGTACCCCCGGCGCGCTCGCGGAGCGGGACGCCCAGGTGTTCCGGGCGGGGATCCACCTCAATCGGCTGAACAGCGAGTTCGAGGACTTCCTCTTCGGGAGGATCGATCTGCTGCTCGGCAAGGACGGGGAGCGCGGCCCCGACGGCGCGTACACCTCAGTCGAGCCCGCCGACGACACCGTCCGGGAGGACGCCACCGCCGAGATCGCGGAAACGCTCCACATCGGCCGGATCGGGGTCCTGGACTCCGACTACGCACCGCTGGTCATCGACTGGCGGGCCCCGGCCGCCGCCCCGTTCTACCGCTCCACCCCGAAGGAGCCGGGCCGCGTCGTGCGCCGCCGGGTCATCCGCTCCAAGGGCCGCAAGGTCCTCGGGGTCGAGGACGACCTGATGCGCCCGGAGCTGACGGCGTACCTGGACGGCGAGAAGCTGCCGGTGATCGGGGACGGCGCGCTGATGGCGGCGCTCGGCCAGGCCCGCAGCCACACCATGCGGGACATCGTCTCCTCCATCCAGGCCGAACAGGACCTGGTCATCCGGGCCCCCGCCGCCTCCGTCACCGAGGTCACCGGCGGCCCCGGCACCGGCAAGACCGCGGTCGCCCTGCACCGGGCGGCGTATCTGCTCTACCAGGACCGGCGGCGGTACGCGGGCGGCATCCTGGTCGTCTCGCCCACCCCGCTCCTGGTCGCGTACACCGAAGGGGTGCTGCCCTCGCTCGGAGAGGAGGGCCAGGTCGCGATCCGCGCGGTCGGCTCGCTGTCCGACGACGCGGCGGGCCTCCAGGGCGCGACCACTTACGACGAACCGGCCGTGGCCCGGATCAAGGGCTCCTCCCGGATGCTCCACGTGCTGCGGAAGGCCGCCCGGGGCGCGCTGGAACAGGGCCGGGCCGCGGCACCGCGTGAGGAGACCGGCCAGCTCTCCTTCGGCGAGGAGCCCGATCAGGGTGGCGCCGCGCCGACCCCCGACCGGCTGCGCGTCGTCGCCTTCGGGGCCAGGGTCGAGCTGGAGGCCGACGAACTCCGGCGCATCCGGCACAACGCCCTGGGCGGCACCGCCCCGGTCAACCTGCTGCGCCCGCGCGCCCGCAAGCTCCTGCTGGACGCCCTGTGGAACAGGTCCTCCGGACGCGGCCGGTACACCGACCCCCAGCTGGTGGCGGAGCTGCGCTCCTCCTTCGACGAGGACGTCTCCACCGAGACCCCGTTCCTGGAGTTCCTCGACGCCTGGTGGCCCGAACTGACGCCGCGCCGGGTGCTGGCCGCGATGGCCGACGAGCGACGCCTGGGCCCCTGGTCACGGCGCATCCTCAACCAGGGCGAGGTACGCCGCCTGGCCCGGTCGCTGAAGCGTCTCGACGCGGACGGCGACGGGCCGCTCTCCGTCCACGACGTGGCGCTCCTGGACGAGCTCCAGGCGCTGCTGGGCACCCCGAACCGGCCCCGGCGCAAGCGCGAGGCGGACCCGCTGGACCAGCTCTCGGGTCTGGAGGAGCTGATGCCGCAGCGCGAGGAGACCCAGTGGGAGCGGGCCGAGCGGCTCGCGGCGGAGCGCACCGAGTACGCCCACGTCATCGTCGACGAGGCGCAGGACCTCACCCCGATGCAGTGGCGCATGGTCGGCCGCCGGGGCCGGCACGCCACCTGGACGATCGTCGGCGACCCGGCCCAGTCCTCCTGGTCCGACCCGGACGAGGCGGGCGCCGCCCGGGACGAGGCGCTCGGCTCCCGGCCGCGCCGCCGCTTCACCCTCACCGTCAACTACCGCAACCCGGCGGAGATCGCGGAGCTGGCCGCGAAGGTGCTGGCGCTGGCGATGCCCGGCATGGAGTCCCCGGCGGCGGTCCGCTCGACCGGGGTGGTGCCCCGCTTCGAGCCGGTACGCGACGGGGACCTGGCCGCCACGGTCCGCGAGGAGGCCGCCAGGCTGCTGGCGGAGGTGGACGGCACGGTCGGCGTGGTCGTCGCGATGAACCGGCGCGCCCAGGCCCGCGAGTGGCTCGCCGAGCTGGGGGAGCGGGTCGTGGCGCTGGGCAGCCTGGAGGCCAAGGGCCTGGAGTACGACGCCACGGTGGTCGTCTCGCCCGCGGAGATCGCGGACGAGTCCCCGGCCGGTCTGCGGGTGCTGTACGTGGCGCTGACCCGGGCGACGCAGCAGCTCACGGTGGTCTCGGGGGAGCGGGACCTGCCGGACGAGGACGGGGTGCCGGACCTGCTGAGGGACTGACACAGGGTCGGCCGGGGGCCTTCCCCGGTCAACCGGACCATGGTCGATCGGGTGGTCGGGGAGGGTTTCGCGAGTCAACCCGTCGCACGGGAATCACTTCTCGGGGGTGTTTGTTACCTTGGTACTGGCACCGACTCGATCCAAGCCCCCGGGCCCAACCTTCGTCGCTTCGAGCGACCACTTGCCGCGAGGCGAGCATGGCGGGTCGGTGCCGCTCAACCGGAAAAGACAGACCCGCGTCACCTGTTGGTGGCGCGGGTCTGTTCTCGTTTACGGGCCGCCCCGGCCGGGTTCGGGTCCCCTTGGGGGTTCCGCCGAACAGGTAGTTTCTCGTATGGTGGAAAGAACTTTCCGAAAGGCGGCAGTCATTACCGGCTACCAGTCGGTAGGTGCGACGATCGGGAAGCGTGACCGGAACGAGGGTTCCGGTTGCGCGGCAATGAAGCTAAGGAAAGCGAAGGACTCGGCCATGGCAACGGCGCCCAGCGTCTCGTACTCGATGACGGTCAGGCTGGAGGTGCCCGCGAGCGGCACCGCGGTCTCCCAGCTCACCACGGCCGTGGAGTCCTCCGGGGGCTCGGTCACCGGCCTCGACGTGACCGCCTCCGGCCACGAGAAGCTGCGGATCGACGTCACCATCGCCGCCACTTCCACCTCGCACGCGGACGAGATCGTCGAAGGTCTGCGTGACATCGAGGGCGTCACGCTGGGCAAGGTCTCCGACCGTACGTTCCTCATGCACCTCGGCGGCAAGATCGAGATGGCGTCCAAGCACCCCATCCGCAACCGTGACGACCTGTCGATGATCTACACTCCCGGCGTCGCCCGGGTCTGCATGGCCATCGCCGAGAACCCCGAGGACGCGCGCCGCCTCACCATCAAGCGCAACTCCGTCGCAGTTGTGACGGACGGCTCCGCGGTGCTCGGCCTCGGCAACATCGGCCCGATGGCCGCGCTGCCCGTCATGGAGGGCAAGGCGGCGCTCTTCAAGCGCTTCGCCGGCATCGACGCCTGGCCGATCTGCCTGGACACCCAGGACACCGACGAGATCGTCGCGATCGTCAAGGCCATCGCCCCCGGCTTCGCGGGCATCAACCTGGAGGACATCTCCGCGCCGCGCTGCTTCGAGATCGAGGCCCGGCTGCGCGAGGCCCTCGATATCCCCGTCTTCCACGACGACCAGCACGGCACCGCGATCGTCGTCCTGGCCGCCCTCACCAACGCCCTGCGCGTGGTGGGCAAGGGCATCGGGGACGTACGGGTCGTCATGTCCGGCGCGGGAGCGGCCGGTACGGCCATCCTGAAGCTGCTCATCGCCGCGGGCGTCAAGCACGCCGTCGTCGCCGACATCCACGGTGTGGTGCACGCCGGACGCGAGGACCTGGTCGCGGCCGACCTCGACTCGCCGCTGCGCTGGATCGCCGACAACACCAACCCGGAGGGTGTCACCGGCACCCTCAAGCAGGCCGTCGTCGGCGCCGACGTCTTCATCGGCGTCTCCGCCCCGAACGTCCTGAACGGCGACGACGTCGCCGCGATGGCGGACGGTGCGATCGTGTTCGCGCTCGCGAACCCGGACCCCGAGGTCGACCCCGCGATCGCCCGTCAGACGGCGGCGGTCGTGGCCACCGGCCGCTCGGACTTCCCCAACCAGATCAACAACGTGCTGGTCTTCCCGGGTGTTTTCCGCGGTCTGCTGGACGCTCAGTCCCGCACCGTCAACACGGAGATGATGCTCGCCGCGGCCGGCGCGCTGGCCGACGTGGTCGCCGAGGACGAGATCAACGCGAACTACATCATCCCCTCGGTCTTCAACGACAAGGTGGCGGGCGCGGTCGCCGGAGCCGTCCGGGCCGCCGCGAAAGCCGCCGCGGGCCCGGGAGCGGCCACCGCCACCTCCGTCTGACCTCACCGCTTCGGGGGCCCCGCAAGGGGTACCCGGGGGGTGCTCCGGGCCGCACCCGCCCGTGCCGTACGGCGCGTCGCGGGTCGCGGCGCCCCAAACGCCCCTTTAGGGTGGGCGGGCAGTGGGCCCTGCGGGGCCCGGCATCCGCTGCGGACCGCTCGGTCAAGTCGACGGAGCGTCACCACGAGCAAACCGTGGCGCTTTTCATTGACCCCGAAGGGTTCCGGATTGGCTTTCCCGCCGCTGGTGGGGGCAGGATGCGTAATCGGGCGAGAGGGTCTGACATCAGACCCGGGTCCGGGGACTGTCAGAGGGCCCTGGCAGCATCGGCTTCGATCTCACGCCTCACAGGCAAGAAGAACACGGGAGTAACAACATGAACCGCAGTGAGCTGGTGGCCGCCCTGGCCGACCGCGCCGAGGTGACTCGCAAGGACGCCGACGCCGTGCTGGCCGCCCTCGCCGAGACCGTCGGTGAGATTGTCGCCAAGGGCGACGAGAAGGTCACCATCCCCGGCTTCCTGACCTTCGAGCGCACCCACCGTGCCGCTCGCACCGCTCGCAACCCGCAGACCGGCGACCCGATCAACATCCCCGCCGGCTACAGCGTGAAGGTCTCCGCGGGCTCGAAGCTCAAGGAAGCCGCCAAGGGTAAGTAACCCTCAAGGCGCAACGAGGGCGGCCACTCCCGACCAGGAGTGGCCGCCCTTGCGCATGCCCGGGGCACATGCGCCCCGGGCATGCGGGTCGAGGCGTTCGTGCGCCCGCGGGGCCTTCCAGGAGGCTCAGGGGTGCATCCGCGCGCCCTTGAGGACCTTGTCCACGGCGTTGCGCGGCCCGTACACCACGAGCCCCACCAGATCGAGCGCGTCCCGCCGCACCGCCCGTACGGCCGCCCGGTTGTCCCGGTCGTTCCCCGTGCCGAACAGGTCCGCGGTGAACACGGCCGTCGTCAAGGACCGGGACAGCGCCCTGGCGTGCGCGGCGGTCAGCGTCTCCTTCGATCCCTCGAAGACCAGCACGGGCTGGCGGATCATCGGCAGGTACGCGGTGGAGTCGGCGTCCTCGTAGGGTGCGCCGATCACCTCCGACGCCGCCGTACCCAGGCCGCTGACGAGGAAGGCGGTCACATTCAGGCGCTGCCAGGTCTCCAGGTCGTCACGGAGCAGCACCGCGACCTTCGTGTCGAAGCGGACGGGGGCGGTCCCGGCGGGCGTGGTCGTGGCGGTTTCCGCCGTCGTGGTTCTCATGGTTCGAGACTGGCCGGTGGGCCCGGGCGGGATCTTGTACGTTCTTAGCGTGGTGCCACGGCAGGAGATCCAGGATGTCGCGGCCTGGCGTCCGGCCGTCGCCGGCGTCGTCTAGGTCTTCCACGCCCGCTTCACCGAGCACGTCTACCCCATGCACGTCCACGACGCCTGGACGCTCCTGATCGTCGACGACGGCGCCGTCCGCTACGACCTGGACCGCCACGAGCGCGGCACTCCGGGCGGCACGGTGAGCCTGCTGCCGCCGCAGGTCCCGCACAACGGTTCGCCCGCGACCGCCGACGGCTTCCGCAAACGGGTGCTCTACCTGGACATGTCCCAGCTGGACGCGAGCCTCATCGGGCCCGCCGTGGACACCCCCGACCTCGTCGACCCGCTGCTGCGTGCCCGCGTCGGCCGGCTCCACACGGCCCTGGCGGCCCCGGACGGCGCGTTGGAGGCCGAGAGCCGCCTGGCGTTCATCGGGGAGCGACTGAGGAGCCACCTGCGCCCCGTGGCGACCCCCGTGGGCCCTCCGCGCCCGCCGGGGCCATCAAGGGGCGGCGTCGCACGGGACCTGCGCGAGCTCCTCGACGAGCGGCTGCGCGAGGGCGTCACCCTGGCGGAGGCCGCCAGCCTCGCCCACGCGCACCCCGCCCACCTCGTACGGGCCTTCAGCGCGGCCTACGCCATCGCGCCGCACCAGTACGTGACGTCCCGCCGTGTCGACCGGGCCCGCCGGCTGCTGCTCGACGGGGTGCCGCCCGGCGAGGCGGCGGCCGCCGTGGGCTTCCACGACCAGTCCCACCTCACCCGGCACTTCAAGCGGATCGCCGGCACCACCCCGGGCCGCTACGCCCGCCATGTCCGCCATGCCCGCCCCCAAGGGCCTCAGATGCCCTTCTGACGCACGACAGCCCGCCGCCCCGGCTCCGAGGACCGGAAGCCGGGGCGGCGGGTTGCTCACGCGGGAACCGCGCGGTGCGCAGTGCTGTGTGCGGCAGCACTGTGCGGGCCGTGAGAGGCACGCGGGTGGGCGGGTCAGACGAGCGAACCGCCCGGCAGCTCCACCTTCGCGCCGAGCTTCTCCAGCTTCTCCATGAAGTTCTCGTAACCGCGGTTGATCAGGTCGATGCCGTGCACCCGGGAGGTGCCCTGCGCCGCCAGCGCTGCGATGAGGTACGAGAAGCCGCCCCGGAGGTCCGGGATGACCAGGTCGGCACCCTGCAGCCTGGTCGGTCCGGAGACGACCGCCGAGTGCAGGAAGTTGCGCTGGCCGAAGCGGCAGTCCGAACCGCCCAGGCACTCGCGGTACAGCTGGATGTGCGCACCCATCTGGTTGAGCGCGGAGGTGAAGCCGAGCCGCGACTCGTACACCGTCTCGTGGACGATCGACAGGCCCGCGGCCTGCGTCAGCGCCACGACCAGCGGCTGCTGCCAGTCGGTCTGGAAGCCGGGGTGCACGTCCGTCTCCAGCGCGATGGCGTTGAGCGCGCCGCCCGGATGCCAGAAGCGGATGCCCTCGTCGTCGATCTCGAAGGCCCCGCCGACCCGGCGGAAGGTGTTCAGGAAGGTCATCATCGAACGCTGCTGGGCGCCGCGCACATAGATGTTGCCCTCGGTCGCCAGCGCCGCCGACGCCCAGGAGGCCGCCTCCAGACGGTCCGGGAGCGCCCGGTGGGTGTAACCGTCGAGCCTGTCGACACCGGTGATCCGGATGGTCCGGTCGGTGTCCACGGAGATGATCGCGCCCATCTTCTGCAGTACGCAGATGAGGTCCTCGATCTCCGGCTCGACGGCCGCGTTGGACAGCTCGGTGACGCCCTCGGCGAGCACCGCGGTGAGCAGCACCTGCTCGGTGGAGCCCACCGACGGGTACGGCAGCCGGATCTTGGTGCCGCGCAGCCGCTGCGGGGCCTCCAGATACTGGCCGTCGGCCCGCTTCTCGATGGTCGCGCCGAACTGGCGCAGCACCTCGAAGTGGAAGTCGATCGGCCGGCCGCCGATGTCGCAGCCGCCCAGGCCCGGGATGAAGGCGTGGCCGAGGCGGTGCAGCAGCGGGCCGCAGAAAAGGATCGGGATGCGCGACGAGCCCGCGTGGGCATCGATGTCGGCGACGTTCGCGGACTCGACGTGCGAGGGGTCGAGGATCAGTTCGCCCGGTTCGTCGCCGGGGCGGACGGTGACGCCGTGCAGCTGCAGCAGCCCCCGGACGACCCGTACGTCACGGATGTCGGGAACGTTGCGGAGACGGCTGGGCCCGCTGCCGAGCAGCGCGGCGACCATTGCCTTCGGCACCAGGTTCTTGGCGCCTCGGACGCGGATCTCGCCCTCCAGCGGGGTGCCGCCGTGGACAAGCAGGACATCGTCTGTGCCGGTCATGTATCTCGCGTTCCGGAGTGGTCGGGCAGGGGGCCAACGAAAAGGGTAATGGCCTCCCACCCCCCTTCCGTAAGGCGAAGGGGGGTGTACGAACGTCATGAATCCGCCACAACACCCTCCGCGCATCCGATCTTGCGGAGGGTTACCGTCCGGATGGCTCACCGCGCCCCGCCGTTCGGTGCGCTCCCCGTGCCTCCGTGCGCCCTGAGCTGCGCTCGCTCTCCTGAGGGCGGCAGCACGCCCACTCGGCCCCCGCGGAGGGCGAAGATGCGGGATCATTCCTGCCATGACCGAGGTGTCCTCGCTCACAGGGCGACTGCTCGTGGCCGCACCCGCCCTCACGGACCCGAATTTCGACCGCGCGGTGGTGCTGCTCCTCGACCACGACGAGGAGGGCTCCCTCGGTGTGGTCCTCAACCGCCCGACCCCGGTCGGCGTCGGCGACATCCTCGCGCCCTGGGCCGGCCTGACCGGCGAGCCGGACGTCGTCTTCCAGGGCGGCCCGGTCTCGCTCGACTCCGCGCTCGGCGTGGCGGTGATCCCCGGCGACGAGGGCCCGCTCGGCTGGCGGCGGGTGCACGGAGCGATCGGCCTGGTCGACCTGGAGACCCCGCCGGAGCTGCTCGGCCCCGCCCTCGGTTCGCTGCGGATCTTCGCCGGATACGCGGGCTGGGGCCCCGGTCAACTGGAGGGTGAGCGAGACGAGGGCGCTTGGTACGTGGTCGAGTCGGAGCCCGGCGACGTCTCCTCCCCGCACCCCGAACGGCTCTGGCGTGCGGTGCTCCGCCGCCAGCGCAGCGAGCTCGCGATGATCGCCACGTATCCGGACGACCCTTCGCTCAACTGATGTCCGTCTCTTTCAGTACCCTTGGCGGTTATGAGCACTCTTGAGCCCGATCGCGGGGCAGGTACGGGGACCCTCGTCGAACCGACGCCACAGGTGTCGAGGGGCGACGGCGACCACGAGCGCTACGCCCATTACGTCCAGAAGGACAAGATCATGGCGAGTGCCCTGGAGGGCACTCCCGTGGTCGCGCTGTGCGGGAAGGTCTGGGTGCCGGGGCGCGACCCCAAGAAGTACCCGGTCTGTCCCATGTGCAAGGAGATCTACGAGTCCATGGGCGCCGGCGGCGACAAGGGCAAGGGCAAGGGCGGCGGCAAGGACAAGAAGTAGGTCCGCTCCCTCACTTGGACCCACCGGCGACTGGGGGGCGGGTCTTGGCTGTCAGGCCCCCGGGGCGCGCGTCACCGCGCGCCCCGGGGGCCTTTTGCGTTCCCGGTCACTTTCGGTGACCGGACGCTCGCGTTGCACGGGCTGCATCCCCTGGTCACAGAGTGGTGGAGACCACTTGTCGACGCCGGAACGCGGATCTACTCTCCTGCCAGTTGTGCAGAACGAAACGCACGTTGCACATGATGCAACGCATGACCGGTAGGGGTTCCGGATGAAGCTTTCTGCCCGAATTGCCGTCCCGGCTGCGGCGCTTGTGCTGGCCGGCCTCACCGCCACCGCCTGCGCGCCGCAGACCTCCGACACCAGTGCGAAGGGTGACGAGAAGAGCGGCACGCTCCGTGTCTGGCTCTTCCAGGAGGTCGGCAACAAGCCCAAGGAGAAGGTCGTCGACGCGGCCGTCGCCGACTTCGAGAAGGCCCACAAGGGCGCGAAGGTCGAGGTCGAGTACATCCCCGTCGACACCCGCGCGCAGCGCGTCAAAGCCGCTTTCAACGACCCCAAGAGCGCCCCGGACCTCATCGAGTACGGCAACAGCGACACCGCCGGATACGTCAAGGACGGCGGACTCGCGGATGTGACCGAGGAGTTCGGCGCCTGGGACGAGGCCAAGGACACCGACCCGACCGCCAAGCAGTCCGTCACCGTCGGCGACAAGGTCTACGGCGCGCCCTTCTTCGTCGGCGTCCGGGCCCTCTACTACCGCACCGACGTCTTCGAGGACCTCGGCATCGAGGCCCCCAAGTCCCAGGCCGAGCTGATCTCCACCGCCAAGAAGATCCGCAAGGCGAAGCCCGACCTCTACGGCCTCGCGGTCGGCGGCGCGTACACCTACGGCGCGCTGCCCTTCATCTGGGCCAACGGCGGCGAACTCGCGGGCGAGAGCGGGGGCACGTACAAGTCGGGAATCAACAGCGAGAAGTCCCGCAAGGGCATCGAGGCGTACACCTCGCTCTTCGGCGACGACAACTGCCCGGCCGCCAAGTGCGCCTCCATGGGCGGCAACGCCACCGTGACCGCCTTCGCCTCCGGCAAGGCCGCCATGGCCATCGGCGGTGACTTCAGCCACGCGGCCGTCGAGGCGGGCGCGGTCAAGGGCAAGTACGCCGTCGTACCGCTGCCCGGCATCGCCGAGGGCTCCATCGCCCCCGCCTTCGCGGGCGGCAACAACCTCGGCGTCCTCAAGAGCAGTTCGCACCGCACCCTCGCCGTCGAACTGATGAAGTCGCTGAGCGGCAAGAAGACCCAGGCCCAGATGTTCGACGCGATGGGCTTCCTGCCCACCTACACCGACGTCCTGGACAACGCCGCGAAGAAGGAGCCCTTCGTCGCCCCGTTCGTCCGGACCCTCGGCGCGGGCGCCAAGTTCGTCCCCACCTCGCCCGCCTGGGGCCAGATCGACGCCTCGCTGGTCCTGCCGACGATGTTCCAGGAGATCGTCTCCGGCCGTAAGGACGTGGACCGGGCCTCGGACGACGCGGCGAAGAAGATGAACACGGCCTTCACCGACGCGGGCTGACGATGACCACGCACACCACCCCCCTCAAGGTCCCGCCCGCGGG